>JALOCC010000107.1 GCA_023227945.1 Candidatus Omnitrophota bacterium
TTTTAGGTTTGTCCAATACAAGCGGTTTCGTAATTGCGCACTGATAAGAAGGGAATTAATAGCAATTGGTTCTACACCCATGATTTCGGTGATGACTGCTTTATCCGCTTCGGACATCAATCCAACGTTTTCAAGAAGGAAATATGTGGGATTCGTTTCTTTAAGAAGCCTGACATATTCGTAAAAAAGCTTCGACTTAATTCCTGCCAGACCCGTTCTGTTATACATCGCAATTGATAGATCCTGACACGGACTTCCTCCAATAAGAAGGTCAATCTTACCAAGACTTTTACCGTCAAGCTTGGTGACATCTCCTACTTGTTTAGTATTCGGGAAGTTCGACATCGTGACCGAAATTCCATCAGTCTTGATTTCACTTGCGAAATAGTTGTCAGGAATGATCCCGATACGTTTAAGAGCTAGTTGACCACAACTCATACCGTCAAAAAGAGACAAAATATTCATTCTTTTACGCCTTTCGAATTGACAACCACTTTATCATTTTCGTCCGCTATTGTCAAGTATTAGGCTTCAAATCCATTGACCTTGATTTCACTTCTGCTAAAATCAAGAAAACGTTCGAACAGAAGATCGTACTTGATAGGGTCAATGTCTGTAATCCCCGTACAAAATGAAACTAATGACCCACCGGCTGAATTATGTACCGCTAATCCTTCTATATTGTATGTGTGCGTATTCCTAACACACAAATCATATACTTTCCCATTATATTCCATCTTTTTTAACGATTTAATTTTAGACATCTATTCTCTCTTTCTTTTTCTTGGAGTAAATCCTGATTCTTCTACTAATAAGTTATAAGCCCCGAAAATTTTATACAAATAAACAAACGACATTTTTGATTTCATTAAAAATTCTTCCCTTGTCGGAACGATTCCTGTCTCAGAAATTTGACGCTTAATTTCGTTAATGTACTTTAGTCTTTCTTCTTCAAGATTTTTCTGACCGAAACGTATTAAAGACATCCTTTTGGATCTTTCTGACATTTCCTTCCGTAACCTCTTTTTGGCACAAACTGGACAAGAATTTCTTATGGGCGTGCATGTCCTGCTAGAAATTGTTTGTTTCCATTCATTCCCGCAGTCTGAACAAATCCACCATGCCTTTTCCGAAGACCAATATGGATAAAAGTCTGGACCTTTATCATTCTTGTTGTAGTTCCACTGTAAGAGTAACTCAGGGCACTTAACATCAAGACGCATTTTGTGTTTTTTCTCTTCTTTTATCCGCTGCTTTTCTTTCCTTTCGGATAATTTATTCGCGAGATAATTTTCGAAGCTTTTGGTGTTCTTAAACTTGCCGAAACCACAACATTCGATTTTATTAGAATCACAAAGTTCAGAAATCCAAAGTTCTACTTTTTTGTTATACTTTAGAATTCCCATTCTTTCCAAGTCAGCCTTGTAAAGAATAATATATCTTTTATTGCTAAAATAAAAAGATTCTGCTGCCTCTTTTTTACGTTGAACTGTTTCAAATTCAGAAAGATTTCCTTTGATTTCCACGACATATTGAGTTCCACCAATTTCCATTTCGAAATCTGGATAATAGTTTGAGGGTTTCCCTAATATCGTTTTGTAAGGAACATGATCCGTACACCTTTTGAAAGAACAAACTTCTATGTTATTGTCACACCATAAAAGAAACATCAATTCCCAAGAACTAGCAAAAAAGATTCTTCCACACCTTGTAAATACCCACCCATAATAAAATCCACGTCCCATAAACTTCTGCTGACCTTCGGCATCCTTCCAGCGTTTTCTTAAGTCTTCAGAAACTTTTTCTCTTCTTTCTGGATGTTCTTTGTATCCACGACGTAAAGATTCTCCAATCCTTTTTCTTATTTCTGGGTCTTTTCGATGTACTTCTTTCAAAATTTCAGACATTTTACGTCTAGCTTCTGGTGTGCCTTGCACTTTTTTCTGAGCTTCTGAATTATGCCGCCGCCATTCTTCAGTAAATTGTTCCTTTCGAAGACATTTACCACAGAATTCTTCTTTTGCATGTTTTTTCTTGCTAAAAGTGAATTCCAAGTCGTAACAAAATGATTTCCACAACTATAACACGTACCAGACACATCCCACTTCAAATGTTTATTCAATTCATTTTCATGAATTAGCATTTCGTTTATAGGAATCGGTAGTTTCCCGAAATATTTGTATTCTACATTCTTGTTCGTTCTGACATCTATGCTTTTTATTGTACGTTCTTCAATGAAAGGACGAATCCATTCTGGCACATCTTCTATTCTGTGATAAACGTTCCCCATGTAAAGCCTCCTTTTAAATACTACCACTATCTAAGCATAGAGGCCAAAATCAAAAAAGATCTACGATATCATCTCCTTCTAGTAGGTTTTGAGCTTCTACCCATTCTTCTTTTTGGTTCCTTGTTACAAGAATTCTATGGTTTAAAGTACAATTGATTTTTCTTCCATCTTCAGTTTCAATTTCTATTAATTCTTCTTTTACATCATAAATAAATTTGTCAATTACTTCATTAAGTGTTCCGTCATGCGAATACACAAATTCACCGATTTTAACATCAGATATAAATACTGGTATTTTGTTCTCTGTAATTACCCTGTTCCATGGAACAAAACACCCGCGC
>JALOCC010000103.1 GCA_023227945.1 Candidatus Omnitrophota bacterium
GATTCGATATCTGTTTGTCCTCATTGCGGTTCAAAAGACGTTTTGACGAGCGCTTCTAACGGTAAAATTATGGATTTTACTTCTCCTACAAAAGAGATGAAGTTCAGCGAATTCCGAAATTCTTTAAAGTTTGATATTGAATTCCGAGAAATGCTGATTTCTGGGGTTCTGGAATATCAAGGCAAACATCTTTTCTTTAAGCTTAGCGATGATGATACCGAATATGAAGTCTGGGAAACTAAACCGGAAGATATGGAATACCTTCTTGACAGGGACGCTTGTTTTGTAGAAAACGTCGGGGAACTTCTAAGCTACAAAAACGGACGCCAAAATTCTATTTGCTGTTTGAAACCGTCAAACCTATGGAACAACTACTATTCAAAATATCAGGGACCCTGGAAACTCCCAAAATTGTTAAGGAAACTTTACGTTGTTACGTTAAAAACTAAAGGGGGGAAATATGGAAAAGACAAAGGAACAAAAAAAACTTGAAGAATCTTTTAAACGGCTTGAAGACTTTCTGAAACCAGAAGAAAAAAATCCGAGGAATCCATTCGAAGAGATTTTCAAAGACGGATTCAAAGGCATGAAGAAACCAGAAAAATGAAGTTTTGGAACATTTGGGCTAAGGCGATTGGACAGAAGGCTTTTGAAAATAACGATAGGGCGTCAGATATAGCCGCTATTATCAGAACCGTGATTCTGTTTTCCTATCTGTTTACGAATACCGTCATTGTCGCAGGCGTAATTAAACATTGGAATGACTAGTATGAAAACTTATACAGGAACAATCGAAAATCTGAAAGATAATCAGATATTTGTTTTTGGCAGTAATAAAAAAGGGGCGCACGGCAAGGGGGCGGCTTTTTTTGCACGCCAGAACTGCGGGGCTGTCTACGGTCAAGCCAGAGGCCTTCAGGGCCGCAGCTACGCCATTGTAACGAAGGACTTGACAAAAGATAAGCACCCTAGTATCGACGCGCAGGAAATCAAAAAACAGATACAAGAGTTCTATTGTTTTGCATCCGAGAATCCGGAAAAAGAATTCGTAGTCGCGTATTCCGGAACCGGCAAGAACCTCAATGGTTACAGTTGTCGTGAAATGGCTGATATGTTTTCCTCTTTTGAAATCCCAAAGAATGTGGTATTTGAACAAAGTTTTGCTGATTTGATTCTGAATTACGGGCCTCTTACGGACGGAGTGACTCACATCAATATCTATACCAAGGGGAAGACAAAACTCGGAAGGGATTTGACGAATCTTTCCAGACACGGTTTTGAAATGAAGGAATACGGAAGGTTCGAATGTGTAGAGGGGTTTTGGTACTACTATTTGACGGGATGCCAACATGAAGAATTTAGGAAGTATGACGGCTTCACAGCGAAGACAGAAGGACAGAAACTTAGGGAAGACCGTATAGATAAAGACGGCCTTAGCGATGTTAATAAGGGTGAGATTCTGGAAGCCATCAGATGCAAACTTCGTCAGAACAGGGATGTTCTGAAGAATCTGATTGAATCAGAATTGCCACTGACGCATTATTACTACTATGGAGAAGAAAGTAATTGTAAAATTGTAAGACTTCACCAGTATGATTGGATTGTTGAAGAAATCGAAAACATAAGAACGGCATGCAAGGCGTACTATAGAAGGAGGAATGAATGAACTGGAGATTATGGAAGAAAAAAGAAAAAAAAGAAAAAGAAGAGAAGACTGTTGATTTCCCCAAACCTAATGAAGTTTGGTTTTTGAAAAGCGTTGACGGTAGTCCTTGGCCTAATAAAATGTGGATTCCAACAACGGTTTTGGATGTTAAAGGAGGATGGGTAAGATACAAGATCGGAAACGGGGTAATTTGTAGAGACGAAAGAAAGACTGTTAAAGAGTTTATTTCCCTTTACCAAAAGGATGTTAATACATCTCTAGTTATTAAACATAAGAATACTTATGATGAATGGATGGTTTCATACCTAAAAGACAGAAACAATGATGACAGGGGTTATGCCTATCCTATCGTCAGGGCTGCATTTGAAGCTGGTAGAAACAGTGTGGAGACGTGATGAAAATTTTAACTTCCTATTTCACCAATCTTAAAAGAGTCGTAAATCCCATTTCGATTTGCGGGAAGGCCCCTTTGTTCTATAAGGGTCCGCAATATAAGAAGCTTGCTCCTAAGTATGGGTTCTTTATGGATTGGAAACGAGGAAAGTTAGATAATGATGGATATGTCAAATGCTTCAATGAACAAGTTCTTGATGGATTAGATCCATTTGATGTCGTAAAAGAACTTCAGGAATTTTATCCAGAAGCAGATCAGTTGACTTTGATTTGCTATGAAAAGCCGGGCGATTTTTGTCATAGGCATCTTGTCGCCGAGTGGTTGAAAGGCTTCGGTATAGAAGTAGAAGTAGAAGTAGAAGTAGAAGTAGAAGAAGAAGTAGCGAAAATAAATGGAAAATAATGCCAGACTTTGTTTTTTAGAGAATAATTGGTATCCAATATATTACAAATCGTTGGGGAATGATTGTCGGTTTTCTTTATATCCCTTCTGTACTTCCGAATTGCCGATTTGGACGTGATGAATTTAAGGATGGTGGCCGAAGATGTAATTTCCTTGGCCGAAAGCATGGGTTGGAAACTAGAAGGAAGACATGAAGCGTCTGCAAATCAGATTGAAAATTTCTTGCGTCGTTATTATGATGATGAAAACTTGATTTTGGAAGCCGTCGGAGAAGGCTGTAATGTAGGCAATGGATTTCCGTATTGGGTTTTCTGGTTCAGAACTTCGAAGAAAGGTTAAAAAATGAAACTATCTGATTTGATTGCAGAAGCTCAGGGTTTGATGTATTCCAACGGCGATCTTGATATTTTGGATGAAGATGATTACGCGGTAATCGGATTGAAGTTGGTTTGTTTTAAAGAAGACAACGACGACATTTGCGTGAAAGCTGGTGATAAAATCGTTAAAATCAGATCGGGTCGGTAAATGAATAAAAGAATAGTCTGTCTTGAAATTTCGGATTGGAGTTCTTCCATAGGAGGGGAACACTTTTCCGGTGTGCTTTGGGGCACGATGCCTTTTGACGGGA
>JALOCC010000066.1 GCA_023227945.1 Candidatus Omnitrophota bacterium
AAAAACGTTCCAACAAGGCGGACGCTTGAATATCCTATGACTCCTTCTATTGCCGCAAGATTTAATCTAAAGGCGCAGAGAGACATGCCTTCTTTTCTTCATCATTATGGAGCGGGAGACATAACGGACAGATTCGAATCGAAAACGGAATTGCGCAATCTCGCTATAACAGAATACAAAAAGTGGTTTCCTGATGCAGATGTATTGATTTGCGGACTGTCGTGTGTGGTTGATCCACAGGAGTGTCTTGACGGACCAAACTGGTTCAAAGATGAATCCAACAGGCTTTGGAAGGCATTTCAGCAAGTCGGAGGTTATGAAGGAAATGAAAAGGCTTGTGACGGGTTCTTTCTTGAATATCAGAAAATTCTAAAAAAGTTGAATGATGGTATTGACAAACTGGAAGGACTTTGATAAGGTATCGACATCAACAAGAAACTGAAAGGCTTGATGTATGGTTAAGCACAAAGATGGGTGTAAGTTTAAAGATTTTTATAAAAGCTTTGCGGCATATAAACTGAATGGGCCAGATGCGCAAATGATTGTGTCTGATAGCGGGATTGAATATAGTTCCAATATACATACCGTCAACAAAGATGATTCCGTTCTCGCATTTAACTTCTGTCCGTGCTGTGGTGAAGCTTACACCTAAAGTAGTAACTAAATGAACAATAAAGTGAACTGTACAGTTAAGGAAAAAGTTATGAATGGTATTTCAGAAGTGACGGTTTATAAGTGCGATTTTGACGGCAAGGTTTTTGACAAGCAAGAGGATGCGGCATTGCATTTTCTAAAACACACCCTAATGAATATCTTTTATTCATGTCCAGAGGCAGAAGAAAAGGTGGATCGGGTGATGAAAACTCTTGCTTTTCAGGGATTTATGTTCCAGAAAGATTTCAGGGGAAATGTGGATGTGGAAATTGAAAACATGCTTCGAAACAACAATAGAATTGTTCCGGTAGTTAAGTTCTTTTGTGAAGTTTCTGGCTTCGGACTTTCTGATTCCAAACGGTATATCGAATCCGTAAAGGATAAATACGGAATCTAACCAATCGACTAAGGCGCTGTATACAGCGCCTTAGTCGATTGGTTAGATTCTTTTGGAGGGAACAGAATGAACTTTTACAGAGGAAACGCATGGTATGCAATATCCATCATGCCCAATTGGTCGGCTGATGAGCTGACGCTCGGAATCAGATACCGTTTCTTGGCTCACATAGAGGGCTCTAAACGGAAAAGGCGACAGTTGAGTCTGTGCCTTCTTTGGTTGAGGTTGAGCATCATGTTTCACATCTAACATGTGAAGCCAACGTGATACCGTGGCTGTGCCGATGGGTTAGTGAAAAACCTTTGAAAGGAACACAACAGATGAACAAGCAGAACAAACCGCCTCGTAATGACCACCCGTACTACGGCAAGCGATATAGTGTTCCTGTCTTATGCTGGGATAAAGAAGGTGCCTTGAACGTCAATTTGGTCTGCTGGGACTATTCAAGCGAAGGATGGGTTTTCGCGAACCTTCAAGAAGGAACCGATTCTTGGAACTACGAAATCGAATGTGAAGTGTGGGCACTTCCGCCGGAGATGCCCAACACGAAATTAGAAACTGAATGGAGACTAAATAATGAGAACGATTACAGTTGAAGTGACAAATACGGTTGAAGTGACTTTGGATGAAACTAAATTCACACCTGAATTCATGAAGGCATTTTCTTCATACATGTGGCCAGTAGATGATATCGAGGAACATGCAATCCATCTTGCACAAATGCATGTGCGTGGCATGGCTGATTGGCCCAGTACTTTTATCGAAGGTTATGGTCCTGCTGAGAAGATGGGGATTTCTTTCAGAATTACTGACAGAAGTGAAAAAGTGATCTAACATGAAAAACCATTTGGATAAGGGAGATTATGTCCTAGCTACCAAATATTCCGATGGAGATCCGTGTGACCATTTCGTCGTCGGTTTTTTTCGTGAAATGCTGGATGATCGGTATCTTGTCGAAGACGAGAACGGTCAGCTTTTTAGAAGTAATGGTTTCCGAAGGTGTGAAAAGATTAGCAAGCGTCTCGGTCATGCGATTGTTGCCGCCATACCGATAATCGGAGATATTCCGGGAAGAAGTATTTGGTTTTGGAGGCGGAACGTCAAGGCGTTAGAAAATTTATGTTTGTCTCTTTCTTCACGTACTTGACAAGTTAAGTCGGTTCTGATATCTTGTATTTCTCAAAGCAAGGGAAAAGACATGGGTTACAATACACAACAGAATGAGACTGACGCAATTTCGTCACCTGAACGGCTTGGTTCGGTTAAATGCAAGCGATGTAATGGGACAGGTTTTGTGTATGGGATGGGCGGACCGAAACTTTTGTTTGCTGAGTGGGACTGTCCACTTTGCAAAGGCGGATTCGAAAGCAAAGATGATAATAAGAACAAGGAGACATGAAAAATGGCGACTCAGGGGCTTGTAAGTGTTGTTGACTTAAAGGGTAATGTCCTTTTGAAAGCGGTTTGTGGTTGCAACGGATTTAAGGCCGGTGAACTTGCTTCATTGATAAAAGAAAACAAGTCAAAGACGGTTAAAGAGATTTTTGACCTTGCGAAAAGCGTAGGTTTCGGATGTCAAGACTGTCTCGTCGTGTATGGAACTTGTGATGAATTCTTTTCCAGTGACGGAGAACTTCCTTCTGAATATTCTAAGTTTCTACAGGACCCCTATTTCAACCCGCGTTGGAACAGGGGTACGGCTGATTATACGGAAATTGTGACATTGGAGTAGAATTATGGTTATTCAAAAAATGAGCGGAAAGAAACAGTCTAGGGTTGCACACAAACAGAGTTGGGACTCTGTAAAGAAAGACATCGATATCGCATACCGAAATTGGCTAAAAAAACAGATTCTTCCTAAAGGCTAAAAAGATTATATGCCCTCTTGACAGATTAGAAGATATGTGTTAAGGTATTGTCATCGAAAGCAAGAAAGGCTGAAGACATGAAAATCACAGAAGAACACTTTGACCACATGAAGACCGAAATCAACAAGTATGTTGAATCTGTAGGCGGATGGGACGTTTTGGTTAAGAAGTACGAGCGTGGCGACTTTGAACGTTCAGATTCAGTCAGAGACCTTCAGTGCCGTTTCTGTTGGGATGTAAGCTGTGCGGCAAAACTTCATCGATTCTATTGTGAACAGGCATATAAGTATGCCGATGATTCTCATATCCTTACGGCTCTTCGCAAGATTTGTCCTACCGTCAATCGCAAGTACTAAGGAGTAATAAAGAAATGAACGACCTTTCTGGATTGATTGTTGAAGTTTATCGTTGTAGCGTGAGTGACTGTTCTAAAAACGGCGTCACTGCCAATAACAATTCCGTTCTTTTGATTCTTCCCCAAGGCGGACCTTTCAGGGCAAAGGATTTTGTCTTAAAGATGCCGTTGGTTGAAATCGACAAACGGGAAGATATGAGTCTTCGCCACGGTCAGGATTGTAGTTGCGCCCGTCCATATGGGATAGACGGGACAAACTATAGTTTCGGAGGGAACTTTATTTATTCCAGCGATAGTCGTTTCCCTGGTAATCGTCCGATACCCGTCCATGATCGCAAAGATTTCTAAGGAGAATAATATGAAAACACTAAAGATTTTAGCAGACAACGTTTTTAATATTGAAATTCCGGATGGATTTCAAGAAGTCAATACCGGCAGAGTCTCAGACGGAGATTTGGTCTGGAACCGAGAAAAATTTATTCCCGTTGAGGAGTACCATATCGAACAGTTAGTCTATCACTTTATTTGCGTTATACGTAAGATTCCTGAACTGATAAAAGATCGGTATGTCTTGGATATTCGTAACGGAATTGCCGCAGTTTGTGATACACAACATCCAAGCTATGCCGAACGAACTCCGGGACTCCACGGAGATAACAAGTACATTATTTCCGTAGAATATGGAACTTCAAAGTCCACTGATTATGGACTTTGTTGGGATCTTGAAGAGTATCAAATCAAAAGATTGATAAACCTATGTGATTTACTTAACAAGAAAGGTTAATAATGATATGAAGTGTGCTTGTGGTTATATTCATGAACGTGGAATTGATAATTATGGGGTTTTCAATCCCAACAGGAAAGGGGATGAACCTTTTCAGAAGTTGTGTTTAGAAATTGACGGCAAAGAAGTTTCCGCCAAAGCTAAATGTTTGAATGATACATTCTTCCTTTATCGTTGTCCGAAGTGCGGGACTATCAGAACAGAAACAAACGATTGGTATTAAAAAAGAATATGAACTTTGGAGATCCGCTTAAATACCTTGAAAGTGTCGCCGAAGATTTCTTTGCGACGAATATTTGTGTGTATGAAACTGCAAATATTTTATTAAAAGACGAACGTTTCAATTTTTGGTCGGGAAGTTCACTTCCTCACCAGCACCATTACGGTACTCGGGGCTTGGTACAGCATACAGCAGAAACCGTCAATCTTTGTCTGTCTATCGGAATGAAATATGAATGGGAAGGAATTAGTTACCCCGTTTTGTTTCTTGCATCTCTTTTCCATGATAGCGGGAAAATGTATGATTATGAGTGTGTCAACGGGTTTTGGCAGGGAACCGAACACAAGCGAATGATTCATCACATTTCAAGGAGCGGGATTTATTGGAATGATGCTGTAAAGACTGTTCCTGATGCCTACGAGATGTATTTTGAACAGGTTTTACACTGTATTCTTAGTCATCATACCAGCAGAATTCAAGGGAGTCCAGTTGCTCCGAAGTCTAGGGAAGCTTGGATTCTTACCCTTTGCGACAATATCAGTGCTAGGATAAATGACGCTGATACAAATGATCTATTGAAAAATAAGTGACAAAACCCTATTGACAACAGTGAAGTGATTTGATAATGTATCTTTATTGAAGAGAGACAAGAACTGCAAACCAGAGAATAAATGCTTTGGCCGTCAAGGTGCCGGAACGGCTGAAATGAAAAACCTCCATACAGGGTTAGACCTGTGGGGACCGGCATAGAAGCCGTAGGACTTCGGAATCCTACTCAGCGAAGAGGGAATCGGTACTTCTTGATTTGCTGAAACAATGCGTGTTCGTCTAGCGCGTTATGTGTCTGATGTTTAAGGGCGGCTCCTGTTGCCCGAATTTGTAAGACACACCACTTTGTCTGGCTATGGATAAGCTTCCTTCTATACTTTTAAGGAAAAACCAGCTTTCCGCTTCCCAGACCTAATTTAAAGAAAAGGATAAGAAAATGAACAAAATAGCTGAAATGATGTTCCGTAGGTTCAACAAGGTTTATCTAGATGAATTTGGAAAAGATGGATATTCGTTGAAGGCAGACATCCCTTTCGTGTCTACTGTTTCAAAGAATCTTGAAGCATATGGTTATTTTCTGTCCAAGGACGCATTTGAAAGTCTCATCGGCATAAACCGGCATAAGGTAGCTTTTCTTTATGCAGATATCGTCAAAAAGATTGAATCCGTCAAGGGTTGCCAGTTTAAGCCATTCTATGTAAATTTCCCTGAACAAGTGATGTCAGCAAGTGATTCGGAACTGTATATCAATGCCATCATTCATTATTGGGGTTCCTATTTGTTCGGAACTTCCATTCTTCCTGATGTGGAAGAAAAGTCTAGGCCGGTAATTAATGAAAAGCATCCTTTGACGGAAATTGGAATCGTCAAGAACGGAGAAATCAAAGATTTCTATCAGAATCTTTTGGGTTCAAAGACAGCTTGGTCTCAACAGGATATAGAAGACGTAGGTATTCTTGTCAACGCTTTTCCTTCGGTCGTTATCGAATCCGTTCCTTGTAAGGAAAATCTTGCTACTGTTGTCGGAATTTTCCGTTCACAAGGAAGGAAAACGTATTCACTCGCGCATCTCTTTAAGACTGTTACTGATGTCTTGCGCTATGCCGTCAAGATTAGCGGAGGAGATGTCAGTCTTTCAGAACCTCCGGTTTTTGGAAAGATGAAGAGATCGGATCGTGCATTTATCAAGAATGTTTTGGAAAAGATTTGCGCTAAGGATATCGGAACCGCAATCGATGACATGTATCGTTTCAAGCCGTATTGGGAACGGCTTGCCGAAAAGATTCATCCGCATGAAAAATCAGATTTCAATTATAATCTGAAAATGGCTTATTCTTCTCTCTATAAGAAGTACGGTTTTAAGACACAGGCATCTATTGTAGAAAACGGGATCAAAAACGGAGATTGGAATCAAGTCAAGGAAGTTCTTTCTCATAGGCCCGGAGAAATGGCACGTAGGCTTGACCACCTGCTTAGGACGCAAGACCCTTATGAAGTATTGTCTTTGTTCAGAGAAGTCGCTGAACAGGTGTCTACGCAGGTTTTGATGCAGGTCCGTACACATTTCCAGAAGAGGTTGGGTTTGCGTGTCGCAATGCCGAAGGGAAATCTTACAACAGCGACGATTCTTCCTTTTCATAAGAATGACGAAGCTATGTCTTATGCTAGCGATGAAGTTGTTGGAATTTGCGAATCCGCACTTCTCCAGCGTTTCAAGAAACTTCCTGCTTTGGGAAAGGTGTATATCGACCCTGAATTAAAGGGATACAACATTCCTTTTGCAATGCGTAGCGCCTCTTCTACCGGAATGAAGACCTTGGTAAGGGGAACAAAAACAGCGTTGGAAGGCCGCAAGTATTTGCGATTCTTCGTGTGGTGGAAGGGATATGGTGTTGATATCGATCTTTCAGCTACGGCTTTAGATGCCAACTTCAACAAGGTAGCCGATATTTGTTTTTACAATCTTAGGGAAAATTGGGCTTGTCATAGCGGAGATATTGTTACGGCACCTAACGGAGCCGCTGAATACATTGACATTGATACAAGGGAAGCGGTAAACCGTGGAATCCGTTATGTTCTGATGTCTGTAATCAGCTTCCGTGGAACCCCGTATAAGGAAATTGAAGAATGTTGCGGTGGCTATATTGAACGCGATTTACAAAGCACGGGTAAGATTCATGAAATCAAGACTGTCAAGCAGTGTTTCCGTTTGACCGGAGATACCACAAGCAATTTGGCAATGGCTTTCGACTTGATTGAAAACAAGATGGTTTGGATGGATATCAGCCTTAAGCGAAGGTTTGCCTATTGCAACACTGTCGGCAAGTCGGGTACCGGTATTGTAAACGGTATCAAGGCGCTTGTCTGCGGTAAGCGTCCTAATCTTTATGACCTTTTGACCATTCATGCAACAGCCAGAGGTGAAATAGTAGACAGAAAGGAACACGCAGATACCGTCTTTGATTGCGAAGGCATCGGAATCCGGCACGAAAAGGTATCTTCGGAATATCTATAAGGAAGATATGAAAATCTTAACAAATAAGACAATAGAAATTGAAGTCAGTGACCTCGCGGAGGCGATGGAACTAACAGAAATGTTAGACCTTATTTGTGTCGTCGCAGAAAGACTGGGCAAGGAAACGTACAGGTCACGCAGAGATTTTTCTGCTGAATTTAGTAGTCATCTTAGTGAAAATGCCAAACATCTTCTTGCGGAAATCCTAGCCGCAGAATATACAAAAACAATCTTAAATAAAGAATTAACAAAAACAGTGATGGAGGAAACGCTATGAAAAAAGGAACCCTAAAAATTGCAAATAACCCCGATTTAGACACAGCTTATTGCCCGTTACCTGTAACGGTTATTACGAACATGATGGGAATTAATCTGTGTTCGGTGAAAAGAATTGATTGGCGGAAACAAGATGACGGTCAACTTGTTGATTTGACAATTTATTTTGATCCTTTTCCAAAGGAAGTCTAAAAAATGATTTTCGAAAACAAGGGTAAATGAATTTCTGTGGAAAAGATAATCCTAAAATACTTGCGGTTTAGGCTTAAGGGCGTCTTTTGCTTTAAGCCGCCTTTGGGTTGGCATCCTGGATTAGAAAAAGTAGGGACTATACAAGAGGGTGTGTTATTATTTCAAGTATTTCGTTTGGAAATTTGAAACCCGTCTACTAGAAAAATACGGGAAAGAAATACGGGAACAATGGGAAGATGATCACGGAATCTACATTTTAAGAGGAGGAGGCCGATAATGGGATGGAAGAATGTTAAAGAACACTATAAAATTGAACACATCGTTTGTTCCGAAAACGGGGTAATCAAAATAGGAAGCCCATATATAAAGGACTTAATCGTTATCTATGAAACAGGTGATGTTTCTTGGGGTCATTGGACAAGTGAAAATTCTGACCTGAATAGGATTTTCAGTGATCTTTGTTCAGACAAAGGAAAACTTGTAGAATTGATAAAGACTCCTGATTCTTTTGAAAAATTCATTAATGTTTTCACAGTAGAAAACGGGGAAATTAAAAAGGACTTTTGCGAAGAACTTGGCTGGCCGAATGTCACGCATTCCGGAAGACCGATGTATGATAATAAATTCTCAACAGATTATGAAACAATAAAACAGATGGCTAAATCTGAAATAAATTCCGGGATTGCATTTTATGAAAAACGAATTT
>JALOCC010000109.1 GCA_023227945.1 Candidatus Omnitrophota bacterium
GTGATTAAAGACTTTGCCCATACAGTTTTGCTCATAATCCGATATTCTAGTAGAGAAGCTCCAAAGCAAAAGAGGCTGTGTCAAAAAAATGGACCTATAGGTCAAAATGCAGGCTAAAAACACACCATTTATTCTCTATAGGTCAAAATGCAGGCTGAGACTTGTTCTTAAGTCCCATAAATTCTAGCTTTAGGAGTTGTTCAAAAGAGTATTATGAATAAAAAAAATGTCCAACTTGCAAATCTGCAATAACCAAAAAGAACGGAAAAAGGAATGGTGTTCAATTATACAAATGTTTGGCTTGTGGACGCCAATTCGTAGGAAAAGAACGGATTTCCACTTCGACAATATGGAATGATTATATGTTCGGTAAGCAGACTGTAAAAGAATTGTCCATCAGACATGGTCTTAGTGAATCGACTGTAAAAAGAAGGCTCAGCTGTATTAAGAAAACATGGGTTCAACCAAAGTACATGGGTCATGGCGTCATACATATTGATGCAACCTATTTTGGGAGAAACACAGGTATAATAATAGCCATAGAATCAGACACAGGCGCAGTTCTTTATATGGAGCACATAAAGCATGAACGAGTTCTGGATTACCAAACCGCAGTGAATCATATTGAAAGTTGTGGTTACCACATAGATGGCATCATAATAGATGGCATACAGACTTTGTTTTCTGTATTCTCGCAATACAAAATACAAATGTGTCAATTCCACATGGTTGCGATTGTCAGGCGTAAACTGACCAAGAATCCTCAATTACAGGCTGGTATTGATCTACTTGAGATTATATATGGAATGAAGAGCGCGAACAAAAAACTATTTATTGAGCAATATGATAAATGGTGCAGTCGATGGAAGACCTTCTTGGCAGAAAAGACAGTCAACGAAGTAACAGGTAGGAAGTTCTATACACATCAGAGACTGAGATCAGCAAAGAATAGTATTGATTTCTACCTGCCATACCTTTTCACATTTGAGGAGGTGGAGGGTATGCCAAGAACAAACAACAAACTAGAAGGGAGATTTACGGACTTGAAGAAAAACCTCAACGTTCACAGCGGCATGTCAGAAGAGAATCGCAAGCGATTTATAAATGGGTTTTTCTTGGGTCAGTAGAAATTTAGTGGGGAAAGAAATATCATAAAAAACCAAGTATCAACGTTTCTATACCATGGAAACAAAACAACTAATAGCGTTGGCAGAAGTAGTACTGCCAACCGAGATACTCAAATATTTTGCAATAGTAGGTGTAGATTCCACACCGACAGAGATCTATATACATCTTGACGAGAAGGAGAACCCTGAGATGGTGAAAGACGCACACGTTGAGTCAAAAGGCTTTATGGAAGAGGCCAATGTCACGGACTTCCCGATCAGGGACCACAAGGTGATACTGAAAGTGCGGAGGAGACGATGGCTGGACACTCGTTCAGGCAAGAGTTTTTCCCTGCAGATAAACCTAGACGTCACAGCCAAGGGCACGCGTTACTCCAAGGAATTTGGAGCTTTTTTAAAAGAAACGTATGGAGACATCCCCAGTGACCTGCCGTACGCTTGAGGAGTACTACCACATAGACGGGCACACATTCGAAAAGCAGTACAAGGAAACGCTCAGCGGCTTCAGGGACTGGGTGCAGCTTCCCCATGCTGACGAGTGGATCCTGTTCCCTGAAAACATCGGGGAGAACCTCGCCATCGACGAGTCCTCCCTGTCCAACGGCGAGCTGTACACGTTTGTCACCAACCGCGACAGGCACACATCGGAGCGCTGCTTGGTGGCAGTCGTGGCCGGCACCAAATCAGAGGATGTCATTGCCGTTCTCCGCCAGATAGACGGGGCGGAGCGCGACAAGGTCAAGGAGGTGACGCTCGACCTGTCTGACTCCATGCGCAAAATCGTGCGCGACAGTTTCCCCCATGCGCAGCTTGTCATAGACCGGTTCCACATACAGAAGCTGGCCTGTGACGCGGTGCAGGATCTGCGGGTACAGCACCGATGGGACGCTATTCAACAGGCCAATGACGAAATGGAGGAGGCGAAATGCAACAACGAGCAATATGTGCCTTTCCGCTACTCAAATGGCGACACCCGCAAAGAACTACTCATTCGTTCACGGTACTTGCTGTTCAAATCCGCCGACAAATGGACTGAAAGGCAGAAGCAGCGGGCTTACATCCTGTTTGATGAATACCCGGACATCCAAAGGGCATATGGACTTTGCCATTCCCTTCGTATGATATTCTCCAAGAACACAATTAAAGATGCTGCAAGGTTGGCAATGGCTCGTTGGTACAACCAAGTGGATGAAGCCGGATTCCGCTCGTTCAACATCATTGCAGCCACTTTCTACGAGCATTATGATGAAATACTGAACTTCTATAATCATCGGTCTTCTAATGCAATGGCTGAGTCTTTCAATGCGAAAATCAAACTTTTCAGGGCTAATCTGCGTGGGGTCGTAGATAAGAAGTTCTTCCTATTCCGTATCGCCAATATTTATGCTTTTCCCCACTAAATTTCTACTGACCCTTTATTTTTGCGTTGAACGACTCCGCAGAAGCGT
>JALOCC010000110.1 GCA_023227945.1 Candidatus Omnitrophota bacterium
TAAGCTGTCTTATATCACAGTTCCAGCCGTATTCCTCCGAGACAAACTGACCGATCTCACAGGCGAGCTGGTAAGAATTGTTTTGATCATCCAAAGAATACCTATCCATATATTCCGTCACCTGGTATTTTTCAGGAGTAACGTACTCAGCGGCTGCAAGGCTTGTAGTTGTCAGGAGTGCAACGAAAAAAAGAGAGATGAAAGGGAGTAGTTTCATGTTAGGCCCCCAACACGATATGTAACAGCCCTTCATCGGTTGTGTCCACGGCAATACACCACCTTATCCCGGTACTCCACCCAGCTTTTGAGAATGTGTCTTGCAAACTCTGGATATTTTCCTGTGAATATGTTGTGTTTCCATCATAATCGCCTAGGAATTCTTTAAGGTCGTTGTAGGTATGTTCTGAACTGTTAACTTCTACAACGTTTTCACTAGTCGGCGCACTGGTATTTTCTACAGTATTGTTTTCAGATTCTTCAAGAGTGCCTTTATAACTCTCCTTCAGTGTATATCCTTTCAGGGTTGATGGACTAATTACTCCGGTTTCATTGCAATAGGTGCTTCCATATCCTTTTTCTGTAGACGCGGTCGAATAGAGGGCGATTGCTTCTTTATCTCCGGAGCAGGTCGGACATTCAAGAAGGTCAGCGTTCCAGGTCGGGTGATCGGATTTTATTTTGTCAAGGATATCGGAGGCTGAAGAACCTTTAATCTCTGCAACGAATTGAGTTATTTCGTCTTGGGATGGTAGTTTATCATTTGACGTTGCCGATACCATAGGAATCGTAACCAGCGCACAGATTATACTTAAAAACACAACGATTTTGAATAATGGTTTCATAATATCACCACATGATAATTTTAAAAATGTATTTTTAACAGGCTATTTACATGCCCGTAATTCCCAATACTGATGAGGTAGCCATCCTTTATGCTCAGGATCACATTGGGTTTTTACAGGACAAGCTTCACATTTTGTTTTTTTGGGTTTACTTTTTAGCGACAATTTCCTCCTTTACCATGTAATCTGCAAAATATGACCATCGATGGATACACTAAAACAATGTTCGTCAGTGTCGTCATTATTAGCACCGAACATATACGCTTGAGTTTCAGTGTACGTGGTTGCATCCGTGGTTTCTTTAGAATCATTATTATGTAACATTCCGACCCCTACAACCACGAGAACAACCAATAACAGTATAATAATTTTTTTGACTTTTGCCTTTGCTTTTGCAATTTTTCTTTGTTTTTTAGTTTTCCATGGCATTTTATCCCCCCTTGACTTGGATGTTTATTTGCTCAGTTTCATATTCAGCACTATTTTTATACCCTCGATGTTCTCCTCTGCTATCCTCTGGTTAAGTTTTCCAAAAAACGATTCTGGGTCGGTGAGACTATCCACACAAATTTTAAAGTTGGAGCTGTTTGAATTTTTACCCATCAGTTCCCCAACTTTGACAAGATAATCAAGTAGTTCGTCTTCTGTTAAAGTTCCCGTTGACTCATTCGAATCGCTAACATCTCTTGAGAACGAGATTTCAATCTTCTTTCCTGTCTTTCGACTTGTCATGTTTCACCCTCGGTATCGGGATCTCAAATTAAACTTTTTAATTATCCCAAATTGTTAACAGTATATATAACCACTGTTAACATTTATATGACATAACACCCTTATATAATTTATGCTATGGAAAAAATTAATTTTTATTATTTTACTGTTATACATTTATACAACTATTATATTTGCAGAAACATATACTGTAAGTCCAACTGGTTCACACTCTGACCAGGATGTAATAAATGAAGCTCTTGAAAAAGCAGCAAGTTCTGGCGGGGGAATAGTCTATCTAAAAGCCGACGGGCAGAATAACGTTTTTGTTATAGATAATCCTATAAAAATAGTTTCGAGTAACATTGTTCTTACGGGAGATCCGAACGTAATAGTCAAAGTTTACAGCGGATCTGATGCTAAACAATGGTATACAGGAACAACCAGTATAATTACGTCACTATATAATGATAATATTGAAATATATGGTTTTCAAATCGATGGATCGTGTGATAAGCTTCCATTCGAATATCATCATTCAAGAGCAGATACGGCTCACGATTGCGAAAGAGCCATATATGTCGCAGGGCAGACCGGAAAGTTCTGTGATAACATAAAAATACATGATATGCAAATCGACAATTGCTTCAGTGACGGGGTTCATGTAAGATTTGCTACCAATGTCCACTGCTATTCAAATTTTATAAACAATTGCCAGCACGAGGGGATATTCTGGACATCTATTATTACCGGACTGATGGAAAAAAATAATATAGCCGGTATTACTTCAGACTGCGCCAGGATAGATAACGGTGTTAAAATTATCGTTCAAAATAATTACTTTTTTTCGTATACAGGTGATAAAAATAATCAGGCTCCTAAAGGATGGGCCAATGGAATCCAAATCGCCGACGCAGGCGCTTCAAAAGGCTATAACGGTTCAAAAAAACCAACGCACACCACAGAT
>JALOCC010000052.1 GCA_023227945.1 Candidatus Omnitrophota bacterium
AGATGCGACGCCCTTGGTGTTACTAAATTTCACATCATACGGAATAAAGCTTTTGACAAAATCACAAAAACCTTCTTTTATATTCAATCTGCCACAGATGTAAACAGATGATTCCCGGGTAAGGCCGCTCTTTGCATCATCAACAATACGGAGGAGCTCATTCTTTATATAATCCCTTACAAAAGTGTTGGCAGCCTGTGTGCTTAAATTTATATAATTGCTGCCGGTTTTTATACTGACCTCCTTAAAATGCGATAACTCCTTAAAAGAAATATAACGATTAAATACTTCCTCTGCCAATGCCGCTGGAAGAATGATTTTCTTCTCTAATTCATCAAAAACTTTTTTTAACCCGAACTCTGATTCCTTAATATAAGAAATGCGTTTGTTTTTAAACACTAAAATGGAAGTTTTATCGTAAGCGATATCAATAATCGCACACGAATTTTTCATATCTTTTGGATGCGTAAATATACCTCCCGCGATGCTTGCAAAAGGAGAAATGAACCCCGAGAAGTTCCTTTCCAAGTTAGAAAATATTGTTTCAGCATCTTTACGGAATTTATCCTTTACCCAGATAAGGCATGAGTTCAACTTTATTTTTTTTGCGATAAGGCCAATTGGCGGTTCGCTATAGATTTGGCCCTGCATTTCATAGCTTAAAACAAAATTATGGATACAGAAATCATCCCAATCCAAAAAAGTATCCTGAAGATATTTTTTTGCAAAAATTATATCTGCCGCAGTGATTTTTTTCCTTTTATTCAAAGGTATGGTTGCGGAAAATTCTCCTTTTTGTTCCAAGCCCCATGGCAAATTAATGTAGACTTTTTCAACGTTCACTGACAGCTGTTTTTCTTTCTCGCATATTCTTTGATTTATGCTGTTACTATTTTCCTGAAGGAACTGGAAAAAATTCTTCGAAAAAAACGGTATCTCCAGGTCTGTTTCCTGTAAAAAAACGAGCTCGTGCCGAAGCTTTTTGGCAAAGGCAATATATGTTCTGTCAGTATCTATATCAATGCCGCAAAAACCTTTCATTTTTTATAACCTATGTATGCTTTTTTATATCTTAGGTCTATATATTCAACTGAAGCTATATTACCGGAAAGCTTTTCATTCAAAAGATTTTCTAATATATAAAGCTTTCTTTCGAAATCGCTATTACCTATGACGATGCGTGTATCGTTAGCTCGGAAATAGGCACTTTCAGGAAATGTAGTATTTATGCTTTTTATGAAAAATTTGTTAAGAAATTTTCTCGCCTTTATCACCTCAATCAACCTAAAACTAAGCTCAAGCCGTTTATCGGTAATACACATACCCTTTGACAGCGTAGTGCTGTTTTGGCCTATTTCTATAACTGTCATCTGCGGCAAATTATTAGACTCGCTTACGCCTATTACTACACCTTCCCTATCGAGAATATAAAAATTCTTTAAGTAAAGTTGCGCAAAGGGCTTACGCTGTATTACATTTATCCTTAGCGAAGAAGGAAATTCTTTCAAAACCTGGATACTCTTATATTCGGGATGGCGTTTCGAAATAAAATCGTAGATTCTGCCGATATCAAGCTTAAATAAAGGTTTATTAAATATGTAATTTTTAAGAGCCAACTCAAGAGGCACATTGGAACTTATCTTGCTAACCCTAAAGAACCCGGAACGGTATATCAGAGAACCGGAATAAATAATAATAGCAATAAGGACAAGGAGAAGCATCCCTATCCCTAAATGCTTACGCGTGAAGCCGGATTTAATTTTTTCTAATTTTCGTAAAATTTTTCCCATCTAAAGCGAGTTGTGCCATCCTGATTATTAATTCGTCAAAATCTATGCCGCAGCATTTAGCGCAAAGCGGCAAAAGGCTGTGGGTAGTTAAACCGGGTATCGAATTTACCTCTAAAACATAAGGCACACAATCGCTACCTAGGCGTATATCAACCCGCGAAAAATGCTTGCAACCTAAAGCGCAATGAGCAGCTAAAGCTATATCCTGAATTTTTTTATAAATGGTTTTATCGAGCTTCGCCGGAGCTATAAATTCGGCCAAACCATCACTGTATTTTGTAGTAAAATCGAAATATTCGCTTTTTAGCACAATTTCAACTACCGCCAATGGCTTATCTTCCAAAATTCCGACAGTAAATTCTCTTCCCTCTATATAATCTTCAATGATGATTTTCGGCTGAAGCAATAACGCGTTTTTTAAAGCCCTTTCCAACTCTATTTTGTTTCGCACTATAGACACCCCCACGCTTGACCCGGAAAAGAAAGGCTTAACCACCAAAGGATATTTTAAATTAGATGCTAATTCTTTTATCGAATGGTTATGCTCGTAAACTATAAAACCAGCCGTAGGAATACCGTTCTTGATAAATATTTCCTTAGAAGCAATTTTATCCATTGCCAAATAACTCGCAAGTGAACCTGAACCGGTGTAGGGAATATTAAGTTCTTCTAAAATTTTCTGTATTTTGCCATCCTCTCCAAATTCTCCGTGCAAAGCAATAAATGCCAAATCTATATTGCTGGCCAAAATTATTTCTTTAACCTTTTCGTTCTGCGATACTGTGATATCAATAAAAACAGTTTCTGTACTATTTTTCCTAAGAGCTTTATAGGCCTCATTAGCAGAAAGTAGTGAAATCTCTCTTTCAGAAGAAACTCCGCCGCCCAAAACACCGACTTTTATATCTTTTAATATATCCATAATATTTATGTTACGAAGGTTACGGATGTTACGAAAGTTGCGAATGTTACAATAAACCGCACAGCTTCAATGTAACCTTCGTAACCTACGCAACCTGCGTAACATTCGTAACCTTTCTAAATTACGCCCAGCGTTTTATTTCTTCCTCAAGGATAATATCAAATTTTTTGTACACGTTTTCTTTAATGCGGCCAATAAGATAGTCTACATCATTATAGCTGGCTTTATTCAAATTTATTATGAAATTTGCATGCTTAGGCGAAATTTGTGCATCATTCTTCTTAAGGCCTTTTAATCCGCAAGCTTCAATGAGAAATCCGGCCGGCTTCGTATCGGGATTTTTAAAAATACATCCGCAATTTGGAAACTCAAAATCCTGTTTGTTCATTCTTGTCTTTAGAAAATTACTTATTTTTGCTTTTGTATCATAATCTTTTACAGCCTCAAACCAAACACGCAGAATTACGTATTTATTTAACGAAGATTTCCTGTAAGAAAAAACGATTTCCTCTTTCTTGAAATTTCTTACGTTGCCACGGTCATCCATAACCTCTACTTCACGAAGATACGCCGATATTTCTCTGCCGAAAGAAGAAGCATTCATCGTAACAAGCCCGCCCACAGTCGCAGGTATGCCTACAAGATTATCGAAGCCCCCTAAATTATTCGCTGAAGCATATTTTATTAACTTAGAAAGTGGGGTGCTGCTTCCGACTTCCAGGTACTTGTCTTTTCTAATGTAGCTAAACTCATCGCCCAGCTTAATAACACATTTTTCAATAAGCCTATCGGCAACAAGAAGATTTGAACCACCTCCTAAAATATAAAAAACACCTTGGCAGTTTTTTAAAACTTTCTTGAGAGACTCTATGCTGCTGACAGTAAAAAAATATTTAGCTTCTCCGCCTATTCTAATTGTAGTGAAATCCGCCAAACTATACTTACGCTTTAATTCTGCTTGCTTCAAGCTCATTTATTATCCCATCCATTATATTATTTATATCTCCTGCGCCAAGGCCCATTACTAAATCACCCTCCTTAAGGCGCGAAGGTATCTCACTTATGAGTTTATCCTTAGGAATATGGACAACGCTTCCTTTAAAATTATTCTGTATCTCCTTAGATAAAGACTTCACATCTACTTTACCATGGTTAGTCTCTGATGCTGAATAAATATCGGTGACTATAAGTTCGTCAGCACAGTTAAAGCAACGGGCAAAATCTTTATACAGGTTTTCTACACGGGAAAAGCGGTGCGGTTGAAAAATCACGAACAACCTTCTAGGATTAAGATAGCGGGCAGCTTTAAGTACCGCGTCGATCTCCGTGGGATGATGCGCATAATCATCCACAAAAGTAATGTCTCCTATCTTCTTTTTTATCTGAAACCGCCTTTTTGTGCCTTTAAAATATTTAAGTGCGCCTATAACTTTACTCGTATCCTCATTCAGATGGTTAAAAAAAGAAAGCACGGCTAAAGTATTCAATGCGTTATGCCTGCCTAAAAGCGGAATTTTAACTTGTCTTACAAATTTACCATCAATAAAAAAATCAAAACAAGAAAACTCTCCGTCATAATGAAAATCTTTTGCTCTGATTTTATTGTGCGCGCCAAAGCCGTAGCTTACACCTTTGGCTTTTTTAAGTATTTCATACACAAAAGGATCATCACCACAGCCTATAGTTAACTCTTTTGTTTGATAGGCAAATTGCAAAAAGTTTCCTTTTAATGTTTCTATGTTTTTATAATAATCAAGATGCTCATAATCTATGTTTGTTATTATCGATACCCAAGGATTATAATAAAGGAAACTTCCATCGCTCTCATCTGCCTCTATAACAAAATATTCGTTTCCCCACCAGGCATTATATTTATAATTAAGCGGAATACCTCCGACAAATACCGTTGGCTTAAAACCCAGAGAGGTTAAAAGAAAGCCAACCAGAGAGCTTGTTGTGGTTTTCCCGTGGCTTCCGCTTATGGCAATTGTTTTTTTATCCCAGGAAATAAGCCCGAGTAATTTCCCTCTTTGCAAAACAGACAACCCTCTTTTCCTGGCTTCCTGAATTTCCGGATTATTCTCCTTTATCGCCGAAGAATAGCAAACAAGATGGGTGTCTTCAGCTAGGTTTTCTTTTTTGTGGCCCAGATAAACCTCTATACCGCAATCTTTAAGCATTTTTGTAATATAGCCGCCCTCAACGTCTGAACCTCGCACGTTAAAACCTTTTTCTTTTAGGAGAAGAGCTAACCCGCTCATGCCTATTCCGCCGATGCCGATAAGATGAATGTTTTTTATGGTTGATAGAACTTCATCCATTGTTTTTCCAACTCCTCTAATGTTCGTATGTTGTAAGCCTTACACAGGGCTTCATTTATATTGTAACCGTCTTTAAGAAATTTGAAAAAATTGCTCATTTTGTATCTTGACCATTTTCCTACGAGAAAATTGACTATGGAGAATGATTCAAGATAAAATATATCTACATCGCCCTTAGATTTGCCTTTTAACTCTGGAGTGGCCAACTTGTTTAAATCATCAAATTTTATGTATTTTTTTTCGCTTATCATTTTTTTTAATAAAATAAATTTATCATTGCTTGGCTTTTTTTCATATTTATGCTCCATATAAACACTCATACCTTCATCCAGCCATAAAGGCAGCTGTTGTAGCCCAAGATATTCTCTGAAAATAATATGAGTGAGTTCGTGCGAAAGCATCAGAGAGAATTCTTTCTGCTGTGGATAGGTAAAAATTGCCTTACCCTGATAATCTACACAGGCGTTTGACCACTCCGGGCAACCAAATTGCTTAACATATTCGCCTCTATCTTTTGCAACGAAAATTTTGGCTCGGTTCTTCCACAACCAAGGTTCATCTCTTATAAACTTAAATTCCTGGGTAAGGGTTTTATAAAAATACTCTGCCATATTTTTTACTTTGTAAAGGTATTGCTGGTCTATTGTTTTATCGCTGACTATAATAAAATGATCAGAATACAATTCCTTTGAATCCTTGGCATTTATACTTGCCGGGCTTAAAAACAAACTAAAAACAATTATTCCTGCAAAAATCTTCAAAGCCTATCCCGATTTTTATATCGTTTAAATTATTCTTTATCCGATAACGCAAATTCTTATCTTGCAACAGGCCTAATACTGCCTGCCGAAATTGCTTAAAATCAAAATTCTCCTGTAAAAAAACATAAGCTGCCTGTCGCTCTTTAAAATACATAGCATTTGCCTTCTGGTGCCCGCCTGCCGCTGGATGCGGAATCAGCAAGGCCGGCAATTTGTAATAGGCAATTTCTCCCAACGTAGAAGCTCCTGCGCGGCAAATTACTATATCCGCTACGCTATAGAGTAACTCCATCCGGTAATAGAAATCTTTGATAAACTTCTTTCTATCCATTTTATTATAAAACTGTGAAATTTTAAAGTATTCTCTTTCTCCTGTAAGATGAATAACCTGATAATCGCCGCTTAAGTTATCTATCAATTTTATAAAAGTATTATTCAGAAACATAGAGCCTTGACTTCCTCCAAAGCAAAAAAGAACCGGTTTATCATCGAAACCAAGAACGCTAAGAGCTTCTTTTCTATCTATCTTTTTTATATTTGGCCTTAGAGGAATACCTACGTTGACGTATTTTTTGTTGAATTTTTTCTTACCAAAGCCACATAGAACTCTGCGGACAAATAAAGAAAGCACGCGATTAGCCTTTCCGGGCGTAACATTCGGCTCATAAATTGATGTATCCAAAAACAACAGCGAGCCCAATACTACAAGGAAAAAACTATCTCTTCCTCCAAACCCTATCAGCTTATGCGGCTTAATGAGAAAAATAAGATGCAATGCTTCAAAAAACCGATAAGCTGTTTCAATAATAATATTTCTAGTATTAAAACATTTACCATAGGCCATGAATCCTTCTTTTATCAAATGCTCCTTCAAGGATAGTGAAGTAGCAAAGAAATATAGCTTATCACCTTCGGCCTGCTGCCTTATTTTCTGAGCCATGGCAAGAGCAGGAAAAATATGCCCTGCGCTTCTATCGCAAACAAATAAGATACGCATAAATTGCTACATTGAATAAAATCTTTTCCAGTTTGACTCGAAACTTTCCGTATTTTCTATAACCCTGAAGGCTTTTCTCAAGGCTTCATCAAGATTACTACCCGAACGAAGAGAGCTAAGAAACTCGGAAAAATTATTCCTGCCAAACCTTTCTTTTAAAAAATATACCATACTAAAAGCTTGCGCGTAAAAAAGCGAAGTATCGCTTCCAGCAGCGATTGAATACATGTTGTTAATATCCTTGAATTTTATATATTTATTTTCTTCTATCAGTTTCTTTGTCAAAGAAACAAACATCTGGCATTGCAGGGTGTCTTTATATTCTGCATAAGTTGCCATACCCTCATCTAACCAAAGAGGCATCCGGTTATAACCGATATATTCCCGAAAAATTATATGAGTTAATTCATGCATCAATATAGACGCGAAATCTTTTTGCAAGGGATAAGTGTATATTATTCGATTACGATAATCAACACAGGCACTTGACCATGAAGGACAGGAAAAATCCTTCAAGTATTCTTGCTTATCTTTTGCGATAAATATCTTTGTCCTGTCATCCCACGACCATAATTTTTCTCTGATGAGGCCGAATTCCTGAGTAATTTTACGGTAAAAATATTCCGCATCGTCCTTTATCTTATAAACATACTCTTTGGCTTCCGGAGCATAATTAATTATGAAATGCTCCGAACGCAGCTCTTTAGATTTTTGCGCATAGGCCAAAGACGAAAAAACAGTAAAAACAAAAACCAGTATTATTGCTCTAATGGTCATGCCCAATCTCCGCTAATAGTTTCAGGCCCTGGGCTTGTTTTTATTGTCCGTAGCTGCTGGGGCCTGGAAGCATTAAAAAATAACGCAAGAAGAATATAATGCACTATAAGGTTGCTGCCACCGTAGCTTATAAACGGAAGCGGCAATCCTTTTGTCGGAAACAAGCCGCAGCTAACACCTATGTTTATGATTATTTCCAGGAAGAATATCAGAAGTATCCCGAATAACAGCCCTTTTCTGAATTCATCTTCGTTTGCTTTTGCGATATTATACATTTTATGAAACAGCACAAAAAATATTATGAGTATAAATACTGAACCTACCATGCCAAACTCTTCGGCAATAATTGAAAAAATAAAATCAGTGTGTGCCGCGGGAAGAAAAAATAATTTCTGCCTGCTTTCGCCGAAACCCACCCCGAATAATCCGCCCTGGCCATAGGCTATCTGTGATTGTATAAGCTGAAACCCGCTGTCACGAGGGTCAGCAAAAGGATTAAGGTAGCCGGTTATTCTTCTAAAACGGTAAGGATAGAGGGTTATCAGAAGCGTTACAGCTATAAGGCCGACCAAAACTATCAGTCCAAGATGTTTTTTCTTCGTGCGGTAAAGAAAAAGCATACAAAGCGTCCATAATACCCAAAACACAGCTGTTCCTAAATCTGGCTGCACGACCACAATAAGACACATAAACCCTAAAACTATCCATAGAGGTATTAAGGTAGAAAAATTCTTAATATTATTTTTTCTCTTTATAATATAATCTATACAATATATCGAAAAGAATACCTTCAAAAATTCCGATGGCTGCAGGTTAAATCCGAAAAAGTGAAACCAACGCTTAGCACCACCTGCCTTTTTGCCTATAACAAGCAATGCCACCAATACAATAAGCGTTAAAAATAAAAATTCCTTGGCATGTTTACGCAAGAACTCCAAATCCACCAAAAGCGTCAGAAAAAAACACGCAAGCCCGATTGCGAAAAAAATGAATTGTTTTTTAAAAAAATAGGCGGCGTCCTGCGTAGTCCGATAAGCATAGATGCTCGATGACTCGTAGACCATTAAAGTACCGAAAAGAGTTAGAATCAGCACGGTAATAAAAATAAACCTGCGTTGTTTGCGGATATTATCGTTAAGAATACTATTCACTCATTTCTCCGTTTTTAGATAGCACTATCTGCCATTCCTTCGACTCAGCCTTCGGTCTCGCTCAGGACTCCCTTTGGTCGCTGCCGTCTGTTTACAGGCTTTTTACAACTTCTATAAACTTTCTGCCTCTTTCCATATAATTCTTAAACATATCAAAGCTGGAACACATCGGCGAAAAGAGCACTGTATCTTTGGGGCTGGATTCCTTAAAAGAAGCATAAACCACATCATCAAGTGAAGGAAAAATTTGCGTCTTAATATGCCCGGCCAAAGCTTTTTCTATTTTGGGGGCAGCTTGCCCGAACAAATTCACTTTTTTGACCTTGCTTATATGCGGTATTATGCTCTTATAATCAACCCCCTTATCCTTTCCTCCGGCAATAAGAATAATGTCTCCCTTTATATTATTAAAAGCCCAGATAGTTGAAGACGGATTTGTAGATTTTGAATCATTGACGAAGGATACACCATTTATTACCCTAACAATCTGCAAGCGATGAGGAATACCTTTAAAATTATTGAAAACATGCAAACAATCGGCTTTTCCTAAACCAAAAATTGTAGCTATACGATAAATGCAGGAAAAATTTTGATTTTCGAATTCAGAAGAAAAATAAATTATTTTTGATTTCAGATTCTTTTCTATATCCGAAAGCATCTCTATATTTTTATTCAAAACGGCAAAATCGTTTTGCTGCTGATTCTTAAAAATATTCATCTTTGCACGGAAATAATCACCAAATGTCGGATACCGGTCCAGATGATTTGGCTCAATATTTAAAAGCGCAGAAACAAACGGCTTAAATTCCAGGATTGTCTCAAGTTGAAACGAACTGATTTCCAAAACTATCAAATCACCTTTTTTGGTGTCTAATATAAATGATGAAACCGGTATGCCGATATTTCCGCCTAAAAATACTCTTTTTTTGTTCTCACGCAGCACTCTATAGGTAAGAAATGTGGTTGTGGTTTTACCATTTGTTCCGGTAATAGCCACAAATTTGGCTTTTGTCAGCCAATAAGCAAACTCAACTTCACCCACATAAGGGATATTTAAACTGTTTGCAATTTTAACAATCGGTGAGCTTAAAGGGTCAACCCCTGGGCTAAGTATTATGAGCTGGCAGCCTTTTAAGAAATTTTCGCTATGCCCGCCGAATTCAAAAGAAACACCGTTACCCGTCAATTTATCAATCAAGGAAGGATAAAAACACTTTCGTTCCTTTAGCTCAGTAAGTCTTACCTCCTTTTTCAAGGTAGACAGCAAATTGCACAAAGAAAAACCGCTTTTACCCCAGCCAACAACACATACCCTTTTTATATTATCGATATTCATCTCTGTAAATTCATTTTAGGTTATTGAAGGCACGACAACCTTTATTTCTTACCTAAGCTTTAAGGTAAGCATTGAAGCAACCGCGCAGATTATTGAAACAATCCAGAGCCTTATAATTATTTTTGGCTCTTTCCATCCCATAAGCTGAAGATGATGATGTAATGGCGCTGCTTTAAATATTTTCTTGCCGCGCAGCCTTACCGAAAAAATTTGAAGTATTACGCTGAGTGCCTCTGCTACAAATAAACCGCCGCTAATTATAAGCAGGAATTCCTTTTTTATAAAAAGAGCTATTGCCCCCAGGATTCCGCCTAGAGCAAGCGCTCCAACATCACCCATAAAAACTTCTGCGGGGTAAGAATTAAACCATAAAAATGCCAAGCCGGCACCAACAAGCGAAAAACAAACTATACTAAGCTCTCCTGCCCCAGATATAAAAGGTATAAAAAGATAATGGGCAAATTTTATATGGCCGGTAAGATAGCTTAAGAAGGCGAAAAGAATGGAATTTATTATTATTGCGCCTATCGCAAGGCCGTCCAGGCCATCAGTAAAATTAACAGCGTTTGAGGTTGCAATCACAATCAAGGCCGCCCAAAATATATAGAAATACCCTAGATCTATGACTGCCCGTTTTAAAAAAGGAACATCCAAAACTGTTGATAGATTTTTCGTAAGGACTACGAAAGCTCCCAAAATCATTCCAACCGCTATCTGTAAGATAAGTTTTTTGCTTCTTGAAAAGCCTTTACCGGTTTTTGTTTTCTGTAAATCATCAAACAGGCCTACCGCGCCTAAGGCAAGCATTACAAATACGGTAAACCATACAAAATAATTATCCCACCGCGCCCAAAGTAAAGTCGAAATAAGTATGGAAAAAATTATAAGTATTCCTCCCATGGTAGGCGTGCCTTTTTTCCCGGCATAGAGAGATTCTAAATGTACGTGTCCATACATATCTATTTTTTCGATAATCTGCAAACGCTTAAGGCGCTTAAGCGTATATTTCCAGAAAAGCATAACCACGAGAAAAGAAGTAATGAAAGCACACCCCCCACGAAATGTTATATATTTTGTTACATTAAGCGCAGAAAAATATTTGGATAACGGATAAAGAATATGGTAAAGCATGAAGCTCCTTAATTCTCCGCCTATGGCGGAGAATTAACCCCGCCTGAGTCACGGTAAATTTCCTTGTCCGTTCCGCGGACAGGGAAATTTACCGTGCATCTAGCGAAGGCGGGGTAGTTATAGATGCTGACTCCCGTAAATATTTATGGGAATCCCTTTCCATGGATAACCTTTCGATTATCTTTTCCAATTGCATTCCACGCGAACCTTTAAGAAAAATCAACGAACCTTTTTTTATTCTTTCGTTAATAAAATCCGAAATAGCCGCATGCGACGAAAAGTGATATGCATTTTTATAACCTATTTTACCCAAGGCTTCCTTAAGATGAAAACACTGCTCACCATACGTTAAAACACAATCAAAACCGGCATTTTTAAGCGGTTGTGCCAGGCGTTTGTGATAGTATGCACTTTTCTCGCCCAACTCAAGCATATCAGCAACTACGGCAATTTTTTTAAAAGAGAATTTTTTTACCAGCTTTAATGCTTCGCAAAAAGCATAAGGATTTGAATTGTATGCATCGTTTAGGAAAAGGAAACCATTTTTTTCCTGCATCTGCATTCTTTGCGAAGGAAAATCGTAAAAACCACAAAGCTTATTTACAAGTTTATCAAGCGGTATTTTTAAAAGACTGGCGCCCAATAAAGCCGCCAAAGCGTTATAAATAAAACCCTCAAATCCGCTCTGTAAGGTAAATTCTAATTTATCCTGTATAATAAATCTAGACTGCTCTGTATTGCTTTTTAGGAAACGCGCGTAAAGATGACAATTGCTCCCTTTTCCAAACCAATAAACATTCTTGCTTGAATTAAACTTACTTAAACAAGCGTCATCCTTATTAAGCACAATTTTCATTTTAGGGTTAACCGCAATCATGGAAATTTTTTCCTCAAATATACCCTTAAGGTTTTTTAGCCCCGCGAGATGTACCGGCTTTATAAAAGTAATTATTCCTATATCTGGGCGGACGGCTTTGCTTAACTCTTTTATTTCTCCCGGATTATTTGTACCTAATTCCAAAATTAAAACTTTTTCATCCTGCAAAGAAAACAAAGTTTTTGCAACCCCAAGTATGTTGTTTTCGGTTTTGTAGTTTTTCAAAACGCTGAAATCCTCCCTTAATAAGAAGGCAAGCATTTCTTTCGCGGTAGTCTTGCCGACTGAGCCGGTTATGGCATAGACTGTGGGATTTTTTTTCTCCCGTATAAAGCGGCAAATATCTTTCAAAGACTCATATGTATCATCCACAACATAAAAAGGCACTTGGCAATTGAAAACTTTATCCTTTTGCGAAATAACACAAGAAGCTCCGTTTTTAACAGCTTCTTTTATGAATTCATGGCCATCACAGTGTTTTCCCTTAACGGCTATGAAAGCCTGGCCTTTCTTAATCGAACGCGAATCCATAGAAAAAGCTGATATGGGCGTAAAATTATAGAGATTATAAATTTTAACCGGGTTTAATAGCTTTTCCAGTTTTTTAAAATCTGATATCAACATGCCTTTGTTACACAGGTTTAGCATATCGTTATTCGTCTATCGGTTGCCTGCCCGCCTTCGGCGGGCGAGCTCGTTTCGTCTATCGTCGAACGTCTTACATAAAACGCAACCGATACAAGCAGCGCAACCGCAACCGCTTGACGCATAGCTTTTATCTACGACTATCTACGCACTTTCTAACTATTTCGCTATCTTTAAACGGAACTTTTTTATCGCCTATTATTTGATAATTCTCATGCCCTTTCCCGGCGATAAGAAGGCAAGTATCGTTAAGATTATTTTTCATTTTTAATGCCTGTTCTATGGCATCTTTTCTGTCCGGTACCAGGACATATTTTTTTTTGCTAAATCCCGACTCTATCTGCCTGCATATAACTAAAGGGTTTTCATAACGCGGATTATCCGAAGTAATAAAAGTAAAATCAGCCAACTTACAGGCAATACCCCCCATAATTTTCCTTTTTCCTTTATCCCTGTTTCCGCCACAGCCAAAAAGACAAATTATTTTTTTATAACCTATGTCTTTCAAGGCAGATAATGCCTTTCGTAATGAATCGGGAGAATGAGCATAGTCAATGAATATACCGTTTGATACCTCTTGGAGCCTGCCCTCAACCC
>JALOCC010000003.1 GCA_023227945.1 Candidatus Omnitrophota bacterium
TGACAGTGAAACCACCCTATTAAAAAACAAAAAATAAATTCTTGGCGGCCGCGTTTTTCGCAAAAACTCACAAAGATGGTGGAACGAGGGCGAGAACGCAGGACTGCGAAGTCCGCCCACAGGCGGACGTAGCAGGCCAAAGCCGAATCTGGATAGAATCATTGTGATTTCTCTTTAAAATAATTTAGAATATTATCGCATAGGCGACCCTGTTTTTATCCAAAGGATAAAAACAGCCCGCAGCCGTTCTCAAAAATATCATCGCTGCCTTAAGCAGCAGGATATTTTTGAGATATATAGCGGCAAGGGGGTAATATATCTTTTGGGCGAACTTGGTTAAAAAAGGAGAGGGGATGGAGCGATTTTTATTAAAAATTAAAACTATTATTAAATTAAACTTATTCCGAAAAACTAGGATTTTGTTTGTTATTACTGTGTTGTTTCTGTTAGGAACGGCAACTTTGGCTTTTGCTAAATCATCTCAAGAGGAATTGTCCACAGACGATTCTAGCCCGCTTAAAGATGCGGTCATACTTATTATCCGTCACGCGGAAAAACCAACCAGCGGTGTTGAATTATCTCCAGAAGGTGAAAAGCGAGCCAAGGCTTATGTAGGATATTTTCAGAGATTTACAATTGACGGCAAACCTATAAAACTGGATTATTTATTTGCGACAGCCGACTCCGCAAAAAGCCATCGCCCGCGCTTAACCATAACGCCGCTTAGCAAGGCGCTTGGCATTGAAATTGACAGCAGGTTTACGAACGATAATTTTTCGAAATTGGCACAAGAAATCCAGAATCATCCTCACGGTAAAAATATTTTGATCTGTTGGCATCATGGAGAAATTCCTCATCTGCTTTCCGCTCTGGGTGTTGATCCCGAAAAACTCATTCCCAATGCCAAATGGCCGGAAGATGTGTTTGGTTGGTTAATCCAACTGCGCTACGACAAGAACGGACAATTATTTGACATCAAGCGTATTGACGAAAATTTGTTGCCAGACGATTTGAACAAAGATACACTGGCTGCGCCTTGAAATATAATTTTGATTCGACAAAACAGACATCTTAGCGAGGGGACAACCTCTCTAAGCTGCTACTTCCTTGATAATCACCACTTTTAGCTCTATAATACATATCTGTAGATAGAGAGAGGTTCACTTTGTGGCAAATACGCGGGACCCTTACATAATCTTATGAGCGAAGCGAATTAGAGTGTGTTATCCAACCGAGTTCTTAAAATTTTCGAAGAAAATTTTAAGATATACAGCGAGGTTGGACAGTAATTCTCTTCTCTAGCCACAGAGGAGAGAGGATCAAAGCTCTGATTCCTAACGGTAATCAGGGCTTCTTTATTTGTCGTCCTGCTGTTTTCATTTAGCTGCATACAGAGAGGCCGTCCCCTTTTTAAAACCAAAATATCTTGCCATAGCGCCATATTTCTATATAATTCTTTTGGAGAGGTTTTTCCTTGTGGAATACGAGCGTGGCCTGTCTTTTCTACGCAAAGCCCCTTAAGCCTTACGAGCATATGAAAAAATATCTAATATTTATTTTAATAAGTACGATAGTTGTAACGGCTGTTCCTGTTCGAGCTGCCAGCGTGGGGAGCCCGAAAACAGAGGGGCAGGGAAAAATTGCAGTTACAGCGGAGTGGTCGTATATTTTTAACCGTGATTTGGATTTTAAAAAAGCAACACGCCCTGCCGGTGCTGAAAGTTACATACCGGAAAGCTTCCAGATAGTTAAGGGGTATAATACTGCAGCTAAGGTTTCCTACGGCTTGTTTGATGCTATGGATGTATATATAAAATTAGGCGTTGCGGATTATGATTTAAAAGGAGACGTTTACGTAGGTGACATTAAGCATGTTGTAGAAAATTTATCCGGCGCAAACGCGTTTCTTTATGGCGGCGGTTTTAAGTTGGCCCAGGAATTAAAAGACGGATGGATTGTTGGTTTTGATGCGCAATATCTTACATCAGCTAATGATTTAGATTTTCGCGCGGTCAATATAATTTCTGGGGCCACTTCTGTTGCCAAATATATTGACTGCAGAATACAAGAATGGCACGTCGCCCCTTATCTTGCCAAAAAAATTGCAAACTTTACACCATATTTTGGCGCAAAATATTCCGCATTAAGGCTAACCCAGGCCGAACCTAATGATCCAAAGCGCTGGGATGATTTAGTATTTAATGCTGATTGCAATGTTGGTGTATTTACTGGCTTAGACTGGAATTTTGCAAAGAATTTTACGCTAAACATAGAAGGCAGGTTTGTCGACGAAACCGCAATGAGCATTGGCGTAGAATACAAATTCTAGTTTTAAAAAATCTAGCAGTAATTCTGAAAATTGAGGAAATCTGTAAACATATTCGGATAGGGAATAATCTCTCAGATCTTCCAATGGCCACGTACGGAGACCCCCCCCTGGGGATTATCTCTGTTCTTCGAAGTGGATAAAGAAGGGTTCTCTAACCTTTCAAGAGCTGTTTACAGAGAGGCCATTCCCTTGTGGATTTTTCTGTCCTTCTTCCGGGGACCACCCCCGCTATTTAACCCATGCCTTATCTTCTTGAGGTTGAGAATGACAGTGGTACAATATAATTTTATAACTATTGCATATGCAAAAAACAAAGATTCTGCGGAATAAAATTTATCCCTATCTAATTAGTATAGGGCTTGTTTTTTTTACGACTTTGTTGGGTGAGTTTGTTAAAAGAAGACTTGAACCGACAAATATTGTAATGTTTTATTTGTTGGTTGTAGTAATAGTCGCTATTCGATGGGGGCAGGGACCGGCGATTGTAACTTCCATATTGAGTGTTCTTACGTTTGATTTCTTTCTAATCCCGCCATACCTAACGTTAAATGTTCACGATTTCGAATATCTTTTTACTTTTGCAGTTTTTCTGGTGGTTGGAATCATTGTCAGCACTCTAGCTTCGAAAGTAAGAGAACAAATTATTCAGCGCCAGACCGAAAAGCTACATTCAGCGCTTCTTAATTCCATTTCCCATGATTTTAAAACTCCCCTTGCTTCGATTACCGGAGCTTTAAGTGCTTTTTTGGATAGTAACTCAAGGCTTGACGCGCAGCAAGTCAAGGAACTCTTAGAAACAGCTCGGGGTGAATCCGAAAGGCTCAATCTCCTTGTTAATAATCTCTTAGATATGACCAGAACAGAATCAGGAGTGTTACGGATTTCTAAAAAGCCATGCGATTTAAGAGATTTTATGGGGGCGTGTTTTGAACAATTTAAAAGCAGAATAGGCAGTCGAAACATAGAGATAGAGTTTCCTAAAGATATGCCAGAGGTCGCCGTAGATTTTCCGTATATGCTTAAGGCGTTTATGAATATTATTGATAACGCTTTAAAGTATTCTCCTGATGGTTCTCCGGTTGAAGTCGTGGGCTCTTGCATAGGTCGTAAAGTGCAAATTGTCGTACGTGATCACGGTTGCGGGATACCCAAAGAAGATTTAGGGCACATTTTTGATAAATTTTACCGCGTACGAAATGCAGGGAACATATTAGGTACCGGTTTGGGTTTGAGTATTTCAAAAAACATTATCGAAGCCCATGGCGGCTGCATTAGCGCGGAGAGCATTCTTGGTAAAGGCGCCACATTTATTGTAGAGTTTCCAACAGAATAAAATTTATGGCAGAACAAGTAAAGTTACGAATCCTGGTAGTGGACGACGAAAAGTCAATCCGTAATTTCCTTAAAACATCACTTTCGGCATATGGTTATACTGTCTTTGAGGCTGTGGAAGGAAAAGAAGCTTTAATGGATTCTATCGAAAAGCACCCGGATGTCATAATCCTAGATTTGGGGCTCCCAGACATGGATGGCAAAGAAGTTATTGTCAAGATACGAAAGCGAACAAAGACACCGATAATAATTTTATCGGTTCGGGATGATCCGTCAGAAAAGATCGCTGCCTTGGATGTGGGGGCAGATGATTATCTTACTAAGCCTTTTTCAGTCGGAGAGCTTTTGGCGCGCTTAAAGGCGGTTATGAGGCGTCTTGTGCCGGTTGAAAAAAATGAAATATTAACTTCCGGAAAACTTAAAATGGATATTACAAGGCGCCAGGTAAATCTTAATAATAGTGAAGTCAATTTATCACCTACCGAATATGACATTCTTAAATTGCTGATTTTTAATGCCGGTAAAGTAATTACTCACAAACAGATTCTTCGCGATATATGGGGCAAAACAGAGGATTATGAGGGCATTTTGCATCTGCTACGGGTAACAATAAGTAATTTACGCAGTAAAATCGAACCCAATCCCGACCGACCGACTTATATCCTCACAGAACCAGGCGTGGGGTATCGCCTACGTTCCGATGACTAACCATTCATTTTGACCTTTTTTTGACTTGTCCTTTCTTTCTACCAAGCGTATCGTAAATTAGATAAAAATATAGGTTTTTAATTAAGCCAGAGTGTTTTACCTCTGGTTTTTGTCTGTTTAGAGCTTTTGTTAGGGAGGCTGCAGACCATGAAAAAAATAAAGAATCTTTATAATGTGGCGCTTGGGATTTTTTTTGAAGCGATATACGTAATCGTAATTATTGGCATAGGGTTTGTATTTGTATACGCAATTAAATTGATAAGATGATACTTAAGCCTCACTTAAGCGACATTAAAAATATAGGCTATTATCTGGGCAGGATAATTCTTGGTATCGGTTTTACAATGTTCTTGCCGTTCATAGCAGGGCTTATTCTGTTTAAAGAATCTAATCCGGCATTTGATTTCTTAATTAGTGCCAGTATTACCATATTCATTGGTTTGATTTTAAGTTGGTTATGTAAAACCGATAAAAACTTACATACAGGACCGGCCATGGTCGTGATTGCTTCTTCGTGGTTGGCGGCAATGGCTCTTAGCGCTATACCGTTAATTCTTAGCGGCCACTATAAATCATTTCTTGATGCTTGCTTTGAGACTATGTCCGGTTTTACTACAACTGGGCTAACTCTTGTGCAAGATTTAGATCATCTTTCACGAACGCATAACCTATGGCGTCATTTAGGGCCTTTTTTGGGAGGACAAGGAATAGCTATTATCGCGATTACATTTTTACTCGGCGGTACCAACGGTTCACTGAATTTATATCTCGGAGAAGGTCGTGACGAAAAATTAGTTCCTAATGTAATGCATACAGCACGTTTTATTTGGGCTATTAGTATAGCATATTTGATTTTAGGAACTATTGTTTTGGGGCTGATAGGGATGTCTATAGGATTAAAGCCGCAAAGTGCGTTTTTCCATGCCATCTGCATATTTATGGCCGGATTTGATACGGCAGGTTTTGCTCCTCAGTCAACTAATATCCTTTACTATCACAGCCTGATATTTGAAATCGCCACAATTTTCTTTATGGTTATGGGATCTCTCAATTTTAATTTGCATTATCAGATTTGGACAGGAAATTTCAAAGAAATATGGAAAAATATAGAAACGCGGACATTTTTGCTTATACTCATGATTGTTTCTTTGATTGTCATGGCCGGATTAAAACGATTGGGAGTCTATTCGGATGGGGTGATGCTATTTCGTAAGGGGTTTTATCAGATTATTTCGGGTCAAACCACAACCGGATATGTAACGATATACGCCCAGCAATTTTTTAAAGAGTGGGGGGATTTAGCTTTAACCGGAATTATTATCGCTATGGCATCGGGAGGATGTGTGTGTTCTACGGCAGGCGGCATTAAAATGTTACGTATAGGAATTATTTATAAGGCATTAAGACAAGATATAAAAAGTTTTATGCTTCCGCCAAAAGCCGTTTTTGTACAAAAGTTTCATCATATAAAAACTATTCTTGTAGAAGATAAACAAGTACGAGCAGTATTAATTGTTACCATGGGATATTTTTTTCTTTATGGATTGGGTACTCTTATAGGTGTAGTGCTGGGATATCCTTTTCTGGAATCTCTTTTTGAATCAACTTCTGCAGCTGGCAACGTTGGGCTCTCCTGTGGCATAACTGATGCAAGTATGCCGGTAATTTTAAAAATCACCTACATCATTGAAATGTGGGCCGGCAGGTTGGAGCTGATGTCGGTTTTTGCGCTTGCTGGATTTTTCGTGTCTTTAGTGAAGGGGAAATAAAAATGAAAAAAGTTGTTCTGTCCGGCATATTTTTTATGTGGCTTATTCTTTTGAGCTATAACTGCCATGCTCAAGCGATGGTGAGCTTAGACTTACTGAATAATACTAAAAAGTATGATGGTAAGAAAGTTCTTTATAAAGGTGAAGTTGTAGGCGACATTATGATGCGCGCCGATCATGTTTGGTTGCACGTGAATGATGGTAATATTGCGATTGGCATCTGGGCTTCAAATGCTTTAACTAAAAATATTTCTTATGCGGGGGATTATCAAAAAAGAGGAGATATCGTAGAGGTCTCCGGAACATTTCATCGCAGTTGTGCGGAGCATGGAGGCGATCTTGATATCCATGCTGACATTATAAAGATAATTACCTCCGGAGCCATTGTTATTAAACCAATTAATAACAAAAAGATTTACCTAGGGGTGGGTCTGTTAATAATAGTTCTATTGTTGTATGTATTAAAAAAGTTTTTCCAAAACAAAAAACAATAATTCCGCTTATTACAATCAATATAATGAATACAGCATCAAAGGAACGGATTTATCGTCAATGTCCAGCTTAACGGAGGCAGATATTCCTATCCTATAACAGTACAATAATTTGCATAATTTCCAGCCCAAAATAACCGGACAAAGCGGACAACTTTAGCGAGGGAATACCTCTCTAAAACCCAAATATCTTGCCACAACACCACATTGCCTATATAATTCTTCTATATAAATAAAGAGAGGTTTCCCCTCGCGGAATACGAGTGGGGCCCCAACTTATTCGAGTTTTTGTAAGTTCTTATAATTTATAAAGAAGGAGTAAAAAATGTTATATTATCAACCAACAGATGAAAATTCCTTGCGTCATTTGTTTGCTTGCGCTGAGGAGATATTGAAAATTTCATATTTGGGGCAAGTGCCTAATGAATACGGATATGATGATAGCCCTGATTGTTTGGTGCTTGATAAGCGAAATGAGGATAGGTATGAAATAAAAAGGTGTGAATTTAAATGGGATCTCAAAAATGGAAGTGCCGATTTCGCGCATAATGGTAAGTTTGATATCGCGATTATATGGGATTTGCCAGGACATATTCCCCAAGAAAAGCTAGAAAGTGAATTGAGAGAAAATAATGGATGTACAGAGATAATTATTTTAAAAGAAAAACAGAGTTTTTATAAATTGAACTTATATCCTACAAAAATAGAAGAAATAAAGAAACAGTTATTAATAAAGGAGTTAGACAAGTTTAGAGAAAAAATTCTTGGCCTAGAGTTAGCAACAGTTCACGCGGCCTATATAGCGGCTAAACGAACTAAATTTTCGCTAGATGCGGTGTTAGGCTATTTAACTAAGAAATTCCCAGAAGTGGAAAAAATGGCTCCCCAAGGTAGGGCGAATGTCGTTACTGCTCTTGTCCAAATGAAGTTAATAAAAAGACTACATGGAAGATATTATCAGTGGTCAGGAAATATTTCTCCTGCTCGTGCGTCCGCAGAGATTGAAAAAATATTACGTGATAACTTTGAGGTAGAAATTCCTAATATGAATGGTGTGGATTTTACATCTTTAATAAAGAAGAAAAGAAGAAAAACCTGAACCAATTGAAAAAGGCTATTTTTAACGCCTACTATACAGAAATAAACGAGGGATTATCTCTCTAAAGTTGCAATATTGAGCATATATCAAGGTAACTCCTATGTATAAGCTTTATTAGTGAGCAGAGAGGTTTCCCCTCGTGGTATACGAGTGGGGCCCCAGTAATTCTCTTCTCTAGCCACAGAGGAGAGAGGATCAAAGCCCTGATTCCTAACGGTAATCAGGGCTTCTTTATTTGTCGTGCTGGTAAAGACTTACGGCGTTCAATCTATTGGTTTCATAATAAAAATTCCTACCCGCAAGCTGTTTTAAAAACCCCTCTGGATTAAGCCAATTCTACGCCAAAATAAGCAAATTTATCTCTTATTTAATGATGGCTATTTAATGCTAATATCGGTAATATTTTACGCTATTTAAATTCTCATTTAGCTGTATGCAAAGAGGTCGTCCCCTTGTGGATTATGTCTGCCCTTCGTGAGGGGATTGTGAAAGATTTTCTGACCTTGCTTGAGCTGTAAACGGAAAGGTCGTTTCGTTTACCTAATTTTTCCTTTCCCCCGGTACATTAGGCATCTTTTAAACATGGTAATAATAGGATACGATATCTATTTAAATAAAATACTTGACATACCATACCCCTCTATGGTATACTTCAAATATAACAATAAAAGGAGGACAAAAATTATGAAAGAATACCCAAGTCACACAGAGAGTATAGTGGCATTAAAAAGGATAGAAGGCCAGGTGCGAGGAATCCAGAAAATGATTCAAGAGCGTAAGTATTGCGTAGATATCCTAAATCAGATACATGCAGTGATGCGAGCGCTTGCTTCTGTAGAAGACAAAATTCTGGAGAGACACTTTAACGGTTGTGTAAGCGAAGCCATGCGGGGCAGGTCAGGAGTTGCGCCTGCAAAAAAGCTTGAGGAGATATTGCATCTTATCCGGCAGTTCAGAAAATTGTAAGAAGATTTATGTCCTATAAATCATTAATAGTCTTAGTTTTAATAGTTTTATTCCCTATATCTTGGGTTTATGCCGGTTCTGATGGGTTTTTCTATAAAGAGGCGAATCTTATAACAGGCTATTCTAGCCGAGATGGCTGGGTTGACAAGAATGGGATGATGAACAGTTCTGTAGGTTTTGAATTGTTTCGCAAGTTTTCCGGAGATTACGGTGATTTTCTTACCGCTGACTTACAGGTGCGCGCCGCCTACGACAGTACAAAGAATTCCCATGAAGCATGGGGGGCTGAGATTCACAACGCCTGGTTGGAATATAAGTTTTCTCAATATGTGAAAATAAGAGGAGGTCATTTTGCGCCTTCGTTTGGGCTTGAGCCGGTAGTAGATACTCATAGCACGCTGCTGCAGACTCTATCTGAGCAGGATATTGGATTTAAGAAAGACTGGGGTATGCAGATGCGTGGATCGTTTCCAAAGTTTGATTATGAAGCCAGCATGCAGATCGGCTCTGGTATGAGTATACGCCGCCAAGACGATAGTTACCTGGCAACGTTAAGAATAGGAACGTCTCGAGGTGGAAATTTACAGGGCGGGCTTTCATTATTGTACGGCCGCACCTTGGATAGCGAAGGCATGCGTACTTTCCCCAAGAATAAACTATTGTCGCCTGATGCGGTAGGTAAGAAAAGAGTAGGCTTGGATGGGCAGTATCTTTACGGGCCGTTTCTTTTTAAAGGAGAACTCGCTTACGGACGCGATGATAAAAATGATGTCATAGGCTATCTGACGGAAATAAATTACACGCTTCCTTCGCATCAGAATATAGAACTTGAATTGCAATATAAATCATGGATTAATGATATCCATACGGCTTCCAGTGACGAGCCTGTGCTTACTTTGGGGGCAACATGCAGGTTAAGCCAGTCGACAAAGTTAAGCGCGGCATTTACGCATGATTTTGGTATGATGGATATGAAGCCGGAAGATAGATTTGTGCTGCAATTTTATTTCTTAGGGGGCTAAGATGAAAAAAACATTTAAAATTCTACCGATTTTTGTCATATTGATTTTATTCGCTGGTTCTATCTGGGCTGCGGTAGGTTGCAGTCTTAATGACCCTGACCGCGATGTTAAGAGGATTTTTTCGGAGTCTACGGGTTATAAAACTACATTTGTTACTATTAAGGAGGCAGGCGGAGAGGCATTAAAGAAGCAAGTAGAGGAGAAACTTCAGGATAAACTTGAGCCAGTGTATGAGGGCCTTGATGTTCCTTATGCTTTTTATACTGTGCTAAAGGGTAAAAACAAGATAGGTTATATTCATGGTGTAAACCAGAAAGGCGAGTTCGGCGGGATGCAGCTTATTGTAGCCACTGATTTAAATGGCCGGATAGTTAATTTTTATTACCAAAAGATGTCTTCTCCGGAAGCCGGTAGATTTATGAATACTAAATTTACTTCTCAATTTAGCGGCTTAACCCTGGATGATTTTATTAAAGGAAATATTTCCGTAAATGACCCCAGCGCAAATAGCCGGGATGATTTCCGGGCGACCTTGCGGGGATTAAAAAAAAATATGATTATTTTTGATCTGTTGTTTTTGCAGAAGCAGAAATAAAGGAGGACAAGATGAAGAAAATATTATTGGTCTTTGCATTGGTTTTTGGTATATCCATATGTTTTTTTCTCTACGGCTGCGCCAAGAAGCCGGAAATTTATGGCAGCAGGCTTGGCCAGATGAAAGCTACTCCTGTGGCAGAAATTTTAAAGCAGCCAAATCAATATATCGGCAAGTCCGTAAGGGTAGAAGGAAAAATTATTCAGGAGTGCCCCGCCGGAGGCTGGTTTATACTTAAGGATAATACAGGAGTCATTTTCGTTAACCTGCATCCTACGGACATAGCCATACCGCAGGCGGTAAACCGTAATGTAGCGGCGCAGGGTAAAGTAAAAGAAGAGGATAACCAGATTTCCGTTATCGGGGGAGGGGTTGAGCTTAAATGAAATTCATTTTCTTAGCCTATAAAAATCTGAAGCGTAAGAAAATCCGCACAGCCTTGACTGTGGGGGGCGTAGCGGTGGCAGTCGCAGTATTAGTCAGCCTTTTTGGTTTTGACGCGGGGTATCAAAATGGATTAAATAAGGATATTGATAAATTGGGTTACCATCTTTTAGTTACGGCTAAAGGCTGTCCTTATGAAGCGGCAACCTTGATGCTTAAGGGTGGCGGAGGCTTACGTTATATGGATGACGCAGTTTATAAGCGCATAGCAGAAGATAAACGCATAGATAAAATTTCGCCTCAGCTGGTTTCCAGCGTTTATAACCAGGAGGGTGGTCCGGATAATCGCGGGGCGTTTACTCTTTATATGGGCATAGAGAAATCTTACATTGAGCTAAAGCCCTGGTCGAAGTTTAAAGCCGGCGGATGGTTTTCTGGGCCGGATGCGGATGAGGCGATTATGGGTTACGAGGCTGCGGAATTGGAACAGAGATTGGTAGGTGATAAGATTTTTGTTTCCGGTATCAATAAGGTGCTTACCGTAAAAGGGGTATTTGAGCGTACTGGCACACAGGATGACGGGGTTATTTTTGTTCCGCTTGCTACCGCGCAGAGAATATTTAATTTACCCGGTAAGCTTACCGGTATCGGTATAAAACTTAAAGATATTCAGCAAATAGGTGATGTTGAGGAGTCACTTTATAACGAACCCGGCATTCAGGTGGTTAGCCTTGCCCAGGTGCGTGGTACCATACTTAATCTCGTGGCTTCTGCCCGGGCAATGGCCAATTCTATAGCCTTAATTGCTATTTTTATTGCGGTTATCGGTGTAACCAACACGATACTGATGTCGGTTTTTGAACGTACGCGCGAAATAGGCGTAATGAAGGCATTGGGAGCTTCGGCCGTGGATATCTTTAAGGTAATCTGGGCGGAAACAGTGCTTATCTGTGTATTCGGCGGATTATTTGGAGTGATACTTGCTTCTCTGGGAAGCGCTATCGTAGAGAAGATCATTCGTCACACCCTGCCTTATGCGCCGTCAGGGAAGCTCGTGTTGATTAAACCAGAATTTCTTTTGATTGCCTTTTTTGCCACTGTGGTTATGGGTTTGATAGCCGGGGCATATCCGGCATTGCGGGCGTCGCTGATGAAGCCGGTAGACGCGATTCGCTCGGGAGAATAGCCATGAAAAACTGCATGATTAAAACCAATAAATTGACTAAAGTTTATAAGCTCTTGGCCGAAGAGATTTATGCGGTACACGATGTTGACCTGGAGGTAGCGGAAGGAGATTTTGTAGCCATTATGGGACCATCAGGCTCAGGTAAAACTACATTGCTTGACAGTCTTGGATGTTTAACTACAATTACAAGCGGAAGTTTAAATATACTCGGTAAAGATGTTTCAAAGGCAAAAGAGAACACGCTTGTTTCAATGCGCCGTCAGTCTTTAGGTTTTGTGTTTCAGGATTTTCTGCTTATCCCTACGCTTACAGCTATTGAGAATGTGCAGTTGCCTTTGCTTTTTGCGCGACTGCCGCGAGAGGCCAGGCAAGCTAAGGAATTATTGGAAAGTGTAGGCCTTGGGAAGCGTATGAATCATTTGCCAAAAGAACTCTCCGGAGGAGAAAAACAGAGGGTGGCTATTGCCCGTGCCCTGATTACTTCGCCAAAGATCCTTTTTGCCGATGAACCAACGGGAAACCTGGACACAAAAAACAGTAATGATATTTTCAGCCTGTTAGCGGACTTAAACAAGAAGGAAAATCTAACCATTATATTGACCACGCATAATCCTAAGCTTGGCTCGCAAGCAGCCAGGGTCATTTATCTTAAGGACGGTAGGATTGTTTCACGCGAAGATTCGTCTTTGTGCGTTTAGGTAAGTGGGTGCAGATGTCTACCTAAGAGAGACTGTCATTTTATATCTATCTACGCCTCAAATAATTACTAAATTTTCAGCCAAAAACAACCGAACAAACGGACATTTTCACGAGAGAATAATCTCTCTGAATTACGGATTTCTTGATAATCGCCGTATTTAGCACTATAATGCATACCTATAAAAAGCGAGAGGTTTCCCCTTGTGGATTTTTCTGCTCTTCTTTGCTGGATTACCCATATAAAGTTCTTGACAAAAAAACATGCTCTGCTATATTATTGGCATATGCCAATAACTAAAAGAGGTTTGTATGTCTAGGCCTTGCCGGTGTAGAAGAATAAAATGCAATCCCGACACAAATTATTTTAAGCCTCGCGGTATCCCTTTGGATATGCTTGAAGAGGTGAATCTTACCCTGGATGAATTAGAGGCAGTCAGGCTTGCGGATTTTGATGGCCTTTATCAGGAAGACGCAGCTAAAAAAATGGATGTTTCCCGGCAGACCTTCGGTAATATTATAAATTCTGCTCACAAAAAGATAGCGGATGTTCTTTTAAACGCCAAAGCATTAAAGATAGAAGGCGGAACTGTTAAAAAGGTGAGGTAAATGAGTAATTTAATAAAACAGGATCAAGATAGGCTTAAACTATTCAAAAAGTATGGTTACGATATTCCTAAAGCTAGGAAATTCATTCTTACGAAAGCCAAAATTTCAGAAGGGAAAATTCTTGAAGTTGGTACAGGCCGTGGATACATGACGGCTGTTTTGGCTAAGAGCGGTTTGAAGATAGTTTCAATTGACCTGGACAGTAAGGCTCAAAATGCAGCCAAGCTAAAGCTTAAAAGCCTTAAACTTGATAAATATGTATCTCTTAAGAACATGAATGCCGAAAGGTTAAAATATAAAGATAACTCATATGATTGCGTTATTTCAGTAAATTTTATTCATCATGCAAATAATCCGGCTAAATGCTTAAAGGAAATGGCAAGGGTAATGAAAGATAAACTTATTATTGCTGATTTGAATAAGCGAGGCGAGAGGATTATGGAAAAAGTGCATGCTTTGGATGGGCATAAACATGTGGTGTCTAAAATGTCATTGCCGGACGTAAAAGAATATTTAGAGAAAGCAGGATTGGTTGTTGAGGTTTATAAGGATGTTTGTCAAACTATTATTATAGCTAAAAGAGGAGGATTAAAATGAAAATTTGTATTCCAACAGAAACAAATGAAGGCAAGAACGCGGTAGTTTTTGAACATTTCGGCAGCGCGCCGTATTTTACCATCGTTGATACAGAGAAAGATTCTGTCGATATAATTGATAATGCAAATCAACATCATGCGCATGGTATGTGTCAGCCAATGAATGCGTTAACGGGAAAGTCGATTGACGCTGTAGTTACTGCTGGGATGGGTGGCCGGGCAGTTCAAAAGCTTAATGAAGGCGGGATTAAGGTTTATCGAGCTATCCAGGGAACGGTTACGGATATTGTCAGTCAGTTCACCAAAGGCGGACTTGAGGAGATAACCATAGATAATGCTTGTTCTCAGCACGGCTGCCATTAGGAATATTTCCAATCAAATTCTTATTTACCTGTAAACGGAGGGGTAGCCTCCTTATGAATTTGTCTGCCTTTCAATAAGGATACACTTATCAAATTTATCAATCTATGTGCGGAGATGATTTCTTTCTATGGAATATTGCTGTGTAGTAAAGATATCTTTCTGGGATTCATGCGTAATTTCTAAAAGCGTTGATAAAGTGTAGCATTGAGTTTATAATAAAAATATTAGGGAAAGAGATTGTCACCTGAATTTTAAGCGGCAGCATTTTATGTAACAAACAAAAGGGGTCAAATGATTGAAGTCAAAAGCGAAGGTGTAATCCTTGAGAGCTCACGCAATGCGTTCGATAATCAAGCAGTACTAAATCCTGCCTGCGTCGAGGTAGACGGAATAACTCATATGTTTTACAGGGCCGTAAGGCAGGGCGACATGGTTTCTTCAATAGGTTACTGTCAGTTAGTTGACAACAAGGTAGTTAAAAGATTTGAACAGCCCGTCATTTTTCCGGAATATGATTACGAGGAAAAAGGCGTCGAAGACCCCCGGATTGTTTTTTTAAACGGGATATACTATCTTTTTTATACTGCTTATGACGGCAAAAATGCCATTTTTGCTTACGCTACAAGTGCTGACCTTATCAATTTCGTAAAGCACGGGGTAATATCTCCACGCATTACTTATGCCGAAGCGGGCAAATTATTTGGTTGCTCAAGAATAAGGGTAAGGGAGAAATATTTTTTCTTTGAATCATACATAAAAGACAGGCAAGGCGCTGATATATTGTTATGGGAGAAGGATGCCTTTATCTTTCCTAAGAAATTTAACAATAAATTCGCGTTAGTCCACCGTATACTTCCGGGAATTCAAGTGATTTATTTCGATGATTTTAAAGATCTTACCGATGATTATTGGAGGGAGTATCTTAAGAATTTGGGTAGCTACATTTTGTTCGAATCCAAATACAGGTTTGAAAGCAGAAATATCGGTGGCGGATGTCCACCCATTAAAACTAAGGATGGATGGCTTTTGATTTATCATGGCATAGAGGATTCGCCTCAAGGCAGAGTCTATCATGCGGCAGCCGCATTGCTAGACATTGACAATCCGGCTAAAGTTATAGGACGTATGAAGCGGCCTTTGTTTTCTCCGACTGAGAAATGGGAAAAGAGCGGAGACGTCGATAACGTTGTTTTTCCTACAGGAACAGTGCTGAGAGGCGACAGATTATATATCTATTACGGCGCAGCCGATAAGCTCATAGCGGCTAAGTCTGTTGATATCAATGAGCTTTTGGCAGAGCTCAAAAAACAGTAATCGGAATTTTTTATTAAAAATGAATACAACTTTTAAGATTGTTTATTTATCCACTTTCCCTTCCAGAGAGTGCGGCATAGCTACTTTTACTGCAGACCTAACGGCTGCGATGGATGATTTACTCGGACCTGTCATTGAATCGAGAGTAGCCGCACTTAATCTTGATGATGTCTCACGTTACAGCTATTCAAGAAAAGTTATTTTCCAAATAAACCAGTATTCTGAGCAGGAATATATTAAAACTGCTAAAAGCATCAACGATATGAATGAGGTTAAGCTTGTTAATATTCAGCATGAATTTGGTATCTTTGCAGGCGAATACGGTTCATACGTTATTTCTTTCCTGTCGGCGCTCAAGAAACCATCGGTTGTAACTTTTCACAGTATCTTGCCTTCGCCAGAGGAGAAACGTAAGGCGGCAGTCCGTTCGATAGCCGAAAAAGCAAGCGGATTAGTCGTGATGACTAATCTTTCAAGGGAGATTCTTATCCGTGAATATGGGGTAGCTGAAGAAAAAATTTCAGTGATTCCGCACGGCATCCATTCTATGCCCTATGTCTCCAGTGCAAAAAATAAGGCTACGTTAGGCCTTCCAAAAAAGGTAAACCTTTTGACGTTTGGATTGTTAAGCAGAGGCAAAGGCATTGAATATGTAATAGAGGCTTTGCCCAAAGTTGTTAATGCCTACCCGGATATTTTGTATATAGTTTTAGGGGTTACTCATCCGAATGTTCTTAAAGAAGAAGGGGAAAGCTATCGTAAATCCCTAATCCAAAAAGTTTACGATCTTGGGCTTTCTTCTCACGTAAATTTTTATAATGAGTATGTTTCTGTGGATAAGCTTCTTCATCTTTTAAGGTCCGCGGATATCTATATTTCAACTTCTCTCGACCAGAATCAAGCTGTTTCAGGGACATTCTCTTATGCGTTGGGTTCGGGAAGGCCGGTAATCTCCACTCCTTTTGCGCAAGCAAGAGAAGTCATTACTTCTGAGTTAGGGAGATTAGTTAATTTTAGGGAACCGGGTTCTTATGGCGAAGCTATCATGAGCCTTTTGAAAGATTCTTCTTTAAGGGAGCAACTTGGAAAGAACGCATATTACAGGACCCGTAATATGACATGGGAAAATGTTGCCCTTGAGTATTCAAAATTATTCTCAAAATATTCCAGCGATATCGCCGGAGTAAGCGAACACAAGAAAATTCCCCGGATTAATCTTAATCACATTCTTCGTCTTACAGATGATTTTGGGATTATACAGTTCGCCAAGCTGTCTTTACCGGATATTTCATCGGGTTATACGCTTGATGATAACGCGCGAGCCCTGATAGTTGCGTGTTTATGTTATGGCGAATTGGGAAAGGCGTTTAAAGCGGTGTATCCTGAAAGGCAGAAAAGTGAATTGCTCAAACGCATAGAGGTGTATTTAAATTTTATTAAATTTGTTCTAGGCGATGATTGTGTGTTTCACAATTATGTAAAGCCCGACAGGTCAATAAATATCGAGCTTAACAAAAAAGACAACCTTGACGATGCTAATGGCCGGGCTCTTTGGGCATTGGCGGTAGCCGCCACGGCAGATTACTTACCGGACAGCGTAAGGGATAAAGCCTTTTTTTTAATAAAGAAAAGGGTAAAAATGTATAAAATGTTTGAATCTCCGCGGTCAATCGCTTTTTGCGCAAAGGGGATTTACCTGCTTTTAAAAAAAATACAGGAGATTGAAGGTAAGGACTTAAAGGAATTATTGGTTGTTCACTGCGATAAGTTAGTATCGCTTTATCAGGGAGCATCATCTGAGGAATGGCAGTGGTTTGAACATTACTTGACTTACTCTAATGCTGTTTTGCCGGAGGCTCTTATTTTGGGGCACGAACGTACCGGTAATAGGGAATATCTGGATATAGGCATTAAGACATTGGATTTTCTGATAGGCAAGACTTTTGTCGGCAGGACATATGCACCAATAGGCCAGGATGGTTGGCATCATAAGTTTGGAGAGCGCCGCTATTTCGATCAGCAACCAGAGGATGTTTCGGCGATGATCTACGCTCTTGCTACGGCGCATGCGCTAACCGGAGAGGATTCTTATAGAAAGCTTATGCATGAAGCTTTTAACTGGTTTTTAGGTGACAATAGCCTGAAGCAGGTTGTTTATGACAGGATTACGGGGGGATGTTATGACGGCCTGGGAGAGAGAAATATTAACCTTAATCAAGGGGCTGAGTCTACTTCGTCGTATCTGCTGGCAAGGCTTGCTATGGTATAGAAGGGCAATGGCGTAGGTAAATTAAAGGTTACTTAATTTTATTTACTCTAATTATATAAGAGCTGTGCGGGTGATAAATGCGAAAAGTTATTAAGAAGTGGGGATGGTATAAAGTTCTGGCGAAAGGAAATGGATTTAAGGTTAAGTTATTGTATCTTAAGCCGTTTGGGCAAACAAGTTTACAAAGACATAAACACAGGAGAGAGACATGGGTGTTCCTTGGCAGCCAAGAAGTAAAGATAGTAGAAAGGCTTAAGTGGCATCGCTTGAAGAATCCAGGCAAGAATGGATTAAGGTTAATAGAGGTGCAAACAGGGATATGCCATGAAAGAGATATAGAAAGGCAAAGGGAGTAGCAGGCTTTGGCGGTTTTTGGTATCAATTCATATAGCTTTTACGCTATAGTTAAGGCCATTAACCGATGCGCAGGTGTTAATAATTTATTTAATGCTTCGCTATCTTTCAATAAAAGACATTCAAATGGATAAAAACAAAGTTTTATTTGTCCATGTGTATAATTCAGCATGTGACCAAATAGTCGATGTCCGGTGTTTTGAACCAGATAAAACATAACTATTTAGCTTCAAAAGAGTTAGACGATTTCTGGGTAAAAATAACCGGACAAATAGAACAAATTTAGCGAGAGGATATTTCTCAAATTTACCAATAGCTGCCTACGGAGAGGATGCCCCCTCTCGTGGATTATGTCTGCCCCTGGTGAGAGGAGTCACCTCTTAAATTTTACAATAAGCGTCTCTTAGGAATTCCCGTACAACTTTTAAAACCGTTGCTAAGATTTGGTACCGAGCCTATAATATAAGTACGGGTGAAATAAATCATCTCCTGAACCTGAAGAAAATTACGATCGGTCGCTTACGATACTTTTGAATAAAACGCAAAGTATTTAATTAAATAAAAGCTTAAGGTGTTTGATTTTTGAAGCATAGAAACGGCACTGTTTTTACTTAAAAAGATAGGAGAAGAATGGGTTTTTTTGGTTTGATTTTGGCATTTAGTCCTTGGATCCTCTTTGCGATTATTACGTCCGGGCATACCCTGCTGCGGCTTAAAGTAGCCGTTATAGTTTCTTTTATAGCGGTTGTCATACTGGGATTTACAAAGATACACCGGGGTTTTATCCTCTGGGCCGGGGTCGCATTCTTTACCTTTAACCTTATTGCGGTAGTGATAATGAACAACGTCTGGGTTGCAAGGCATATGGGTATTCTGGCGAGCGGGACGCTGGCTACCGCTACTTGGCTGTCGATTCTCCTTGGGCATCCGCTTACGCTTGCATATGCGCGCGCCTCTGTAGAAAATAAAGAGTGGAGTTCTCCCGGATTTATCCGGACGGGTTACATAATGACAGGATTCTGGGGGATTGTATTCTTGGCGAATCTCCTGGTGAATATCGCCAAGTTGTATTACAGCGGCATTGCCGGGTGGATATATGAATTTATGCAGTACGGATTTCTTTTGATCGGGATGCTCTTTACGGTTTATTATCCGAAGCTGCATATAAAGAGACAGAGTATGAGAAAATAGAGGTAGTTCAATGCGCCCCCGGAGCTGTCCTAGTTGCTCTGGTATCTCAGCCGCGAGAAGGAGCCTGTTAAGAGAAGTAAATGATATAGGAGAGTAAAATGAAAAAATTATTTAGCACCGTGTTAGCTCTGTGTTTTTTGGTTTCGATTGCTTACGCGCAAGAGATGAAAGCCGTCTCTGAGTTTGAAGGGGGAAAGCTGTACAAGGCCGGGAAGATAAACGTCCTCGAGCTTCGCGGAAGCTATCGCCAGATGGGCAGGCAGTATGGAGGGCTTCTTAAAGGCGATTGGGAGAAGTGTTACCAGATCGCTTTTGAAAAATATTTCATCGGTAACAACGGCATGACTTACGAGACCCTCGATAAGATCGCTAAGGACTATTTCAGGAGATTGCCGAAGAGATTGCAGGACTTGATATACGGGATGGCAGAAACTTCCGGTATCTCCCTAGAAAAACATATCCTGCTGAATACTCTCGATGCCTGCGCCGAGATATGGGGCGCATACGGCAAGTTGATACCGGGTACCCAGGGCATGGGCTGTTCCGCAATCGTAGCCTGGGGTAAATACACCGGTGGCGGGCCGCTAGTCGTAGGCCGTAATTATGATTATTTATCTTATTTTGAAGAACTCCTGCCTTTTATGGAATGTGTTGTCTATAATCCGAACGACGGCTCCATACCGACAGCGAGTTTTGCGTTCCTAGGCGCCGTGTACACACAAAATGGCATGAACAAAAACGGAATATTCCTCGAACTTAATGATGAGGAGTCGACCGGGGCCATCACCAGGCGCGACCGGGTTCCAAACATGGCCAACCTAATGCTTTTCCTGCTCGACTACCCCACCATGGATGGCATAAATACCGGATTTAACACTACGCTGCCGGATTTCGCCTGCATTATACAGGTGGCCGATAAAGATGCTGCTTATTCATATGAGTGGGCGACGTACGGATTACGCCGGAAAGCGGGCAGCGCGGACGGGCTGCTGGCGGTATCGAACGATTTTACCGATCCGTCGTGGGGACTATGGCCGTCTCCACTAGGAGAGAGCACAGAGAGGCGTGAAAACCTCTACGCCCTCGGTGATAAGTACAAAGGCAGGCTTAATGTCGATACCATGAAAAAGCTATTGGGAATACCTATCGATAAAGGTGGCGCGACACGGCCTAAAAACCCTAAAATCGAGACTTTGTACCAGATGATAGCCGTTCCAGCCGAGCTTAAGTGGTGGATAAACCTGACCGGCTATCAGGGCTGGACCGAGATCAATCTGGCCCCGCTTTTTGCGAAGGAAGAATGATTAGCGGATAAAGGGGCTATCCCTGAACCTGAATTTACGCGGTAATCGCTCTAGTTGGCCTTATAATACAGTCTTGTATTATATAGAGAGGTTTCCTCTCGGCTAATACGAGAGTGACCCCAGTTTTTTCTCTTTGAGAAAAAACTGGCTCCGTAGCCCTTCGTGAAAATATCCTGCTGTTTTAGGTAGTGTGGATATTTTCACGATATCTAGGGGCAAGGAGCTACATATATTTTTGAGATATATAGCAGCAAGGGGCAATGTTTCTTTTCTCAGCTAATTCAAAGAGAGGATCAGAGCCCTGATTCCTAACGGTAATCAGGGCTTCTTTATTTGTCGTCCTTCTTAGAAAGAATGTTTATTAATTTTTCATTTAGCTGTATGTAGAGAAGCCGTCCCCTTGTGGATTCTATCTGTCCTTAATGAAGGGAGTCAAGAAAGCTCTTTATTTTCACTTAAGCAGGAAATAAATATTCTTGCGAAATATTTAAGTTTAAAATAATCAAATATTATATTCGAGTCCTTGTGGGGAGTATTTGATTTTTTAACCCTTTGTGATAATATATTACAAACAGTTTTTGTTGATATAAAATAAATCTCAAGGCAAATTTTATAATGTTAAAATTACATAACAACCCAATCTACATTACTCTAATACGCAGTCGAGCGAGTGACCGGTTGTAGTGGGTGATTAATATTGTTATAATTAATATAAAATTTACTCACCAGAGTAAGGTTGAGAGTCAAATCTTGCGAGGTGGATCGAACAAAACCTGAATAGCATAAAGCTATCGTTACAAGGTGGCAGAGATTTAGTATTTGCACGAGCAGAAAATTTTATCCTATATTATGGATTATGATAAAACCACATATCGACCTATGATATGCAGTCAAGCTTCTGGTGCCTTTACTTGGAGCCCTCTTTCTGGTTTATGGACACTTGCTGATACTAGCCCCGATCAATTTATTTATCCCAACAATACCAGTTGGACTGTAGGCATTGGCACTGGCACAAGTGCTCCGCAAGCAAAATTGCAAGTTATTGGTAGTAATAATCCTGTGCCTGCAATGACGTTTACCTCTGATAGTCAAGCCAACTTTACGATGGATGTTACCGCAGGGTAGGACATGGCGAGTCTTGTCGGTGGAGCACAAATAAATTCTACAGGATCAGGATACAACTTTTTAAGTACAAGAAGTGGTTCTCATATTGTCCTACACGATAGAGCAATTAAATTTGACACTTCAGATTTCTACTACCTATACAGTTAGGGTAGTAGTAAGCGGGCTTACTGTAGGCAGTGAAAGGATGATTATCGATAATAATGATATTGTATCTGTTTAAAGGTTAGTAATTCAGAGAAGAACGTCTGACCCGGCGAACCCACAGGAGGAAGAGGTATGATTGAGACAATAAAAATAGTTAAATTTATTTTTTTAGTATTTCTCTTTATATGTGTGGCATCTACTATCAGAGCAGCTACTATGGTTACCCAGGATATTGGTCTTCGTTTACGTGATGGTGTCGAGAATGTTCCTATGGCAGTTCAACCCGTGGCAGCTTCTACTTCGCCACTTAGAATTTATAAAAACGGAACTATCTATGGTATTAAGCTCGTGCCGATTAATCATCCAGCTGCTACTAAAGTGCATATTAAATTACCTTCGGGTCAGGTTATGGCAATTCAGAGAGGATGTGGTAAGCCGTGGTATACGAACGCTGGCTTAGGGTCTCTAAATTCTACCACCGGAGTATATACTTTTTCTGGAGGTGCTGCCGGAGAAGCTAAACTAGTTAACTGTTGGACTTATTATGCCTGTGGTACTTCTGCTGGTTCAACAGATTGCTTTCCTGCCGCTTCTTCTTGTTCGCATAACGATAATTGGATAGTTTCTCCTTCGTCGCCCGACGGAGCTGTCGCTGCTATTCAAGCTACGGCAAATATGGTTTGTCAGATGCAGGGGTATAACAGAGCGGTTTCCTATCACTCAAAGTCCTGGCCAGCCTACCCCAGCTATACCTCACCAGGAGATAACGTACTCGCATATTGGAATACGAGTAGCTCCAGGTGGATACCGGTTAAACCTGCTAATGCTAGTCCGGTTAACAACTATCAACTACAAGATCTAAAATGTGATTGCAACCAACCTTAGTCATTTTATTCAATGACAAGAGATTTAGTTAGAGCAGCAGACTGCTTATCCTCGGCTCCTATCCTCGGATTTAAACCCGTAAGCAGGATAGGGCTGTGAGTGAAGTCAGGATTTTCCTGGCTGAGCGAGGGCACCTGTGGCATAATCTGGCTATACCCAGATATTGGGAAGGCGGATATATGCGGTACAAATTCCAATGCCACTTGGTGTAGACACCAAAATATCGTAAGCGGGTATTGCAAGGCAAAATAGCCTATCTTGATAGAAAAAATTCGGAAAAATATTGAATTTAACCTAAGGGCAAGAGTATACTATTATACTAAGGATAAATAGGGGGTATTATATGAATACAGAAGAGGCTAAGAAAGTATCAATAGACGAGCTATTCAATAAGCTTTCTTCAAGCAAGGCAGGCCTTTCTTTCGAAGAAGCGAAGAAGAGGCTCGAGCAATACGGCCCTAATGAAATAGCTGAGAAGAAAATTAACCCACTAGTAAAATTCTTAAGCTATTTTTGGGGGCCTATCCCCTGGATGATAGAAATAGCCGCCATACTTTCAGCTATTATCCGGCACTGGGAAGATTTTGGGGTAATTTTTGCGATGTTGTTGATAAATGCTGCGGTGGGATTCTGGCAGGAGTATAAGGCAGATAACGCCATCGAGTTATTAAAGAAAAGGTTGGCGCTTAAGGCGCGCGCCTTACGCGATGGGAAATGGGCTGAGGTACCGGCACAAGAATTGGTGCCGGGCGATGTAATACGTATACGTTTAGGCGATATCATTCCGGCCGATATTAAGCTCACCGAAGGGGAGTATCTTCTGGTAGATCAATCTGCATTAACGGGAGAGTCTTTGCCCGTTGAAAAGCATCTTTCTGATATCGGCTATTCAGCGTCTATAGTTAAACAGGGCGAAATGGATGCTGTGGTGGTTGGTACCGGCTTAAATACTTATTTTGGTAAAACTGCCAAACTCGTTGCCGAAGCCAAAACGCGCAGCCACTTTCAGAAAGCGGTGATTAAAATAGGTGATTACCTGATTGTGATAGCAATAGCTTTAGTGGCGGTTATTTTTTTAGTTTCGCTTTTCCGCCATGAGAAATTCTTTGAAATCCTTCAGTTTGCGCTTATCCTGATTGTGGCTTCTATCCCGGTAGCGATGCCTGCTGTGTTGACAGTAACAATGGCAGTAGGAGCTTCTATGCTTGCCAAAAAAGAAGCTATTGTAAGTAAATTAGTGGCTATAGAAGAAATGGCTGGAGTTGATATCTTATGTTCGGATAAGACAGGCACTATCACGAAGAACGAGCTAAGCGTTAAAGAGCTTAAACCTTTGGAAGGATTCAGGGATGTTGATATGCTTCTATGGGGCAGGTTGGCTTCTCGGGAAGAAGATAAAGATCCCATAGATGATACCATCATTGCCAAGGCTCAATCAATAAGTGAAGTCACAGAAAATTTCGATAAGTATAAAGTAACGTCTTTTAAGCCGTTTGACCCGGTTGCAAAACGCACTGAAGCAAGCATAGAAGAGAGCGGAGGCAAAAAATTCAAAGTAACCAAAGGTGCCTCGCAGATTATTCTTTCCCTTGTCGCCAATAAAGATATAATTTCTTCTAAAATAGAAGGAGCTGTTAATGATTTTGCGGCTAAAGGATACCGCGCGCTCGGTATTGCTAAAACAGATGATTCAGGGCAATGGCAATACGCAGGACTTTTTGCGATTTATGACCCGCCGCGCGAAGATTCCGCAGATACCATAAAAACAGCAAGGTCAATGGGCTTAAATGTAAAAATGGTAACCGGAGATCATATTGCTGTGGCCAAGGAGATTGCGAGAGAAGTTGGCTTGGGAGAAAATATCCAGCCTGCTTCTAACTTCCTGGATAAATCCGATAAGGAGGCGCAACAGATTATTGAGGGCGCGGATGGTTTTGCCCAGGTTTTTCCGGAGCATAAGTATAAAATAGTAGAAGAATTACAGGCGAAAAATCATATTGTTGGAATGACCGGAGATGGTGTTAATGATGCTCCGGCGCTTAAGAAGGCAGACGCGGGCATAGCTGTTGCAGGCGCTACTGACGCGGCAAAATCTGCCGCAGCAATTGTCCTTACCAAGCCCGGGCTTTCGGTTATAATCGATGCGATTAAAGAGAGCCGCAAGATATTTAAGCGCATGAACAGTTATGCGATTTACCGTATCGCGGAGACAACCAGGGTTTTGTTGTTTATGACTCTGGCAATCCTGATTTTTAATTTCTATCCAGTTACCGCCATCATGATTGTTATTCTGGCAATGCTTAATGATATCCCCATTATGATGATTGCTTACGATAAGACAAAGATTTATCCAAACCCGGTAAGCTGGAATATGAGAAGGGTTTTGAGCTTGTCGACTGTTTTGGGGATAGCCGGTGTATTTGCTAGTTTTGGGATGTTTTGGATCGGGAAAGAAATTTTTCATCTTGATCGCCCAATGATTCAAACGCTTATTTTCTTAAAATTAGCGGTTGCCGGACATATGACTATTTATTTAGCCAGGACAGGAGAAGACCCTTTTTGGCATAAACCTTATCCTGCCCTTGCATTAATATTGACATGTGAAATAACTCAGGTTATTGCAACAGTATTTGCGGTATACGGGATATTTATGAAGCCGATAGGCTGGGGATTAGCGCTTTTCGTATGGGGATACGCTTTTGTTTTCTTTGTTATAAATGATTTTATAAAAATCCGTACCGATAAAGTAATGGATCATTTCGGTGTAAGGTTCCGCCGGGGGGTGCAGGCAAGTTAATCGAAACAAGAGATAAGGAAGAAGAGCGCCCTAGTAATAAAAAAATGGGAAGAGGCTTTTGGAAAATGATATTAAAGATAAATAAATAAAAATTTAGAGCTATAAATGCCAAAGACTAAAATAATCTGCACTTTAGGCCCAGCTTCAAGCAAAGAAAATGTTTTGATAAAGATGATGGGTGCCGGTATGGGGGTGGCAAGGTTAAATTTCTCTCATGCCACCTTTAAGGTTCATTTGTCCCGGATACGACTCATAAGAAAACTGAATAAAAAATATCACTTAAATGTCAAAGTATTAGGAGATTTAGAAGGCTATCGCATAAGAATTGGCAGGCTAAAAGCAGGCCAGGCTATCAAGGTAAATAAAGGCCAGGTAGTTTGGTTAACGCAAGAAAATATCTTAGGAGAAGGCAACTTAATACCATTTGATTACAAAGATTCTTTGAATGAGATAAAAAAAGGCCAGCACATTTATATTGATGATGGCAATATTGCTCTTTTAGTCCTAAGGAGCGATAAGAACAGACTGAAGACTAAGGTGGTGATTCCCGGGCTAATTAAAGAACGTAAAGGTATCAATATCCCCGGCGTTAAAATTGGCTTTAAAGATTTAACAGCGAAAGACAAGGAGAGCATTCATTTTTGTATGGAGAATAAAATCGATTATATCGCTCAGTCTTTTGTGAGAAGTAAGGATGACATCCTTGTTATTAGAGAATACCTTAAAAATTATCCGTATAAATATCAGATTATCGCAAAGATCGAAAACCGAGAAGGTATTAAAAATATCAATGGAATAACTAAAGTTTGTGATGGAATTATGGTCGCAAGAGGTGACATGGGCGTTTCAATTCCTATATATGAAGTGCCGATAGTTCAAAAAGAGATAATTAGAAAATGTAACCGGGCAAAAAGATTTGTTATTACCGCTACTCAGATGCTGGAGAGCATGACTGAAAATCGTATACCCACAAGGGCAGAAGTTTCAGATGTCGCTAACGCCATATTGGACGGTACGAATTACGTGATGCTTTCTGCGGAAACCGCAGTTGGCTTATATCCTGTAGAATGCGTTGACATGATGAAGCAAATTATTAAATTCACTGAAACCCATACCAAATAAAATTTTTTGACTGATCATTGGTTGCGAAAGGAGGTTGATATGCCTAAAGATCCGATTTGCGGCATGGAGGTAGAAGAAAGTAAGGCTTTAAAACTTGAAAAAAACGGTGAAACTTATTTTTTTTGCAGTAAGGGTTGTCAGGATAAATTTTTGAATAAAATAAAAGAAAGCAGTGTTAATAAAAAGCACGATTCCGATAAGGAGAAAAAATGATCTATACTTGCCCTATGCACCCTGAAATCGAGCAGGATAAGTTTGGCGATTGTCCGAAGTGCGGTATGCATCTTGAACCAAAGGCTGCTTTTGCCGGAGAAGAAGATAATAAAGAAGCGCGTATATTATCTCGTAAATTCTGGATCGGATTGATGTTGGCTCTTCCTGTATTCTTGTTGGCGTTTGGCGAAATGATTCCGGTTATCAATCTTAAAGCAATTGTTCCTTACGGGCTTTCACGGTGGTTGCAGTTTATTTTCGCAACACCCGTTGTATTGTGGGCAGGAAATATTTTTTTTGTGAAAGCCTGGAAATCAGTTTTGAATAAGAGCCTCAATATGTTTACCTTGATTGCTATGGGCGTGGGTGCAGCTTATGGTTTTAGCACGATAGCTATTATTTTTCCGAATATTTTCCCCGAATCATTAAAACAGCACGGTAAGATCGGATTGTATTTTGAAGCAGCTGCTGTTATTACGGTTCTGGTACTTATGGGGCAGCTTCTTGAAGCAAGGGCGCGTAATAGAACAGGCCAGGCAATTAAAGCGTTGCTTGGCCTTGCCGCAAAAGCTGCGCATCGTATTCGAAAGGGTAAAGAAGAAGATGTTGCCATTGATCAAATTCAAAAAGGTGATTTATTACGGGTTCGTCCGGGAGAGAAAATACCCCTGGATGGTATTATTACTGAAGGCAAGAGCACAATCGATGAATCAATGATTTCAGGTGAACCGGTCCCGGTTGCGAAGATAGAAGGAGATAGAGTTATTGGCGCAACTGTTAACCAGACAGGTGCTTTTGTGATGAGGACGGAAAAGATAGGCCATGAAACCCTTCTTTCTCAAATCGTGAAAATGGTAGCTGATGCACAACACAGCCGCGCCCCCATTCAGAAACTTGCTGATCAAGTTTCCGGGTATTTTGTTCCTGCTGTGTTGGGGTGCGCGGTAGTTGCTTTTATCGTCTGGTCTATATTTGGCCCGCCTCCGGCTTTGGCGTATGCTTTAGTTAGCGCTATTTCGGTCTTGATCATTGCTTGTCCTTGTGCCCTGGGCCTAGCAACGCCAATGTCAATTATGGTTGGTGTTGGAAAAGGCGCACAGTCAGGTATATTGATTAAAAATGCCGAGGCGATTGAAAAGGCCGAGAAAGTAACCCACATTCTTACAGATAAAACTGGTACCTTAACGGCCGGCAGGCCGCAGGTAACCGCTATCATTGCAGCAAAGGATTGGAATGAACAAGCGTTATTAAGTATAGCAGCTTCTATCGAACAGAGCAGTGAACATCCATTGGCCCGTTCAGTAGTTGATTATGCAAAAGAAAAAAACTATGAATTGGCGTCAGTCGATGGTTTTCAATCCGTAACTGGCGGAGGGATTAAAGGTAAAGTTAATGGTAAAGCGGTTTTACTTGGAAAACAAAAATTTATCGAAGATAATGGAATAAGTTTACCCGAAGAATTAAAAAAGAAGTCCGGCGAACTTCAAGATAATGCCGAGACGGTTATCTGGATGGCCGTTGATGGACAAACGGCAGGAATACTCGGGATCTCAGATCCTATAAAAAAAACAACCCCTGATGCTATCCGTGTTTTGCATAAAATGGGACTAAAAGTTGTTATGCTGACAGGGGATAATGAAAAAACCGCTAAGGCCATTGCTAAAGAATTGAGTATTGCTGATGTTTATGCCGGCCTTGAGCCAAAAGATAAGCAGGAGATTGTGAAGAGGTTAAGGAGCGAAGGTGCAAAAGTGATGATGGCCGGAGATGGCATTAATGATGCACCGGCATTGGCAGAAGCGGAAGTTGGTGTTGCTATGGGCACCGGAACGGATGTGGCAATTGAGAGCGCAGGAATTACTTTAGTTAAGGGGGACCTTAATGGAATTGTTAAGGCGCTGCGGCTTAGCCGGGGAGTTATGCGAAATATTCGTCAAAACCTATTTTTTGCTTTTATTTATAATGCGATAGGCGTTCCTATCGCTGCCGGCATACTTTATCCGTTTTGGGGATTGCTTTTGAGCCCTATGATTGCCGGCGCGGCAATGAGTTTTAGTTCGGTATCAGTGATTGGGAATTCTCTCAGGCTGCGCAATATTAAACTATAAAAATAGCGATAAATTTTCAATGTCCGAACGAAGAGAAGCGGGTAAACCTATATAGCTCTTTAAACAGTTACGCAATTTCCAGCCAAAAAATGCCGGATAAATATGAATTATATCTGTGTTTGTGAACGGATATGCCTCTAATCAGGATGTAAAAGTAATCTTTTCTATCCTAATTTTAAAATCTTGTTTTTTATAAAAAATGAGTTATAATTTTTTCGCCTACGAAAAAGATGAATTTGATATAAATTTGGTTCGGGTCCAGAAATAATTTTCTATTTCTGGAGGTTTTTGAGATGGTCGGGCCGCCATCTTGCATGAAAGTGCAGGGTGACGGTTTTTATTTCTGAGGGGGGGGTGAAAGCGATATGGATAATAGTATGCGTTTTATTTTCGTTGTTTTCGGTATTTGCATCCTTGCTGGGATTATTTGTATAGTTTTCGCTGTTTCACACGGAATAAGATAATTTTAAAGGAGAGGCTAATAGAATGAGGCGCATTTTATTGTTTATTTTGCCAATTTTGATTATCGTAGCAGCCGTATTTACGATATTTGGTATATTGCAAGTCCGCTTTACCGAAGAGAATTTCATGGACGATTTGAAAAGGAAAACTAAGGCTGTAGCGGAAAGTATGGAATTATCCGTGCGTTATGCGCTATCGAATAATGATTTACGTTTAGTCAATCGTTTAGTAGAAAAGTTTCAGACAAGAGAACGATTACAGGGTTGTGTTATTTATGATAGAGACGGAAAAATTTTAGCTATCACTGAAAAGTTTTCCGATTGGAAACAAAAAGATAAGCCATATCTTAAAGATATTTTAACTACAAAAAATCCCCGAGGAGCATTAGAAAAGTTTCAAGATTATTCTATCTACAGTTATACCTTACCGGTTCTTGACGATGAGGGCAACGTGGCAGGTTTGGTAGAGGTTATGTATGATACTTCCTATAAGTTTACGATATTAACTGAGTTATGGCAGAGAATAAGCATTACCTTAATAGTTTTGATTGTACTGGTTGCTATAATCTCACTTTTAGTTCAACGGCAAATTTTTATTCTGCCGGTTACCCGGCTTACGGAATGGTTTCAGCATTTTCAAAAAGGAGAAATTGATGAACAACATCCTATCAGCAAAAAAGGAGAATTAGGCAAACTTGCCAGCGAGGTGGAACAGGTTGCGTTAAGCTTACGTGTTGCACGCAGGACAGTTTCAGATGAAGCAGCAGCGCGTCTTCATAAAACAGAGACTTGGACAGAGGCAAAGCTTCGGGACTTAATTCATGCAAAATTGGGCGATAACGCTTTCTTCGTAGTGTCTAATAGAGAACCGTATATGCATGTATTGGATGAAAGCACAAATATGATTAAGTGTATCCGCCCGGCAAGCGGCGTAGTGACTGCAATACACCCTATCTTAGCTGCTTGTGGTGGCACTTGGATTGCCCACGGAGGTGGTAACGCAGATAAGCAATTTGTCAATTCAAAGGATAAATTAGGGCTTCCCCCGGAAAATAATCAATATATTTTGAAACGAGTATGGCTATCTAAAGAGGAAGAGCAAGGTTATTATTATGGGTTTTCAAACGAGGGGTTATGGCCGCTTTGCCATAATACCCACACTAGGCCAATTTTTAGAGAAACGGATTGGCAAATTTATAAAGAAGTAAATCAAAAGTTTGCCCAAAGCGTTTTGGAAGAATTGCCAAAAAAAACCCCATTTATATTTATCCAAGATTACCACTTTACGCTTTTACCTAAAATGATAAAAGACAAGCGTCCGGATGCGATTGTTGCGTTGTTTTGGCATATTCCCTGGCCTACCTCTGAATCATTCTCGGTTTGCCCTTATCAGAAAGAAATTTTAAGCGGTATGCTGGGCTGTGATTTGATAGGGTTTCATGTCCAGAGCCATTGTAATAATTTTCTTGATACAGCCAATAGATTGCTTGAGTCGCGTGTAGATACAGAAAAATTCAGTGTTGTGCGTTTTGGCAAAGAAACCTTTATCCGGTCTTTTCCTATAAGTATAGACTATGTTCAAGGTAAAAATCTTAAGACAGACTTCGAACAAATAAATAAACTTAAAAAAGAATTCAAGCTTGAAGGAAAAATTGTAGCTCTTGGGGTAGATAGAATAGATTATACAAAAGGTATTGCAGAAAGAATGCTGGCTATAGATAGATTTTTAGAAAAATACCCGCAATATAAAAATAATTTTGTTTTTGTGCAGATAGGAGCCCCCAGCCGCACCCACATAAAACGTTATCATGATTTAATTGCTGAGATCGATGAGTTGGTTGATAAAGTCAATTGGAAACACAGGGAAGGAGAATGGAAACCTATAGTATACCTTAAGCGGCATTTTGCTCCGGAAGAAATCACACCATATTATGCACTTGCTGATATTTGTATTGTAAGTTCACTACATGACGGAATGAATTTAGTAGCTAAAGAATATATTGCAAACAAGAGTAATCTACCGGGAGTTTTGATCTTAAGCCGCTTTACCGGCGCAGCGCGAGAGCTGAATGATGCGATTTCGATAAATCCATATTCCATAGAAGAATTTGCGAATAGCATAAAATCTGCTATTGAAATGCCCATCGAAGAAAAAAAGCGGCGCATGGAGAATATGTGCAACATCGTTGCCGAAAACAATGTTTATCGCTGGGCAGGCAGTATTGTCACCGAATTAACTGCCTTGAAGAAAATTTAATTCTTACATTCCGTTAAGAAAAAGGAGATAAGCGATGTCAGAGCTAACTTTATTCCAAAATACATTACGGCAATATTTATATTTCTTTTTAGCTCTTTTACTCGGTGCCATCTTAATAATTATTTTAAAAGTAATTATCCTTAAGCGGATAAAGGCTTTTACTAAAAAAACCAAGACAGATATTGATGAGTTTCTGGTGGGGCTTTTTGAAAAAATGGCCCTGCCCCTGCTTTGTTACTCAGTTTTTTATCTTTCTAGCCGCTACCTTACCTTAAGCCCCGGTATAGATAAAGCAATAAAAATTTGCGGGATGATCTTTGTGACAATTCAGGGCATTCGCTCTTTTATTGCCATTGTAGCTTACGCAGTAGAAAAATATTGGGTTAAGCGGGGTAAGCTAAGTGCTGCAGTCACTCACAATTTTAAAACTCTAATGACAATTTTTAAAATTTTCCTCTGGGGCGTAGGCATAGTATTTCTTTTAGATAATTTGGGTTTTAAAATTTCCGCGGTACTTGCCGGTTTAGGTATTGGCGGAATAGCTGTGGCCTTAGCCGCTCAGACAATTTTAGCTGACCTTTTTAGCTATTTTGCCATATTCTTTGATAAGCCTTTTGAGGTCGGAGATTTTATTGTCATAGGGGATTTCTTAGGAACGATTGAACATATAGGCATTAAGAGTACGCGCATACGCAGTTTAGGAGGAGAACAAATAGTTTTTTCTAATAGCGATCTTACCGGTTCGCGCTTACGTAATTATAAAAGAATGGCTAAACGCCGCGTGGTCTTTACAATAGGAGTTACTTATCAGACCCGGCTTACGCAATTAAAAGAGATTCCCGATATTATAAAAAATGTCATTGAAAATATTAAGGACACAATTTTTGACAGAGCGCATTTTTTTTCTTTCGCTGATTCCAGTCTTGTGTTTGAGGTGGCCTATTATGTACTAAGTCAGGATTACAATAAATATATGGATATACAACAGGAAATTAATTTCGGTATTAAAGAGGAATTAGAAAAGCGTGGCATTGAATTCGCTTATCCTACACAAACTTTGTATGTTAACAAACAATTATGAAGCACCTTTCTGCTTTCCTGGATAAATTAGTAAAAGTTATAGACGGGAAATCCATATATCTCTTTCTGGATTACGATGGTACATTGGCGCCTATTGTCGATAAACCAGAGGAGGCTTTTCTTCCCAAAGAAACCAGAGAATTACTTATAAATTTAGCTAAGGATTGTAATTGCAAGATAGCTATTATCAGCGGCCGCACCATAAATGATGTAAAAGGAAGGGTAAAAATTAAAAATATTATTTATGCAGGAAACCATGGTTTAGAGATAGAAGGCCCGAAAATAAAGTTCAGAGCAAGAATCCATCCCAAATTCCTAACTATGTTTAATTCTATAAAAGACAGCCTTGCTAAGAAACTTTCCGGAATCAAGGGCGTATTTGTAGAAGACAAGGGCTTAACACTAAGCCTTCATTATCGATTGGTTAACAAAAAACATGTTTCTGATGTGAAAACAATTTTTCACGAAACTGTAATTACTTATTTAGCCGGCGATAGAATAAGAGTAAAATCAGGTAAAATGATATTTGAAATAAGGCCGCCGATAGACTGGGATAAAGGAAAAGCCGTCTTATGGCTTTTGTCGAGACAGCAATTTGTTAACAAAAATAAAAATGTATTGCCTATTTATATTGGTGATGACATAACCGATGAAGATGCTTTTTGCGCTATAAGAAACAAAGGCCTCACTGTCTTTGTGGGTTCACCTAAAGAATCTTGTGCGGAATATTATCTTAAATCTACTCAAGATGTTGCCAAATTATTAGGAAGAATACTAGACCATTATAATAGTGATAAACAATGCAGGAATTAATAAGGGCGAAAGAATCTTTCCGGTTTCAGACCAGGCTTCATCTTACAGAACTAACTGGTTTATACGCTTCTAATCTAAATCAGCTTCTATCGCTTATCAAGAAAGTTTCCGGTTCTTGCATTTATCACCATACCCATAGGTTTTTGCAGCAACATCAATATTTATCTCCCGAACCACCTAATGATTTTGCCTATTGGGTAACTGAAATTTTAGGAGAAGTTGAGCTTGGTGAGAAATTAGCAAGTATTGATACTGTCCAATTTTTAACCATCCATGGTTTACGAGAAGCAATAATAGATGTTATTGAAGAGTATCTTAAAAGTAACCGTCTGGCAAAATTAAAATTTGCCAGAGAAAACGAAGAGTTCCACTTTATCAAATCAATTAGTTTTATTTTGCCTACAAATTATTTTGCTTATGATTTAAAAGAATTTGCTGATGTTTTAGGAAAAATAACTATCGATTCTATATATTTTCATATTTTTGAAGCACGTCTAAGATTAGAGCGGCATACAAATGATTTCTCAAACTGGATAGAGACTTCTCTTGGCAATAAAGAATTAGCTAACCGTATCGCGCGCCTAGACCCTTATACGCGTACCTTAGAAGATTTACGCAATACACTTATTGAGATGATTAAAAAAACAATATAATAACAAATGATAAAGTTACAAGATTATATTCCCATCGTTGGGCAGCAGGTTGTTGACGATCTTCGATTGCTTGCTGATAAGCTGAAAGGGAGAGTCATTCAGAATATTAATTCTACTTCGGTAGGCGGCGGTGTTGCAGAAATTCTTAACCGTATGGTTCCACTTTTGCAGGAATTGAGCATAGATGCTCGCTGGGATGTTATTAAAGGAGGAGAACAATTTTTTGAAGTTACTAAAAAGTTTCACAACGCCCTTCACGGGTTACAGGAAAAAATGAATAAAAGCGATTTCGATATTTTTTTGGAAACCAGCCAAAAGAATATCGAAGAAATGAATATTTACGGTGATATTATTTTCATTCATGATCCGCAGCCAGTTGCTTTAATAAAAAATAAGAAAGATAACAAATGGATTTGGCGTTGTCATGTAGATGTGTCTAATCCTGACCAAAAAGTTTGGAAATTTCTGAAAAATTTTGTAGTAAAATACGATGCTGCTGTTTTTTCTGCGCCAAGTTTTTCGCAAAGATTACCTATACGGCAATTTCTTATTTCTCCTTCCATTGATCCGTTAAGTGATAAAAACAAAGAGCTTCCTGAAGACGTAATTAGCGAGGTATTGAAAAAGTACGGTATTACTAATGACAAACCTATCGTCACGCAAATTTCTCGTTTTGACCGCTTGAAAGATCCTTTGGGTGTAATTACGGCTTACCGGCAAGTAAAAAAATCTATTGATTGCCAATTGATTTTGGCCGGCGGTGGCGCAAAAGATGACCCTGAAGGGGTAAAAGTTTTTGAAGAAGTTACTGAAAGAGCAAAAGAAGATAAAGATATTCATATTTTATTACTGCCGCAAAATGATATAGAAGTTAATGCTTTGCAAAGAGCATCGACTGTTATTATTCAAAAGTCGCTCAAAGAAGGATTTGGTTTAACCGTAACTGAGGCTCTTTGGAAAGCAAAGCCTGTAGTGGCATCTCATGTGGGAGGCATACCCTTACAAATAAGACATAAATACTCTGGTTTATTGTGCCATTCAGTTGATGGGGCGGCATTTGCCTTAAAGCAGCTTTTAAACAGCCCGGGATATGCAAAAAAATTAGGCGAAAATGGCAGAGAGCATGTAAAGAATAATTTTTTGCTTACACGGCATCTCAAAGAGTACATATTATTGTTTCTTTCTTTATATTATAAAGATGACGTTGTGTATTTATAAAATAAAAAACACTTAATTTAAATAAGATACAAAACACATATGAATTTAAGCCAGTTCTTAACAATTTTTATATCCGCAATCTTTATTAACAACGTTATCCTGTCGCGTTTTTTAGGTTTATGCCCGTTTGTTGCTATATCTAAACACACAAAACAAGCTTTTGCTATGAGTATGGCAGTTACTTTTATTACTACCATTTCGTCAGGTATAACGTGGCTTATTTACAGGTTTCTTTTATTGCCATTTAACGTAACGTACCTGCGCACTCTTTCTTTTGTTTTAGTGATCGCTACTTTCGTGCAATTGATTGAAATGATAATTAGGAAGGTTAGCCCGGCTCTATATCATGCTTTTGGTGTCTACCTGGCTTTAATTACCACAAATTGTGCTGTATTGGGTGTAGCGGTATTAAATATTGATATGTTTTTTAAAGACGGAAGCCCAATTGTCGGCAGTTTTTATTATTCTTTATTTCAAGGTGTATGCGTTGGGATAGGCTATACATTGGTCATGCTTTTAATGTCTGGAATTCGGGAAAGATTAGATTATTGTGCTGTACCTACAGCAGTGAAGGGCTTACCAATAGCATTTATCATTGCCGCCTTAATGAGCCTTTCTTTTATGGGTTTTAGCGGTTTTCGTTTCTAAATAAGGTGTTAAATGAAACTTAGTGGTTGGATATTTATGATAGTTTCTTGGAGTTTTATTATAGGATTAGCTATCTTTTGTTTCCGGACAGTATTTAGACAAGGCTTTGAAGGCAAGATTCCCAAAAAAACTTCAAAAAACTAAAATAAGAGGTAAACAAAATGATGGCCGATGCGTCTTCTGATTGGGCGGTATTAGTTATTGCAGCAGCATTCCTTTCGTTTATTATTTGCGTTAGGAATTTTTTTGGCAGTCAAAAGACGCTAAAAATGTTTCGGTGGAGAGATTATAAGATATTAAAACAACTTAAGAAATAGGAGATTTGGATGTCAGCTAGAATATGGCAGAATTTAGGAGTGTTTGTTCTAATGGTTCTGTTTTCTGTATTATTTACTCTTATTAATAGTAGAGAGCGAAAAGCGCGAATAAGGAATAATAGAATATAAAAGGCCTACTATGCTTGGGCCTAAAGATATGGACATCCTCAACCACTAAGCTCTGAAAGGATTATATAAATTTTGGTTTGAAAATAACGGACAAAATGGCCTCCTTCGACGCGCTCGCTCCGCTCGCTTGCTCAGGATTTCGCTTGATAGTAGATTAATCCCTTTTCCTGGATTCCACGGATATAATCCGTGGAAAAAATAGTAAGGGGCGTCGTCCCATCGGGCACTAGCCCACTGTCTTCGACATGGACGTCGTTGGGCTCCAGGGTGTTCAAAATTTTGCGAGCCTGCCTGCCGGTAGCCCAACAGGCTGAAAGCCTGGTGGACAGGCAGGGAAATACTTCTCTAAAACCCAAATATCTTGCCATATTGCCTATATAATTCTTCTATATAAATATAGAGAAGTTTCCCGCGTGAAATACGAGCGGAACCCCAGTAATATCGTTCTCCTCCCATAACAGGAGAGGTTAAGGGCTAGAATAAGGATAGGGAATAAGCTTGACAAGTTTAAAATAATATGTTAAATCTTAAGTGATATGAAGCACAGTGTTTGTGCTTAAGAGAATAACAAAGGCGTTCGCAAGAACGCCTTTGTCTATTTTGTAGCACATTTTGGGAATTGATTCGGACAAGGGCGTCCTTTTTGGCAAAGTAATCAGCCAGTAGGGATGCCCTTTCTCTTTTTAGGGTAAGGGTGATGGTGAAATATGGATTTTAGAATATTACTGGAAAAAATAACGCCTGCGCTTAAATATATTGCGCGTAAGCACTTATTTTATAGTTTCTACAGCGAAGAAGACCTTTACCAGGAAATGTGCCTTTATCTGTGGCAGCATTATGGAGGAGGATTGCCGATAGGCATAAATGAGGCTTATGTAATTAAGGGGTGCGAATTTCATATCCAGAATTTTTTAAGAAAAGGCCGGCCTAAGGCAGTAACCGCAAGCCTTGATGAGTTTATAACTCCCGGAGGTTTAACTTTCGCTGATATTCTTGAAGACAAACGCGCAGATTTTCGTTTAAACATAGAGAGCAAGGTTACGATTGATGAGATAGCAAACATAGGTTTAACCGATAAAGAAAAATCTGTACTTTCTTATTTACTTAAAGGTTGCACAATACGCGAAATCGCAAAGGAGCTTGGAGTTTCGCATGTAATGGTTTTAAAGCACAAAAAAGAGATAATAAAAAAATGGCGCAAAAAAGGTTACCAAAAATAACCTAAACTTTCCTGCCAAAATTTCCGCTTAACACATCTATCTATTATTTTATATCAAAACTAAGGTTACCAAGGAGAATGTTTTTTTACTTGTATTAGTGTAGAACGCAAAGGAGCGTAAGCAATGTAAGGTTGTTTCAAAAAACATTGTTAGTGCCTTACGACACAGGCGTCTTATAAATTTAGGAAAAAGACGCCTTTTATTTTTTAGTAAGGAGGATAAAGCAGTATGAAGAAAATAGAAGCAATAGTTCGTTCTGAAAAGGTTGGCGAAGTGCGGCAAGCCTTAGAGAAAATACATTATAAAGGCCTAACGCTTACGCAAGTTGATGGGCATGGTAATCAACGTGGAACTACGCAAAAGTGGAAAGACAAGGAATATAAAATTGGAATTATACCAAAAACAAAAATAGAAATTATTACTGAAGATAAAGATGTAGAAAAAATCCTTGATGTTATTGTTTTATCAGCGAGGACCGGAGAAATCGGTGATGGCAAAATATTCGTGTACACAGTAGATATGGCGTTAAGGATTAGAACAGGAGAAGCAGGGGTGAATGCTTTGTAGAAAAAAGGGGGTTTTCATGAGTTTAAGTAGAAAATTTTGCTTAATCACGATACTTACTTTTATGGGGGTTTTGTGGCTTATCGTTCCGGTATTTGCGCAAAACTCAGCTAAAATTGATACTGGCGATACAGCTTGGGTTTTATTATCTTCTACTTTAGTTATGTTAATGACCCCCGGCCTTGCATTTTTTTACGGCGGTATGGTAAGGCGTAAAAATATGCTTAGTATATTAATGCAATGTTTCATGATCCTATGTGTATTAAGTATTCAATGGGTATTATTCGGCTATAGCCTTTCTTTTCATCCAGGTAAAGGTTTTTGGGGAGGTTTTGGCTGGTTTGGTTTAAACGGTGTAGGATTAGAGCCTTATGCTGATTATGCAGGGACTATTCCCCATCAAGCCTTTATGATTTTTCAGGCAATGTTTGCTATTATTACCCCCGCGCTTATTATCGGGGCGTTTGCTGAGCGGATGAAATTCTCGGCATTTTTAATTTTTACAGTATTATGGGCAACCTTTGTATATGATCCGGTGTGCCACTGGGTTTGGGGAATGGGCGGTTGGCTGCGGAATTTAGGCGCGCTTGATTTTGCCGGCGGAACCGTCGTGCATATTAATGCCGGTATCGCAGCTTTGGTAGCGGCGTTAGTAATTGGCAGAAGAAAGAATCTGGATTCTAATACTCCGCCACCGCACAATCTCCCTTTTGTAGTATTAGGAACAGGATTACTTTGGTTTGGTTGGTTTGGTTTTAATGCGGGAAGTGCTTTAGCGGCAAATGGTTTAGCGGTAAATGCATTTGTGGTAACTAATACCGCAGCTGCCGCAGCCGGGCTATCGTGGGCGCTTTTAGAGTGGCTTCGTAATGGCAAACCTACAATGTTTGGGGTAGCCAGTGGTGCGGTAGCGGGGCTTGTGGCAATAACTCCGGCTGCAGGGTTTGTGGGCGTAATACCTGCAATAGTGATAGGAATTTTAGTAAGCGTTCTTTGTTTTACCGCCGTCAGTATCATTAAACCAAAATTAGGCTACGATGATGCATTGGATGCTTTTGGCGTTCATTGCGTAGGCGGTATTTGGGGCGCGTTAGCTACTGGTTTGTTTGCCTCTAAAGCAATAAATCCTGCGGGTGCGGATGGGTTATTTTTTGGTAATCCTAAACAATTTTTAATCCAATTATTGACGGTTCTCATAACAGTTGCCTATACTTTTATAGCCACCTTTATTATTTATAAATTAGTTAATTTGTTTGTTAGCGTACGGGTTGGCGAAAAAGAAGAACTTATGGGCCTTGACCTTACGCAACACCGTGAAAGAGCGTATACGATATTAGAATAACGCGAATTCACGTTAATTGAATGCGAAGATACGCAAACAAATTCAATTCGCGATAATTCGCGTTTCCGCCAGAGGCGGATCCGCCCACATATGAAAAACGTCAGTGGCGGAAGATTCGCGATCATTCGCGTTATAAAAAAGGAGTGAATATGAAACTAATTATCGCTATCATCCAGCCTTACAAGTTAGAAGAAGTTAAAGAAGAGCTTTACAAGCAGGAAGTCAATCTTATTACCGTCAGCGAAGTGCTTGGTCACGGCCGGCAAAAGGGGATAACTGAAGTTTATCGCGGCGCAAAAGAAACAGGTAATCTCTTACGTAAAATACGCCTTGAAATTGCCGTAAACGAAAATTTCGTAGAACCTACGATAAAAGCAATTGTTAAGGGCGCAAAAACCGGGGAAACCGGCGATGGAAAAATATTTGTATTAGACCTTAAAGAGTGTATTCGTATCCGTACTGAAGAACGCGGGCAATTAGCTATAGGATAGTTTTTCAGCTAAAAAGCGTATAAATAAGGAGATTTTTTATTTATGCTAAAGAAAGTATTTCTTTTAATGATGGCTTCTTTGTTGTGTTGCTGCCTTTCTTTCGCTGACGAGTTAACAAAAGATGAATTGATTCAAAAGCTGACGCAACGCGTTGAGCAATTAGAAAAGAAAGTTGAAGAGTTAAATAAAAAACAAGGCGTGTATGAAAATATCTCTGGTTCTTCAGAGGAAGTTATTCAAAAGAAAGTTGAAGACGCTTTAGCAAAGAAAGAAGAACAATCAGGAGGCCTGGCGAAAGCTTTAAAGAGCATTACCTTAAGCGGATTCGTTGATGCAGCCTATACCTATAATTTTAACAGGCTTAATTCAGGTACAAATACTGCAAGAGTATTTGATACTGAACCGAATAGTTTTACTCTACAAGCGGCAAAAATCGCCTTGGAAAAACTTCCGACCCCTGAAGATAGAGTTGGTTTTCGCACCGACGTTTTATTTGGCCAGGATGCCAAGATAATAAAACCGTATGGCTGGAATACGGATGATGTTAATCTTGAGCAAGCATACGCCGACATTCTATTTCCTCCTGGAAAAGGGTTAGATGTAAAAGCGGGCAAATTTGTTACTCTCGCCGGCGCGGAAGTGATTGAGTCAAAAGATAACTGGAATTTCTCACGGTCTTTGCTCTTTGGTTATGCTATTCCGTTTACGCATACGGGCTTACGCGCAAGTTACCCGCTTATGGATAATTTAACAGGGTTTTTCGGTGTGAATAATGGCTGGGATGACATTAAGGATAACAATAAAGGAAAGTCTTTTGAAACTGCTTTAGCTTACACGGTATCGGATAAATTATCTTTTAATCTTACAGGAATATTTGGGCCGGAACAACCTTCGAACAATCATTCCAATAGGGCTCTTGTTGATTTTGTCGCAACCTATAAACCGTTTGAGAAAATTACACTTAAGTTAAATACCGATTATGGCCACGAAGACGATGCTGTAGCGCCGGGTAAAAACGGCGAATGGGCCGGTATTGCCGGATATATCCGTTATGACGTAAATAATTGGCTTAGTTTTTCAAATAGGACAGAATATTTTAGCGACCCGCAAGGTTTAAGAGTTGTAGCTGGGACGCCGCAGGATTTATGGGAAAATACTTTGACTACGGAAGTAAGGCCGTTTAAAAACATTATCACGCGCCTGGAGTATCGTTATGATGCGTCCAGCAAAGATGTTTTTACTAAAAATGAAACACCGATTGACCATCAAAGTACTATAGCAGCAGAGGCTATTTATATTTTTTAGTGAGCACGTTGTTTCTGCAAGCGTTTAGCACGAAGTAAAAACAACAGTGCGGATTGACCCCGCACCGACCTTGTTCTGGTGCAGGGTTATGTCGAATTCATAAATTTTCCAATGAATGATAATTTTTCCAATTTTCTTGATCCGATTGCAAAAGTCTGGAACAACCAACAAGTATTACCTTATGCCTTGTCTATGCCAAAAGCAAAAATAGATAAGAAAATAAAGCCTTTTAAACGAAATCAGCCTCAAATCCAAGGTTTAAGCCCGACGAAAAAAGTTAAAACAAAAATAATTTTAAAAAAAGGTTACCAAGCAGGCTAAATCTTTACTTATATAGTAAAGGGTTAGAACTATAACCAGAGAAGCACAAGGTTTGTGCAAAAGCTATTAAAACAAGGGTGTTTTAAGGCTATCAGAGCTTAAAACACCCTTTTTTTATAACAAAAACATTAAAGGAGGTTGAAATGGCTAAGAAGACAAAACAGGACATTCTAAAGTTAGTAAAGGAAAACGATGTAAAATTTATTCGTTTATGGTTTACCGATGTGTTGGGGCAAGTGAAGAGTTTTGCTATTACAGATAAGGAATTAGAGGGCGCCCTTGAAAACGGAATGGGTTTTGACGGTTCTTCTATCACTGGTTATCAGGATATAGAAGAATCCGACATGATCGCAATGCCAGATCCGGATACTTTTGCGATTTTACCCTGGCGGCCAAGCGAAAAAGCCGTTGCCAGAATGATTTGTAACGTGTTAAATCCCGATAAAACCCCGTATGAGGGTGACCCGCGTTATGTACTAAAAAGAGCACTAGAGCGCGCAAACAAAATGGGGTTTGACCATTATTATTTAGGGCCTGAATTAGAGTTCTTCTATTTTAAGACAGATTCGGCTACAGATATTTTAGATAAGGGGGGATATTTTGACCTTACAACGCTTGATGTTGCCAGCGATCTTCGGAGGGAAACTGTTTTAGCTCTTGAAAAAATGGGCATCGACGTGGAATATTCCCATCATGAAGTTGCACCCAGCCAGCACGAGGTTGATATGCGTTATAAAGATGCGCTGGAAATGGCAGATAGCGTAATAACTTACAGGGTTGTTGTCAAAGAGATTGCGAGTAAGTTTGGAGTGTATGCCACTTTTATGCCAAAACCTATTTTTGGCCAGAATGGTTCAGGTATGCATACGCATCAGTCGCTATTTAAAGGAAGTAAAAATGCTTTCTTTGATGCAAAAGCGGATGATTCTCTTTCCGATACTGCCCGTTGTTTTATCGCCGGACTCCTTAAGCATTCAAAAGAAATATGCTCAATATTTGCCCAAACCACAAATTCTTACAAAAGGTTAGTGCCTGGTTACGAAGCGCCTGTATACATAGCATGGAGCCGTAGGAACAGAAGCGCGCTTATAAGGGTGCCGCTCTATTATCCGGGAAAAGAAAAAGCTACCAGGTGCGAATTTAGAGCATGTGACCCGGCATGCAATCCGTATCTTGCATTTGCCGCCATGCTTCATGCGGGGTTAGATGGTATAGAAAAAAAATATAAAGCGCCTAAACCGATGGATCAGAATTTGTATCATTTAACCGATGAGGAACGAAAAGAAAAAGGCATTGAAACATTACCTGATAACCTTGGGCACGCAATTGCCATAACCGAAAGCAGCGAACTTGTGAAGAAAGTTTTGGGAAAACATATTTTTCCAAGATTTGTTGAATTAAAGAAAAAAGAATGGGATGAGTACAGGATTCAAGTTCCTCAACATGAACTTGATAAGTATCTTTCAATTTTATAGGAAACTACGGTGATTCTTATCTTGCAGCATACAAAAGAGGAAGGGCCTGGAACGCTTGGCAGTTTCCTAAGAAACAGCAGCTGGGAGATAAGGATCACCCGTCTTTATAAAAAAGAAAAGTTACCGGATGATTTATCTAGAGTTGAGGCGGTTATAGTTATGGGTGGGCCAATGAATGTTTACGAAGAAAAAAAATTTCCATTCTTAAAGAGTGAAGATATCTTCTTAAAAAAAGTAATAGGCGAAGAAATTCCTATTCTGGGAATTTGTCTTGGCGCGCAGCTTTTAGCCAAAGCTCTTGGCGCAAAAGTAAAAAAAGCGCATCACGCGGAAATAGGGTGGGGTAATGTGAATTTAACAGATAATGGAAAGAATGACCAGCTTTTAAAAGGTTTAGATAAAAAACTAGACATCTTCCAGTGGCACGAAGATACTTTTGAACTTCCGAAAGGGGCGGCTCTACTTGCAAAAAATTCTTTATGCCCTAACCAGGCATTTCGCTACGGTAAAAACTGTTACGGATTGCAATTTCATATAGAAGTAGATGCTCCTTTAATTTTATGCTGGATAAAAGATTATTGCAAAAGCCGTAATTTGAATATGCGGTTTAAGGGGCAAGAAATGTTATTTGATTATTATCAAAAGCAAGAAAAGTTCAACCGGCAAGCAGCAAATATTTATCTGAATTTTTCAAGGCTTATACAGCCGCTGAATTAAGCGTATAGGTTTTTTTGGAAAAGGTTGCATAAAATTTAGGCATAAATTGCCAGTGTTTAAGGAGGTTCATTAGCCCACAATATGGAACCGGATAAAATTGTAGATGAAATTTATAATTCTTTTTTAATCGGCAACGACGGAAAGGTTTATGCAAACACTATTGAATATATAGAAAAAATTATCATTGAAAAGGTACTTGAAAGAAGCTTCGGCAATCAATTCAGGGCAGCAAAGATTTTAGGGATTAATCGTAATACTTTACGTTCCAAAATAAAGAAATTGAATATAGACGCAAGTAGGTGGAAAGGTTATTGATAGCTAATGAATAAAACTCTAAACCCTAAACTCGAAACTCTAAACAAACTCGAAATCACAATGTTCCAAATCCTAAACGTTTCGAGTTTGGGATTTCGAGTTTGTAGTTTGTTTAGGATTTTCCGCCAGAGGCCCTCGGCTTCGCCGAGAGGCGAGCGGATCCGCCCACATATAAAAAATATATCGGTGGCGGAAGTGTTTAGAGTTTTAGGGTTTAAATATGAAATATAAGCATTTCCCAGGACAACAAGGTCTCTACTACCCGGAATATGAGCATGATTCTTGCGGGGTGGGGTTTGTTTGTAACATAAAAGGCCAGAAATCAAATGCTATCGTCCGGCAGGGAATTGAGGTTTTACGCCGGCTGTCGCACCGAGGAGCAGTAGGTTCGGACCCAAAAACCGGAGATGGCGCGGGAATCTTAATTCAGATCCCGCACGAATTTTTTAAAAAGTCCGCTCAAGCAATAAAAATTAATTTACCGGAATTAGGTTTCTACGGCACCGGTTTGATATTTTTGCCGAAAGATATTAAAGAACGTGAATTCTGTAAAAAAACATTTGAAAAAATTATAAAAGATGAAGGCCAAATTTTTTTAGGATGGCGTAGTGTGCCGATAGATAATTCGGATATAGGCAAAGGAGCCAAGGCCAGCGAGCCGGTTTTTGAACAAGTTTTTATTGAGAGAAACAAAGATGTAAGCGGGGAACTGGATTTTGAAAGGAAACTTTATGTAATCAGAAAACAAGTGGAAAATATTATCCGTTCATCCGAATTACAGCAAAAGAAATCTTTCTATATTACTAATATTTCCACCCGCACATTTTCCTATAAGGGTTTGCTCATGCCTGGCCAGCTGGAGAACTTTTTTGTTGACCTTAAGGATGAAAGTATAGAAAGTTCACTATGTTTAGTGCATTCACGTTATAGTACTAATACTTTTCCTACCTGGGACTTAGCGCAGCCATTTAGATTCTTAGCTCACAACGGAGAAATAAATACTTTACGCGGGAATATAAACGGAGTACGGGCAAGAGAACGGTTAATTTCCAGCGAGATTTTTGGGGCAGATATAGAAAAGCTAAAACCAGTTATCGTTGAAGGAGGGAGCGATTCGGCTGCAATTGATAATCTATTTGAGCTGCTGGTTTTATCGGGCCGGCCCCTTGAGCATACAATGATGATGCTTATTCCTGCGGCTTGGGAACACGATAAATTTATGGATTGTGAGCTTAAAGATTTTTATAAATATCATGCTTGTTTTATGGAGCCTTGGGATGGGCCGGCGGCAATGGCTTTTACCGACGGAAAAAATATTGCTGCCGCTTTAGATAGAAACGGACTTAGGCCAGCGCGTTATATTATAACTAAAAATGATTTTGTAGTGATGGCATCTGAGGTAGGCGTTTTGGATATTGCACCTAAAGATATTAAGATTTCAGGCCGTCTTGAGCCGGGAAAATTATTTTTTATTGATACGCAAGCAGGCTGCATAGTAGACGATTCCCAGATAAAAAAAAGAGTATCCGGCAATTGCCCATATGGTAAATGGAATACCGAAAATATGGTTGATCTTGATAGCCTTGTAGGCGGCAGTACAGGCAATAAAAAACCCGCAGATATAATAGCTTGCCTTAAGGCTTTTGGTTATTCCCGGGAAGACCTGAAAATAGTTATTCGGCCTATGGCCGAAGAAGGGAAAGAGCCCGTAGGTTCAATGGGCAATGATACTCCGCATGCTTTTTTGTCAAAGAAACCCCAGCTTCTTTATAGCTATTTTAAGCAATTGTTTGCGCAAGTAACAAATCCGGCGATAGATTCTATCAGAGAAAAGCTGGTGATGAGTTTAGAAAGTTTTATCGGCCCTGAGAAAAATATTTTAGAGGAAACTCCTAAGCATAGCCATAAACTTAAAGTAAGGAATCCGATATTAACAAACGAAGAACTTATAAAAATTCGAGATATCAGCATAAATAATTTTAGAACCAAGACGATTTATACTTTTTTTGACGCAGTTAATCCTAAGGAAGGTTTTGTCCGCGCGCTGGAAAGGATTTGTTTTGAAGCGGAATATGCCATTGATAAAGGGTATTCTTTTATTATATTAAGTGACCGTGGAATTGATAAGGATAGAATTGCTTTGCCGGCACTTTTAGCAATGAGCGCAGTCCATCATTATCTGGTAAGAAAAACTATACGTTCGCAGGTTGCGATAATAGTTGAAAGCGCAGAGCCCAGAGAGGTACACCATTTTGCTTTGCTTTTTGGTTACGGCGCAGACTGCATAAACCCATATCTTGCCTATGAAACAATAGAATATCTTATCAGCGAAAAAGAGATTAATTTAGACCGTAAAAACGCATTGAAGAATTACAATAAAGCTTTAACAGACGGCATATTAAAAATATTGTCAAAAATGGGGATATCTACCTTAAGAAGCTATCGCGGAGCGCAAATATTTGAAGCTTTAGGTTTAGACGATGAGCTTATAGAGAAGTATTTTACCGGAACCGTATCGCGAATAGCCGGCGTTGGCCTTCCCGGGATAGCGCAGGAGACTATCGAAAGGCATAAAGAAGCTTTCGCCCAAAGAGGCGTAGTTAGCCCGTATTTAACCAGCGGTGGAATTTATCAATGGAAAAGAGATGGAGAATTTCATCTTTGGAATCCCGAAACTATCGCTGCCTTGCAAGATGCTACGCGCAATAACGATTATGACAAATATAAAGAATTTGCGCGGATGATAAATAATCAGTCAGATAATCCTGTGACCTTGAGAAGCTTGCTTAAGTTCAAAAAAGAAAAACCGATTCCTATTGATGAAGTTGAACCCGTTCAAAGTATTATGCGGCGTTTTACAACCGGCGCAATGAGTTTTGGTTCAATCAGTGCTTTAGCGCACGAAACAATTGCTATCGCCATGAACAGAATAGGCGGAAAATCTAACACCGGTGAAGGTGGCGAAGATCCGGACAGATTTACGGCCCTACCTAACGGCGACTCAAAAAGAAGCGCCGTAAAACAAGTTGCCTCCGGAAGATTCGGTGTCACTACAAACTATCTTGTTAATGCAGATGAAATACAAATAAAGATTGCTCAGGGGGCAAAGCCAGGCGAAGGAGGCCAATTACCGGGGCATAAAGTAAGCCCGATAATCGCCCGAATCAGGTATACAACCCCCGGCGTTACTTTAATATCTCCGCCGCCGCATCATGATATATATTCTATTGAGGACCTTGCACAATTAATATTTGATTTAAAAAATGTTAATCCTCGCGCCCGCGTAAGCGTAAAGCTTGTATCAGAAGTAGGAGTAGGAACTGTTGCCGCAGGCGTTGCCAAAGGGCATGCGGATATGATTCTTATTTCCGGCGGAGACGGCGGCACCGGCGCATCTCCTCAGAGCTCAATAAGATATGCAGGGCTTCCGTGGGAGCTTGGCGTTAGCGAGACGCATCAAACACTCCTGCTGAATAATTTACGTTCAAGAGTGCGCATACAAACTGATGGGCAGATGCGAACCGGCCGCGATGTGGCAATAGCCGCTTTGTTAGGAGCGGAAGAATTTGGTTTTTGTTCGAGCGTGCTTGTTGTAAGCGGCTGCGTTATGCTTAGGCATTGCCAGCTTAATAATTGTTCAGTTGGCATAGCTACGCAAGATGAGGCTTTACAGAAACGCTTTGGAGGAAAACCTGAATATATAGTGAACTATTTTAATTTCATAACACAGGAACTACGCGAAATTATGGCAAGTTTAGGCATAAGGACTATAAACGAAATGATTGGCCGCGCAGATCTTATTGAAGTAAATAAAGAGATTATTCCTTCCAAAGCGCGCGGAGTAAATTATTCCAAAATCCTTTATGTGCCGGAATTACCTCGAGATTATGCAAGATATTGTAAAGTAAAACAGGAAAGCGGGCTTGATTTTGTTTTAGACAAAGAACTTATAAAAATGTGTGGTGTTTTTAAAGAGAATGAGCCAATAAAAATTTCAGTTAAGATTAATAATACCAACAGAACTGCAGGTGCAATGCTTAGCGGAGAGTTAATCCGGCGCTATGGAGAAGCGGGGTTGCCCCATGATTCTATAGTTTGTAAATTTAAAGGCATTGCCGGCCAAAGTTTTGGCGCTTTTCTGGCGAAAGGAATTACTTTTGAATTAGAAGGTATGGCTAATGATTATGTTGGCAAAGGAATTTCCGGAGGAAAAATTATTATTTATCCAGATAAACAGACAGGATATAAGGCCGAAGAAAATATTATTATTGGAAATACCGCGTTTTATGGTGCTATCGCTGGTGAAGCTTATATTGGAGGTGTTGCCGGCGAACGGTTTTGTATACGAAACTCAGGCCTTAAGGCAGTAGTTGAAGGCGTGGGGGATCATGGTTGCGAGTATATGACCGGCGGGTATGTCGCTATAATCGGTAAGACCGGCCGTAATTTTGCCGCAGGTATGAGCGGCGGCATTGCGTATGTATATAATGCAGGAAAAGATTTTAATCAGAAATGTAATTTAGAAATGGTGGAGTTGGAAATTCTTTCCCAGAATGATGAAAAAGTACTTTACGATTTACTCTGTAACCATCATAAATACACTCAAAGCGCAATTGCTAAGAAAATTATTGAGCATTTTAAAAAAGAAATTAAACATTTTGTCAAAGTTATGCCAACAGAATATAAACGTATTTTAGCAGGGAAAAAAGCGATAAAGAAACCGGATTTGGTTGAGGTGTCAGATGGGTGAGCGTTACACGTAACAAGTATCACGTAACACGTTTAAAAAAAGACGCGATACTTGTTACATGATACGTGTTACTTAATAAAGGAAAAGATGGGTGATGTAAAAGGTTTTCTAAAAGTTAGGCGCCAAACAGCGAAATACAGGCCGGTTTGCGTGCGCGTAAAAGACTACCGTGAAGTGGCAATGCCGCGCTCTGATGAGGCTATGAAAGAGCAGGCATCGCGTTGTATGGACTGCGGAACTCCTTTTTGCCATTGGGGTTGCCCTCTGGGAAATTATATTCCCGAGTGGAATGACGCAGTTTTTCGCGGCCGATGGAAGAAAGCCTTTCAATTGCTTGAGGCAAGCAATAATTTTCCCGAATTTACCGGAAGGCTTTGCCCCGCGCTTTGTGAGTATGCTTGTATTTTGGGAATAAATGATGACCCGGTAACTATAAAAGAGAATGAATTGACGATTATTGAATATGCTTTTGATGCTGGTTTTATCCGGGCAAATCCGCCTAAAGTTCGTACCGGAAAAAAAATTGCTGTTATCGGTTCCGGCCCGTCCGGGCTTGCTTGCGCCAACCAGTTGAATAAAGCTGGGCATAAGATAACGGTTTTTGAAAAGGATGACAAAATAGGAGGTATTTTACGCTACGGTATCCCGGATTTTAAACTTGAAAAGTGGCTCATTGACCGGCGGGTTAACCTGCTTGAGAAAGAGGGTATTGAATTTAAAACCAATGTGAATGCCGGCATAGGCTATAAAGCCTCAAAACTTAAAAAAGAATTTGATGCCATTGTGCTTACCGCTGGTTCCCGTGTTCCCCGTGACCTTAATATTGAAGGCCGAAAGCTCAACGGTATATATTTCGCTATGGATTATTTAATCCAGTCAAACAGAAGAGTTGCCAAAGAAAAAATACCCGTTAATAAGTTAATCGATGCCAAAGGAAAAAAAGTTGTTGTTATCGGCGGAGGAGATACCGGCGCTGATTGTGTCGGCACGGCGAACCGGCAAGGCGCAAGCTGTGTGGTGCAAATTGAAATTATGCCAAAGCCTGAAGAATGCCGTACCAAAGAATACCCGTGGCCAAAATACCCGTTGATTTTAAGAACTTCTACTAGCCACGAAGAAGGAAGCGAGCGCCAGTGGAGCATTCTTACTAAAAAATTTATCGGTGAGAATGGTAAACTTGAGAAATTATCTTGTGTCCGTGCCGAATTTATAAACGAACAACGAACAGCGAACGACAAACGGCAAGCTTGTCCGGTAATGCGCGAAATCCCTGGTTCTGAATTCGAGATTAGCGCCGATATGGTCTTGCTGGCAATGGGTTTTGTGCATCCCGAACATTCAAAACTGCTTACAGATTTAGGCGTAGAACTGGATAAACGCGGCAATATAAAAACAGATGCAAATTATATGACTTCCAATGAGAAAGTATTTTCTGCAGGAGACGCCAGAAGCGGCCAGTCATTAATTGTACGGGCTATTGCAGAAGGCAGGCAGGCTGCTTTCTGTGTTGATAAATATCTTATGGGCGAAAGTAGTTTGTCTATTATATAAGATTTGGTAACGGTTAAGGTAACCTATCATTATTATTTTAGGTTACGCGCCTGCCGTAGGCAGGCAGGTTACCTAGGTTACACTAAATCACGAGTTTTTTGATGTAACCTTCGTAACCTACCCGTAACCTACGTAACATATAGGCAGAAATAGCTGTTAAAGGAGCAAAATGATAAGTACTGGTATAAAAGGCCTAGATGGCGTAGTCACAGGTTTAAGAGCAGGAGATAATGTTGTCTGGCAGATAGATGACATAAATGATTATATTGATTTGGTGAAACCTTTTGTGCAAGAGGCTTTAAAGGAAGACAAGAAAGTTATATACATAAGATTTGCTTCACATAAAGAGCTGCTCAATCCTTCTAAAAACATAAAGCGATACGAACTTAATGCCTATGCGGGTTTTGAAACTTTTGCTGCCAAGGTAAACAGCATCATTACCGAATCTGGTGAAGGTGCATATTATGTGTTTGATTGTTTATCTGAGCTTCTTTTAGCCTGGGCTACGGATCTTATGATCGGAAACTTTTTTATGGTTACCTGTCCGTATCTTTATGAACTTAAGACTGTCACGTATTTTTCTATATTACGTAATAACCATTCTTTTAAATCTATAGCCCGCATCCGCGAAACAACACAATTGCTTATTGATGTATATCGTTGCGAAGGGAATTTATATATACATCCTCTAAAGGTATGGAACAGGTATTCGCCGACGATGTTTATTCCCCATCAAAAAGAAGACGACAGGTTTATCCCGATCATTGACAGCGTCAATGCCGCCAAATTGTTTTCTTATATTCACGAAAAAGGCACCGAAAGCGTAAAAAGAAACCTTGATTATTGGGACCGCCTGTTCCTTGAGGCCCAGGATCTGCTTGAAAAATCTCCGGTAGCAGAAAAACTGAAAGGCACAATAAATAAACTTTCCAATATTATGATTACCAAGGATAAAAAGATTCTATCCTTGGTAATGGATAATTTTTCGCTTCCTGAACTGATAGAAATAAAGTCAAGGTTAATAGGCACCGGTTTTGTCGGCGGAAAAACCGTCGGAATGCTTTTGGCGAGAAAAATTCTTTCCAAAAATTTTCCCAATTGGCAAAAAGTTTCCGAGCCCCATGATTCCTTTTATATCGGTTCCGACATCTTTTATTCCTATATTGTGCAGAACCACTGGTGGAAACTGCGCATGCAGCAGAAAACAGAAGAGGGGTATTTTGAGATTGCAAAAGTTTTAAAAGAAAAAATGCTCTACGGCGTATTTGACGAGGAAGTAATGGAGCAATTTCAACAGATTATAGAATATTTCGGCTCTTCTCCTATAATTATACGTTCCAGTTCGCTTTTGGAGGATGGTTTCGGCAATGCTTTTGCCGGAAAATACGAAAGCATATTTTTAGCAAATCAAGGCAGCCCCGAACAAAGATATATTCAGTTCGCCGAAGCTGTAAAAAGAATTTACGCAAGCACTATGAACGAAGACGCCCTTACTTACCGCAAACAGCGCGGCTTGGATAAGTCTGATGAGCAAATGGCGCTTTTAGTCCAGAGGGTTTCCGGCACGCACCATAAACAGTATTTTTTCCCGGATTTAGCCGGAGTGGGCGTATCCTACAATACCTATGTCTGGAATGAAAATATGAGCCCCAAAGCCGGCATGCTTAGGCTGGTATTCGGGCTTGGCACAAGGGCAGTCAATCGCGTTGAGGGAGATTACCCCAGGATGGTGGCTCTGGATAACCCGTTACGCCGCCCATATTCGCAAAAGGATGATTTAAAAAGGTATTCCCAGCACGAAGTTGACCTTATCGATGTCCGAGAGAACCAGCTTAAAACTATTTCCCTAAAACAGCTTTTAAGCGAAAAATGTTATAAAGACATTAGCCGCATAGCAGTAAAAGATGATTCTATACCGATAGCAGATGAAACCGCGGAAGAAAATGAATTTTGGATTTTAACCCTGGATGGTTTATTTGATGGGGAGTTATTTGCCAATTCTTTTAAACAAATATTAGAGTCATTAGAGAAAGCTTATGATTATCCGGTTGAAATAGAATTTACGGTAAACTTCACAAAGAATGACAAATTTAAAATTAATTTACTGCAATGCCGGCCACTGCAGACCCGCGGTTTAGGGCATAAGGTCAAAATGCCTGAGCATCTGGAAAAGCAGGATATCATTTTTGAATCGTCCGGGTATTTTCTTGGCGGAAATATTTCCCAGAGTATTTTAAGAATCATTTACATTGACCCGGAAAAATACAGCAAGCTGATTTTATCGGATAAGTATGAAATCGCTCAAATCGTAGGAAAGCTAAACACAAATATCGGCAACAAAGATGAAACGCCTACGCTGCTTATTGGCCCGGGCAGATGGGGCACTTCTACGCCGTCTTTGGGCATACCCGTGAAATTCGCACAAATAAATAATGTTACAATACTGGCGGAACTTGCTTTTTCCGATGGCAACCTTAATCCGGAAGTTTCTTTCGGAACGCATTTTTTCCAGGACTTGGTGGAAACAAATATTTTTTATCTGGCGCTATTTCCCGAAAAAAAATATAATAAGTTTAAATGGTTCCTGCAGCAAAAAAATAGGTTTGAGGAACTTTTGCCGGCGTCTTCTAAATACAAAAATCTTATCGCGGTTTACGATATCGCGGATAACCATGTAAAGATTATGTCCGATGTCATATCACAAAAAGTGATATGCTTTTCTGGCAGTAAGAATTCTAAATAGTAAAGAGAGGAGGGCGTAGAATGCCAAAATATATCTTCATAACCGGCGGGATTATTTCGAGTTTAGGTAAGGGAATAGCTTCTGCTTCTATCGGTAAGATTTTAGAAACTCGCGGCGTCAAAGTTACCATTATGAAGCTTGACCCTTATATTAATGTTGATCCTGGGACGATGAACCCTTATCAGCACGGAGAAGTTTACGTTACCGAAGATGGCGCCGAGACCGATTTAGACCTCGGCCATTACGAGCGCTTTACCAGTATTAATACTTCTAAATGCAATAATATCACTACCGGTAAGATTTATAACCAGGTTATTTCCCGGGAAAGAAAAGGAGATTATTTAGGAAAAACTATCCAGGTTATCCCGCACATTACCGATGCCATAAAAGGGGAAATCAAAAAATGCGCAGATGCGTCAAAAGCCGACATTATAATCGTTGAAATCGGCGGCACTGTTGGCGATATCGAAAGCTTGCCCTTTTTGGAAGCTGCGCGCCAATTCCGGCTGGATATGGGTTACGAAAACACCCTTTATATCCATTTAACGCTAGTCCCTTACATTAAAGCTGCCGGAGAGTTGAAAACCAAACCTACCCAGCACAGCGTTGGCACTTTACGTGAGATAGGAATTATTCCGGATGTTTTGATTTGCCGCGCGGAAAAGCCTTTGTCAGACAGCGTTAAGGAAAAAATTTCTTTATTTTGCAATGTCAAGAAAGAAGCTGTTATCGAATCCGTAGATATGGAGTCAATTTATCAGATACCGTTACTTTTCAAAAAACAAATTCTAGACGAAATAATTCTTAGCCATTTTAAATTAATCTGTAAGTTTTCCGACCTGAAAGATTGGGAAGTAAATGTAGTTCAGCGAGCGCTTAATCCTAAACATAAGGTGACGGTTGCCGTCGTTGGAAAATATATTGAACTGCAGGATACCTATAAATCCATATATGAGGCAATAATTCACGCCGGTATTTTTAATAATGCTAAAGTGGAAGTTAAAAAAATTGATTCCGAAACTTTGGAAAAAGGAAACCCCAAAGAATTGCTGAAAGATGTTTGCGGAATACTTGTTCCCGGAGGTTTTGGCTACCGCGGTATTGAAGGAAAGATTGCGGCGATTGAATTCGCAAGGTATAATAACGTTCCATTTCTAGGGCTTTGTTTGGGGATGCAATGCGCGGTCATAGAGTTTGCCAGAAATGCCTGCAATTTAAAAAGCGCTAATTCCACAGAATTTAAAAAAACAAAATATCCCGTTATAAGCCTGCTTAAAGAGCAAAGAGGGGTTAAAGATTTAGGCGGCACTATGCGCCTGGGCGCTTATCCCTGTAAAATCAAGAAAAACACCCTCGCCTTTAGCGCTTACGGTAAAGGATTGATTTATGAGCGCCATCGGCATAGGTATGAGTTTAATAATAAATATAAAAAATTGCTGGAAGAAAAAGGGATGGTCTTTTCCGGCATTTATCCTCAGAGAAATTTAGTAGAGATAGTTGAGGTAAAAAAGCATCCTTATTTTATCGCGGTGCAGTTTCATCCGGAATTTAAATCCAAACCGGACAAAGCGCATCCGTTGTTTAGGGATTTTATTAAAGCAGCATTAAAAAAGACAGCGGATATTGAAACTATCCGCTAAGCGTTAATCGCTAATAATATGCAAGCATTACTTGTTTTAGAGGACGGCACAACATTTCGGGGTAAGTCCTTTGGCGCAACCGGCATACGTTTCGGAGAAGTGGTTTTTAACACTAGTATGTCCGGATATCAGGAGATAATTACTGACCCTTCCTATAAAGGGCAGATTGTTGTAATGACTTACCCTTTAATTGGCAATTACGGCACAAATGACGAAGACGTTGAATCGGCAAAGCCGTATCTGGGAGGTTTTGTGGTTAAGGAATACAGTAAACTCTTCAGCAACTGGCAGGCCAAAGAATCTCTGGGGGATTATTTTAAAAGAAATAATATTTTAGGCATTGAGGGAATTGATACCCGTGCCCTTACTTTGCATATCCGCCACTCCGGCGCTATGAAAGCAGTGCTGGCAACCGGCAATGTAAATGAAAAAGAGTTAATCCAAAAAGCGAAAAATTCACCGGGATTAGTCGGCATAGATTTAGTTAAGGAAGTTACCTGCGATAAAAAGTATCTTTGGAAAAAAGCCAAGGACAGTAAATATAAGGTAGTCGTGCTTGATTGCGGAACAAAATATAATATTTTAAGAAACCTTGTAAAAAACAAATGTGAGGTTATAGTTGTGCCGGCAAATACCCAAGCGGATGAAATTTTAGGTTTAAAGCCGGATGGCGTATTGCTTTCTAACGGCCCCGGAGACCCGGTAGCAGTCAAATATGTGATAGAGGCTACCAGAAAGCTAATCGGGAAAGTACCTCTATTTGGCATTTGTTTGGGCCAGCAGATTTTAGGCCTGGCGTTCGGCGGGAAAACTTACAAACTTAAATTCGGCCATCACGGAGCTAACCAGCCGGTTAAAGATTTACGAACAGGAAGAGTTTTAATTACCGTGCAGAATCACGGGTTTTCCGTCGATATAAAATCCCTGAATAAAAAAGATATTGAAATAACTCATATAAATTTAAATGACCAGACGCTGGAAGGCATCCGGCACAAAAAATTACCGATATTTTCCGTGCAATTTCATCCTGAAGCAAGCGCCGGACCGCATGACGCTCAATATCTATTTGGAGAATTTGTTCAGATGATGAATAAATATAAGTAACACGTATTACGTAGCACGTTCATAAAATATTTCTTTGACGTGTTACCTCTACTTCAAGCGGACTCGCCTGAATATTTTTTATATTGTGGCGAGGTTACGTGATACCTGATACGCAATATTATGCCTAAAAGAAAAGATATTAAAAAAATCCTGATCATTGGATCGGGGCCGATTGTCATCGGCCAAGCCTGTGAATTTGATTATTCCGGAACCCAAGCCTGTAAAGCTTTAAAAGAAGAAGGTTTTAAGGTTATTCTGATTAATTCTAATCCCGCCACGATTATGACTGACCCGCAAACTGCAGATGTTACTTATATTGAGCCGATAACTGTGGAAATGGTTGAAAAAATTATTGCCAAAGAAAGGCCGGATGCTTTACTTCCTACTTTAGGCGGCCAAACCGGGCTTAACACCGCTATGAAATTATGCGAAATGGGCGTGCTGGATAAATATAAAGTAAAAATGATTGGCGCGGATTATAAAGCCATTAAAAAAGCCGAAGACCGCAAATATTTTAAAAACACTATCATAAAAATCGGCCTGGATTTACCAAAAAGCGCGCTGGCCTACAGCATAAAAGAAGCCAGAGCTGCGCTTAAAAAAATCGGTTTACCGGTGATTGTCCGGCCAAGCTTTACTTTGGGCGGTACCGGCGGAGGAATTGCTTATACGCTAAAAGAATTTGAAAAAATAGCCGATAACGGCTTAAGAAACAGTATGATACACGAAATTCTCATTGAAGAATCCGTAGTCGGCTGGAAAGAATATGAATTGGAAGTAATGCGCGACCTTAAAGATAACGTGGTTATCGTCTGTTCCATAGAAAATTTTGACCCAATGGGCGTGCATACCGGAGATTCCATAACTGTTGCGCCGGCACAAACCTTAACCGACAAGGAATATCAGGCAATGCGCGATGCCGCAATCAAGATTATCAGAGAAATCGGCGTTGAAACCGGCGGCTCCAATATTCAATTTGCCGTCCATCCCAAAACCGGCAGGATGGTGGTTATTGAAATGAACCCGCGGGTTTCCCGCAGTTCCACTTTAGCCAGTAAAGCCACAGGTTTTCCCATTGCAAAAATTGCCGCAAAACTTGCCGTAGGCTACAGCCTGGATGAAATCCAAAACGATATTACCAAAAAAACCCCGGCTTCCTTTGAGCCGGCAATAGATTATTGTGTGGTAAAAATTCCGCGCTTTGCTTTTGAAAAATTCCCCGAAGCCGGCGACATCCTCGGCGTTTCTATGAAGTCAGTCGGTGAAACTATGGCTATCGGCCGCACTTTTAAAGAAGCCTTGCAGAAAGGTTTACGCGGCTTGGAAATCGGCCATAGCGGTTTGGATAATAAGTCCAATTACCGCAATATTTCCGATGAAAAAATCAGGCATCGTTTGAAAGAGCCTAATGCTTCACGCATATTTTACCTAAAATATGCCCTGCAAAAAGGCTTTAGCTTGCAAGAAATATACAAGCTTACTTATATTGACCCTTGGTTTATCCATAATATTAAAGAAATTGTGGATTTCGAAAAGGAAATTCAAAAAGCCGGTAAAAATATTTCTAAAAAACTACTTGAAGAGGCCAAGCAATATGGTTTTAGTGACAAACAAATAGGGGATTTAATCGGTTTAGAGGAATCAGCCGTCCGGAAAAAAAGAAAACAGCAAGGCATTGCAGCAACTTTTAGGTTAGTCGATACCTGCGCCGGAGAATTTGAAGCTTATACCCCTTATTATTATTCAACTTACGAAAGTAAAGACGAGGCGCGCAAATCCACCAAAAAGAAAATTATGATTTTAGGCGGCGGCCCCAATCGTATCGGACAGGGAATAGAATTTGATTATTGCTGTTGTCATGCTTCTTTTGCCCTGAAAGAAATGGGGTTTGAAACGATTATGGTTAATTCCAACCCCGAAACAGTTTCTACCGATTATGATACCTCGGATAAATTATATTTTGAGCCGCTGACTTTTGAAGATGTTATGAATATCATTGATAAGGAAAAGCCATATGGCGTAATCGTGCAATTTGGCGGCCAAACCCCTCTTAATCTGGCAAGAAAGCTGGAGGATGCCGGCGCGCCCGTTATCGGAACAACCGTTGATTCAATTGACATTGCCGAAGACCGCGATAGATTTGCTAAGGTGCTGAATAAATTAAACATCAAACAACCGCCCAACGGTTCAGCCTATTCCAAAGAGGAAGCCGTAAAAATTGCCAAAAAAATCGGTTACCCGGTTTTAGTACGGCCTTCTTATGTTTTAGGCGGAAGAGCGATGAATATTGTTTATGATGAAAACTCTTTGGAAAAGTTTATCAAGGAAGCGCAAAAAGTTTCGCAGGAACATCCGGTTTTAATCGATAAATTTTTGGAAGACGCAGTTGAGGTGGATGTGGACGCGATTTCCGACACTGAAACGACAATTATCGGCGGCGTAATGGAGCATATTGAAGAAGCCGGTATTCATTCCGGAGATTCTGCCTGTGTGCTTCCGCCACATACCTTAAACGATGAAATCATTTCCGTGATTAAAAAATATACCTGCGATATCGCTAAAGAGTTAAAAGTAAAAGGGTTATTCAACCTGCAATGCGCGGTAAAAAAAGATGTGGTTTATATGCTGGAAGTTAATCCCCGTGCTTCACGGACAGTGCCTTTTGTCAGCAAAGCTACCGGTGTACCATTAGCTAAAATTGCCAGCCAGGTTATGGCGGGTAAAAAACTGGCTGATTTTAAACTTAACGGCAAAAAAAATCTTTCTCATGTTGCCGTGAAAGAGGCGGTTTTGCCTTTTTCTAAATTTTCCGGCGTGGACATTATTCTTGGCCCGGAGATGAAATCAACCGGCGAAGTTATGGGTATTGATACCTCTTTCGGAAAAGCGTTTTTTAAAGCCGAGGCTGCCGCCGGTCAAACCCTTCCTTTATCGGGAAAAGTATTTTTAAGCGTTAAAAACGATGACAAACGCAATATTGTCTTTATCGCCAAGAAGCTTTTTGATATGAATTTCCAAATTATTGCCACCAACGGCACATGGAAGGTTCTTGCCTCCAACAACATCAAAGCTAAAAGAGTAGAGAAAATTGCCGAAGGTTCAAGCCGCCTTCTGGATTTAATCAAAGGAGAAAAAATAAAACTTATCATCAACACCCCTTCCGGAAAAAAAGGCCAATTTGATATGAAAACTATGCGCAGTCTAGCTGTCCGCTATGGTATACCCTGCATTACCACCATTTCCGGTGCTCAAGCCGCAGTCAACGGAATAGAGGCAACGTTGAAAGAGCAGCTTGGAGTGAAGGCGTTGCAGAAGTATTTTGGAACCAACAAATAACCTTATATTTTCCCTAACCCATATCTCTCTCGCGGCCTTAATCTAAATTCCACCGCCGCGGTGGGCTTTAGGTTTCTATCGAGCAGCTTACATTTTATTTGCTTACATTGAATCCCCGTATTAAAATACTTTTAATCTAAATCCCACCTACGCGGTGGGTTATGGTTTAATAATAGTTTTCAGTAAAAATTTTACTTGAGGAGAGAGAATGAAAGAAACAATATTAATTGTCGAAGACGAGAAAGATATAGTCAAAATGTTGGGCTATAATCTGGAAAAAGAAGGGTTTAAGACGCTGTCGGTTTATGAGGGAGAAGACGCTTTGGATACGGCCGTTAGCAAACACCCGGACCTTATAATTTTGGATTTAATGCTTCCGGGCATGGATGGATTAGAAGTATGCAAAACGCTTAAAGCTGATTCTAAAACCAGCTCCATACCTATTATTATGCTTACGGCAAAAAGCCAGGATTCCGATAAAATCGTAGGGCTTGAGTTAGGGGCAGATGATTATATGACCAAACCTTTTAGCCCCAGAGAGCTTATTGCCCGCATAAAAGCAGTGTTGCGCCGCGTGAAAGAAAAGGATAAATTGCCGGAGGTGTTAAAAATCGGCGAGTTGATGATAGATTTTTCAAAGATAGCAGTGGCCGTTAAAGATAAACCTGTAGAGCTTACATCAAAAGAGTTCGAGCTTCTAAAGACATTGGTAAAAGTAAAAGGAAGAGTCCTGTCGCGTGATTATCTTCTTGATAATATATGGGGCTTTGATAATGCTATGGAAATCCGAACCCGCACTGTGGATGTGCACATTAGAACATTGCGTAAAAAACTAAAAAGCGAATCTAAGCGGATTCTTACCGTGAAAAATTACGGATATAGATTTAATTATGAAGATTAGAAGCTTTCGGTTGAAACTGATTCTTTCATATGTCTTTGTAATATTGGTATCCTTTGGGTTTGTCGGAATCTTTTTGGATAAAAATTTAGAAAAAAATTCCCTCCGTAATATAGAAACTTCTCTTATCAATCAAGCAAAATTAATCGAAAATCAGATTTTTCCGGAAAGTATCAGAAAGGAAGATGCTCCCTATTTGGAAAAATTAGCCAGGGTATCATCCTTAAAGACAAAATGCCGTATCACTATCATTGATACCCGCGGTAAGGTTTTAGCGGATTCGGAGAAATCACAGGAAGATATGGAAAATCATCTTAACCGTCCGGAGGTGCAAGCTGCTTTAAAAGGCGGCATCGGCAGCGATACACGTTATTCTTCCACTCTTAAAATAGATATGCTTTATGTCGCCTTGCCGCTCAAAGACAAAAACACTACTATCGGAGTATTAAGATTGGCCCTTACTTTAGAGGGCGTACAGAAGACATTATTGGCGATTAGAAAAACAGTCCTTCTGGGGTTGCTTTTTGCTTTGGGTTTTGCTTTTGTCTTAGGCTCTGTGTTGGCAAGCCGGGCTACCAGGCCGATTAACAAGATGATTCAGGTTTCCCGTAAGTTTTCAGAAGGCGATTTTAGCCGCAGGATAATCCAGTCTTCCCAGGATGAAATAGGGGAATTGGCAGTGACTTTGAATAAGATGGCCCAAGACATAGAAAATAAGATTAAAGAGATTGAAAATCAAAGCCAAAAACTTGCTGCAATTTTTAACAGCATGATTGAGGGGGTTATTGTTATAGATAAATCCGGGCGCATAATTTCCATGAATCCAACGATTGAAAAAATATTCGGCGTTTCTAAAGGTGATGTCGAAGGCGCGGTTTTCCTGGAAGCGATACGCAATAATGATATTGCAGAGGTTATTGATGCGGTTTTAAAAAAGGGAAATTCGTTATCTGTAGAAATAACGCTTATTTATCCTATACGTAAAATCTTCGAGGTCAGCGCAGTGCCTATTTTTGATAGTGGCGCTATTGCCGGATGTTTGGTGGCCATACATGACATAACCGAAATTCGAAAGCTTGAGACAGTCCGCAAAGATTTCGTAGCCAATGTCTCCCATGAATTAAAAACGCCGCTTACCTCTATAAAAGGTTTTGTGGAAACACTTCTTGAGGGCGCGTTGGATGACAAAGAGAATAACCGTAACTTTTTAAAGATTATCCAGGAGCACGCCGAACGCCTTAATAGTTTGGTTGAGGATTTGCTTTCTCTTTCGCATCTTGAATCGAAAGAGGTAGCGCTCGATAAGAAAAATTTTAATTTGCGGCAACAGCTTGAAGGGATTATTTCAGGTTTTAAATCTCAATTAAAAAAGAAAAATATTGAAATAAAGAATGAGTTGCCTTCCGGCATTTCAGTGAGTGCCGATAGAGGCAGGATAGAGCAGGTATTTACCAATCTAATCGATAATGCGACAAAATTTAATAAAGAAAATGGCGCTATCCGGGTATATGCAGAAGAATTAAACGGAAAAATAAAAGTTTTTGTCGAAGATTCGGGGATAGGTATTCCCGAAAAAGATATTCCCCGCATATTCGAACGTTTCTACCGCGTAGACAAAGCGCGCTCGCGCGAACTCGGAGGAACCGGCCTTGGGCTTTCTATCGTCAAACACATCGTTGAACTGCACGGTGGTATGGTTGGCGTAGAAAGTATTGAAGGTTTTGGTTCAAAATTTTGGTTCATACTGCCCAGAGCATAAATACAACACTCTTTTCTCACGCTAAATATTTTACCCACATTTAACCACTTCTTTAGACGCATTTAATACCACAATTGTATACTTTGTTTAACCGTGAAAAGAATAAAAAGAGCAATTGTGTATTTGCGTCAGGTATTCAAACGGATTATCGAAGGAGAAAAGGAAAGTATTGCTAGATTTTGCTCAGATAGCAATCGTCCGTTCCAATGCTTTGAACAAACATACAAGGAGGTGAAACATGTGTCCGTGTATAAGTTCAAAAAGTAAATATGCGATATGCTTAAGAAATGCATCCGAATTAATGGTTCCTTCTGTTTCAGAAAGGGTTAATTATTGTTTTGGCGTATACGAACTTTGCCCATTTTTTGGCTTTAAAGAACTAAACGATGTAACCATCATTAATGGCTTGCATGAAGGGGCTATGTGATTTTACCCATATTTAACATTACCTTAAGGCTATCTTAACACCCGTATTTTATACTTTAATTGGAGAATGAAAGGAGATGTGGCATGAAAAGAATAATTTCAAGTATATTAAATTCAATAAGAAATTTTTTTAAAAAAATGTCAGATAACGAAGCAAAAAGATTCATTGAACTTTACAAACATGTTTTCGATTCCAATTCTAGAAAAGGGAGGTGAGGTATGGTTAAGGTAAAAGGCGCAAACGCGGATGAGATGGCGGCAGGTTTGCGCTCAATCGTTCTTGAATTAGAAATATTACTTCAGGCGATAGAGAAGAACGACACTGTTGTTGACGGGTATTTTGAAGAAAATTTAAAGAAAATAGGCTCTACCATTAATATATTAAGGAGACGATTCCAGGAAAGGAGGTTTGTATGAGAAGGTGGGAATTCTTTGTTTCTTTTATCGCATTAATTTTTATCTCAAAAGTTGTCTTTGCAGGGGAAGTCGACATTCTTGTCCAGAAGCTCGTTGATAAAGGTATATTAACTCCCGGTGAGGCGCAGCAAATTGTTACTGAGACAAAAGAAGAGGTAAAAAAAGAGATTGCTAAAGGCACTTATTCCTCGCTTCCGTCATGGGTTCAGAACACTAAACTAAAAGGAGATTTCAGATTACGGTACCAGCATGACCATGCAAAAGTTTTGGCTAATTCCACAACAAATAAAACCGGCGATCAAAATAGAGCCAGAATCCGCATGCGCCTGGGCTTTGAAAGTAAAGTTAACGACAAATTACTAGTTGGTGTAGGCATAGCGACCGGTAAATCCGACGGTTCTGCTGACGCGGCTCGTTCTACTAACTGGACATTGGGCGATGGTGGTTTTGGCAAAAAACCAATAGCTTTAGACTACGCATATGCGCAGTATAACGTTACCCCGTGGGCTACGGTTATCGGTGGTAAATTTAAAAATCCGCTTTGGGAGCCGGGAGACCTGATCTGGGATACAGATATTAATCCCGAGGGCGGCACTGTTAAATTAAGCATGACAAAATTAATCCCAAACACAGAATTATTTATGAACGCTGGAGTTCTGTTGCCAGGAAATTCAAGCAGTTGGTCAGCTGACCCCACGCTTTTTGCTGTCCAACCGGGCATCGTCTATAATTTTAACGATAAAGTTCAGCTAAAAGGCGCTTTCTCTTACTATGATTTTACCGGAGTTCGTGGCAAAGTTTTAAGCGGTAATGCCGGCACCAACAGCGGCGCGACTACAGGTTTAGCATATAGCTACAGGAATATCATTCCAGCAGCGGAACTCACCATAAAAGAACCATTAAAATTTGCGGGCCTGGATCTCCCATATTTTGCGCTTTTTGGAGAATACGTCCAAAACGTTGCGCTTAGAGCGGATGACACAAATGGTGACGACAATACCGGGTATATGTTAGGACTAAAGTTTGGCGCGGAGAAAGTGGAAAAATGGGCAGATTGGCAGGTTAGATATAATTATGCCATGCTTGAAAAGGATGCGGTATTAGATACACTTCCTGATTCTGATCGTTATGGTGGGAAAACAGGAATGCGGTCGCACGAGCTTATGTTTGACTGGGGTTTGGGTAAAAATACCTGGATTGGTATTGACGGTTATTATGGATGGCAGCTTAAAGGAAATTTTGGTTCTACCCAGTCTAAACCGGCCTCGGTATTACAAATTGATTGGAATTTAAAATTTTAACTATCAGGAGGAAAAATATATGAGGAATTTAAACAGAATTTTTTTCTCGGTACTGCTTATCTTGGGATTGGCAATACCGTGTTTTGCCGGAACTAAAAATATAAAAATTAACGGTTCAACTACCGTGCTTCCTATCGCGCAAGCGTGTGCGGAAAAATTTATGGAAAAAAATTCTGATATAAATATTTCTGTGCAAGGCGGCGGCTCAGGCGTGGGCATCTCTTCCCTTATTGATAAAACTACAGACATCGCCGATTCTTCAAGGGCGATAAAGGATACTGAATTAGATAAAGCAGTGGCTAATGGTGTAGAGCCAAAAGCACACGTTGTTGCTATGGATGGAATCGCTCTAGTAATTAATCCTTCAAACAATATCAGTGCACTTACCAAGAAACAAATAAGAGATATTTACACAGGGGCCATATCTAACTGGTCGCAGCTTGGCGGTCCTGACGAAAAAATAGTAGTTGTTTCCAGGGACACATCAAGCGGAACATTCGAAGCATTTAATGAACTTGCTTTAGATAAAGTCAAAGTTAGGACTGATGCACTGATGGAAGCGTCCAATCAGGCTGTAGTTTCCGTTGTCGATAAAACTCCCGGAGCTGTAGGCTATGTTGGGCTTGGATATATTCAAGCGGGAGTAAAAGCAGTTAGTGTAAATGGGATAATGCCTTCTAAGGAAACGGTCCTTTTAGGTAAATACCCTATTTCGCGGCCGCTTTTTATGTATACAAATGGTGCGCCTCAAGGAGCGATTAAAAAATTTATCGATTTTGTTTTAAGCCAAGAGGGGCAAAAAATAGCTGACGAGCAAGGTTATGTAGGAATTAAATAGTTTTTACTCATTAGTCACTTTCCTTTATTTATCAGTCCCGATGTAACATCGGGACTGATAAATTGAATAACATGAAAGAAAAAATATATAAATGGATATTTACGATGGTTGCTTTTGCCTCTTTGCTTTTTTTAACCGGGATTACCATAATTCTTTTTAAAGAAAGTTTGCCTCTTTTTCAAAAAGTAAAATTCTTTGATTTTATCTTTGGAAAGGCCTGGTATCCCACATATGAACTTCCTGAATTTGGAATTTTACCGCTCATTTTAGCATCGGTACTAGTTACGATAGGCGCTCTGTTTGTATGCGTACCTTTAGGTATAGGAAGCGCCTTGTATATACATGAATTAGCAGGACCAAAACAAAAATCCATTTTGAAGCCAACAATAGAAATATTGGCAAGTATCCCTTCAATAGTTTTCGGATTTTTTGCGATGGCTATAATGGCACCTTTCCTGCAAAAGCTTTTACACATCCCTGTTGGCCTTTGCGCGTTTACGGCAAGCTTAGTTTTAGGCATAATGGCCGTTCCAACCGTATGCAGTATAGCTGAAGACGCATTAAGTTATGTCCCGAAAAGTTTCAAAGAAGCTTCTTTAGCGGTTGGAGCAAACAGATGGCAAACATTGATAAGGGTTGTGATTCCTGCGGCTGGTTCCGGGATATCAACCGCAATAATCCTTGGAATGAGTAGAGCTATAGGAGAGACCATGACGGTGCTTATGGCTGCCGGAGGCGCGGCAATCATCCCAAGCAAATTAAGCGATTTATTTGCGCCTGTCAGGCCAATGACTGCGACAATTGCAGCTGAGATGGGTGAAGCAGCCATGGGAGGTTTGCACTACCATGCATTATTTGCGATAGGTCTTATTCTTTTTATCGTTACATTTGTATTTAATATTATTGCCGAGCTAATAAGCAGAAAATTCAGGCTTAAGCTTGGGCTTAGTGGATAAGCCTATGAATGGAAATGGACAATTAGCGTCGGTCAAAGCATCTTATTCTATAGAAAAAGCTTTTGACCGGATAACTAAAATACAACTTCCGGAAAAAAAATCAAGCGGTAAGCTCAAGCAAAAACTTGGTTTTTTCCTTTTAGGATTATCTATGGCAATAGTGCTTCTTTTTTTGGGAAGCATTGTGTATTTTATTGTTACAAAAGGGATAAGGGCAATCTCTTGGGAGTTCTTAACGCAGGTGCCGAAATCAGCAATGACCAAAGGCGGGGTTGCGCCGGCCATTGTAGGTACGCTTTATCTAACGCTTGGTTCGATAATTTTTGCGCTTCCACTAGGTCTTGCTTGCGCAATATATCTTTGCGAATACAGCCCAAAAAATATTATCGTTAATATAATTCGTATTAGCATCAATAACCTTGCCGGAGTGCCTTCTGTGGTGTTTGGTTTATTTGGCTTGGCGGTGTTTGTTAAATTTTTTGGGTTTGGCGTGTCAATACTATCAGGAAGCCTTACGCTGGGGATATTGGTATTACCTTCGATAATCTCTGCAACGCAAGAATCTCTTTTGGCTCTGCCTCAATCAATAAGAGAAGCTTCTTTGGCACTCGGCGCAACCCAATGGCAAACCATAAAAAAAGTTATTTTGCCTTCAGCTTTACCCGGAATTCTTACCGGAATTATTTTAAGTATCGGCCGTGTTGCCGGAGAAACCGCGCCTATTCTGTTTACGGCAGCAACTTTTTATATGCGCGGCTATCCGAAATCATTGTTTTCAGAGGTGATGGCTTTGCCTTATCACATATATGCGCTTATGACTGAAGGAACACACCCCGAAGCGCAAACACAAATTGCTTACGGTTGCGCTTTAATATTACTTGTGCTGGTGCTTTTTATTTCAAGTATCGCAATAATTATCAGGCAAAGAACAAAAGATTTAGTTTAGACAAAGAAAATATTATGGAAAACAATAAAACAAGAATTAAGGTAAGAGAGGTAAATTTTTATTATAATAAAACCAAGGCATTAAAAAATATCGATTTAGATATTTACGAAAATAAGGTAACAGCGCTAATAGGGCCTTCGGGTTGCGGGAAATCTACGTTTATAAGGTTAATCAACCGCATGAACGACCTTATAATACATAGCCGGTTTGAAGGAAATATTTACCTGGATGGAGAAGATGTTTACAGTCCGGCGATAGATGTGGCTGATTTAAGGCGGCGCGTGGGTATGGTATTTCAAAAACCTAATCCTTTCCCAAAAACAATTTTCCAGAATATAAGTTATGGTATGGAAGTCAACGGCATAAAAAACAAATTATTTATAAACAACCGGGTTGAAGAATCGCTTAAAAAAGCAGCTTTATGGGAAGAGGTAAAAGATAGATTAAACGATAGCGCTCTTAGGCTTTCCGGCGGGCAACAGCAGCGTTTGTGTATCGCGCGTGCGCTTTCGGTTGAACCGGAAGTAATTTTATTTGATGAGCCATGCGCAAGCTTAGATCCTGTTTCAACCAGAAAGATTGAAGAATTACTTCTTGAATTAAAAAAAGAGTATACGATAGTTATCGTTACACATAATATGCAGCAGGCGGCTCGGGTTTCCGATTATACCGCCTTTTTATATCTTGGAGAATTAATTGAGTTTGGAAGAACCGAAAAAATATTTACCGTTCCGAAAAGTAAAATGACCGAAGAGTACGTTACGGGAAAATTTGGATAACAGCTATAAAGGAATACAAATGGAAAAGAAAAAAGTATTATTCATATGCAAGCATAATTCTGCAAGGAGTCAAATGGCTGAAGGGTTGCTTAAAAATTTCTTTGGCGATTATTATGAAGTTTATAGTGCAGGTGCAGAACCGTCTACAGTTAATCCTTTTGCTATAAAGGCAATGGAAGAAATAGGCATAGATATATCAAGGCAACGCTCAAAAAGTATTAACGAGTTTATCGATTCGCAATTTGATTATGTGATTACGGTATGCGATTCCGCAGAGACTGCCTGCCCATTTTTCTCTAACAGCAGATACTATGTACATAAAAGTTTTAAGGATCCTTCGCAAATTTCCGGCTCTCACGCAAAAAAGCTGGAAGCTTTTCGTAATACCAGAGACGAGATAAAACAATGGATGGAAAAATCATTTTTTAAGGAAATAGGTAAATGATTCTAATCTTCTGGAAAAAAGGAGAAAAACAATGGAAAGGCATTTTGACGAGGAATTAAAAAAATTGAAAGAAAATATTATCACGATGTCTTTGATATCGCAAGATATGATTGAGGATGCAATTATTATGCTCAAGGAAAGAAAAAGTGAATTAAAAGAAAGCGTATTTGAGAAAGAAAGAAAACTTAATATGATACAGATAGAGATAGACAACATAGCTTTTAAACTTATCGTGCTTAGGCAACCGGCTGCGGGGGACTTGCGATTTCTTATATCAGCTATTAAGATTAATTCCGACCTGGAAAGGATTGGTGACCTTGCGGTAAATATAGTCGAACGTAACCAGGAATTACTTAAAGAGCTGCCGTTAAAACCGCTGATAGGTATACCACGAATGGCAAAGATATCACAAAAGATGGTGCATGACGCTATAGATTCTTTTATTAATAGAAAAGCGGAATTAGCGCAACAGGTGTGTTGTCAGGATGATATAGTAGATAACCTGAACGAGCAAATTTTCAGAGAGTTATTGACATATATGTTGCAGGATACGAAAAACATAACTCGCGCAATAAGCCTTACATTTATTTCGAAATATCTCGAACGCATTGCCGATCATGCTACTAACATCGGTGAAGATGTATACTATATGGTAGAAGGTAAAGATATCCGGCATCATAGCGATGACTATTGTAAATAAGATATAACTATAAACTTTCCACTGAAATCTACTTGCCCGAAGTTTATCAAACAATCAAAGAGCTAATCTGGGTGATATTCTGATTTTACATAGATTTTACATAGATTTTACACTCACCTAACATACCTATCATAAAATACTTTATTAAAAGGAGGCAAACATGTTTAAGAGATGGTTATTTATTTTAGGAATAATTACTTTTGCAAACCCGCTATTCGCCGCGTCAAATAAAAATTCTATCCAAATCAAAGGTTCAGATACCATGGTCAATTTAGGCCAGGCGTGGGCTGAAAAGTACATGGAGAAAAATACCGCTGAATTTGTAGCAGTCACCGGCGGCGGTTCAGGCACTGGGCTTTCCAGTTTAATCAGCGCTACCTGCGATATTGCGATGAGTTCAAGAAATATCAAAGATAAAGAAATTTCCTTAGCTAAACAAAAAGGAATAAATCCTTACGAGATAAAAGTAGCTTTGGATGGTTTAGCCGTAGTGGTTAACCCCAAAAATCCTGTGAGCAAATTGACTATTGACCAGCTTGCTCAGATTTTTACCGGGAAGATTACTAATTGGAAGGAACTTGGCGGGCAAGATATGAAAATTGTTATTCTTTCGCGTGAGGTCAACTCAGGAACGCACGTTTATTTTAAAGAGCATGTGTTAAGAAGAGGCGACCCAAACGCGAAAGATGAATTTGCTCCGACTGCACTATTACTTTCTTCTTCTCAGGCAATCGCAGACGAGGTAGCGGGTAACTCTGCAGCAATAGGATATTACGGGATGGGATATATTTCGGCTAAACAAAAGCCCATTATGGTAGCTAAAGATGAGAAGGCTGCGTATGAAACACCATCCATAGAAAATGTGGTTAATGGTAAGTATCCAATATCTCGGCCGCTATTCCTTTATACGAACGGAGAGCCAAAGGAGTTGGTAAAGAAATTTGTAGATTTTTGTCTTTCCAAGGAAGGGCAAGATATTGTTCTAAAAACTGATTTTGTTCCCGTAAGCAAATAAATTTCCATGCGTAAAATTAAAGAGTTCATCATTGAGAAGCTAATCTTGATTTCAGGATTAGCTTCTATCTTTTTCGTTATTCTTATCTTTTTATTTCTCCTCAAGGAAGGATTCGCAGTATTTAAAATAGAAAGCCCGCTTAATTTTCTTTTCGGCAGAAGCTGGTATCCGATTTCAGAACCGCCTCAACTAGGGATATTGCCGTTGATTCTTGGTTCTTTGCTGGTTACCCTGGGGGCTGCGATAATTTCCATACCCATCGGAATAGGATGCGCGGTTTACATTGCCGAAATAGCCCCGGTTAAAATCAAAGAAATACTTAAGGCAGGTGTAGAGTTATTAGCGGCTATACCCAGTGTTGTTTTGGGTTTTGTAGGTATGGTAACGTTGGTGCCTTTGGTAAAGACAATTTTTCATTTGCCCACAGGCCTTACCGCGCTGTCCGGTTCGATAATGCTGGCATTTATGGCTATGCCGACAATCGTTTCGATTGCCGAAGATGCTCTTTATTCAGTTCCAAAAAATTATAAAGAAGGTGCTCTCGCGCTAGGAGCAACCCATTGGCAAACCATTTGGCGAGTGATGCTTCCGGCAGCGTCCAGCGGGATACTTGCCGCGGTAATGTTGGGGATTGGCAGAGTAATAGGCGAGACAATGGCGGTTATGATGATTACTGGAAATGCCGCGGTGATTCCGCAGAGCATTTTGGTTCCGGTAAGAACCTTGACTGCAACTATCGCGGCAGAAATGGGCGAGGCTGTAGTAGGGAGCGAGCATTATTTTGCTTTGTTCGCTATTGGCATAGTTTTATTTGTTATAAGCTTCGCAATTAACGTAACCGCAGATTTATTTTTGCATAAGAAAGAATGAAAAATCCATATCGGACACAAAAAATCGCATTTTTCTTTTTACTCCTAGCAACTCTTTTAATTGTTATTCCTGTCGGTCTTATCGTCGTAATTATTATCCAGAAGGGTTTACCTGCGATAAATTGGCAGTTTCTTTCGGATATACCACGACAGGGGATGCGCGCAGGAGGAATATTCCCCGCCATTATAGGCACTATATATTTGGTTTTCGGTGCAATTATTTTTGCTCTGCCCATAGGGCTTCTGGCAGCGATATATTTAAGCGAATATTCCAAAGATAATTTACTTACCCGGATTATAAAATTAGCAATCATAAACTTGGCAGGCGTGCCGTCTGTCGTTTACGGCCTTTTTGGTTTAGCGCTCTTTGTAATATTTTTCAAATTTGGAGCGTCTATACTTTCTGGTTCACTTACGCTGGGGATAATGATTCTTCCTTTAATTATCACTGCTTCGCGTGAAGCTTTGGAAAGTGTTCCGCAAACCTTTCGCGAGGTAAGTTTATCTCTGGGAGCAAGCAAATGGCAGACTATCAGGCATATAGTTTTGCCTAATGCCATACCAGGCATATTAACCGGGACAATTTTAGGGTTAGGCAGAGCCGCCGGCGAAACAGCGCCAATTCTTTTTACTGTGGCAGCTTTTTATCTACCGCGGCTGCCAAAGTCTATTTTTGACCAGGCTATGGCTTTACCTTACCATCTTTATGTTATTTCAACGCAGGTACCTAATGTTGATGAGAAGATAAGATACGGAACGGCCTTTGTGCTCTTGGCATTGGTTTTGTTTATGAATTTGGTGGCAATAATAATACGTTATAAATTCAGAAGGAAGAAGAAATGGTGAAATTTAAGGTTCATGATTTAAATATATGGTTCGGCTCCATACATGCGATAAAGCAGGTAAGCATGGAGATAGAAGCTAATGAGATTTTAAGCATCATTGGCCCTTCTAATAGCGGTAAAACAACTTTCTTGCGTACGTTAAACCGCTTGAACGATCTAAGCCTAAGTTTTAAACTTACTGGCGCGGTGGAATTAGAAAGAGAAAATATCAAAGCGATAGATGTTGAGGTGTTACGCCGTAAAATAGGAATGGTTTTTGCGCTACCTCTACCGCTCCCGTTATCTATATTTGATAATGTGGCTTATGGGATAAAGATGCATGGAGAAAGAAAAAAGAAAAAGCTTGCGGAAAAAGTAGAAGAAGCATTACGGCAAGCCTATCTTTGGGAAGAGGTAAAAGACAGGCTTAGTGAGTCAGCCTTTAAATTATCCGGAGGCCAACAGCAGCGTCTTTGTATAGCAAGAACATTAGCTGTTTGCCCAGAAGTAATTTTATTTGATGAACCTTGTTCCGGATTAGACCCTATTTCTACCGCAAAAGTAGAGGATGCTATGGTTAAGTTAAAAGAGAAATACACAATAGTTTTAGTGACTAATAACGTAAAACAAGCGGCAAGGGTTGGGGATAAAACCGCATTCTTTTTAAGTGGAGAGCTTATCGAGATAGATAAAACCGATAAGATTTTTACAGCGCCAGGAGATAAACGTACAGATGGTTATATTAGGGGAAAATTTGGATAAAGATGAAAATAATAACTAAAAATCTAAATCTTTGGTACGGCAGTTTTCATGCCTTAAAAAATATAAATTCCTGTTTTGAAATAAACAGGATTACCGCGATAATCGGGCCATCTGGTTGTGGTAAGTCAACAATGCTACGGGTTTTTAACCGGATGAATGATTTGATTGAAGGTGTGCGCACAGAAGGTGAGGTTATAATTGATGAAGCAAATATTCTTGATGAAAATGCTGACTTAGTTACTTTACGTAAAAAAGTGGGGATGGTATTTCAGAGGCCTAATCCGTTTCCGTTATCTGTTTATGAAAATATTATTTTTGGAGAAAAAATCCATGGAGAAAGAGTAAAGCGAGATAGATTGGATGAAATAGTTGAAGAAAGCTTAAAAAGTGTTCTGTTGTGGGATGAGCTGAAAGATAAACTCAATGAACCAGCTTTAAGATTATCATTAGAACAAAGGCAAAGGTTATGCATTGCAAGGCTAATTGCCGTTAAACCCGATGTGTTATTGATGGATGAACCGTGTTCTGCTTTAGACCCCCAGGCAACCCAGAGGATTGAGGAATTAATGCGTGAACTAAAAAACAATTATACTATAATAATAGTGACGCATAACATGCAGCAGGCAGCGCGCGTTTCGGACGATACCGGATTTATGCTTTTAGGTGAATTGATAGAATTTGGTAAAACCGAAAACATATTTACTGCGCCCCGCGATAAACGCACGGAAGATTACATCACCGGTAGATACGGATAAAAAAATCGGAGGTTTAAAATGGAGAGACATGTTGATCAAGAATTAAAAGGGTTGAATAAAGAAATTCTGAAGATGAGTGCCTTAGTAGAAGAAGCCATCTGTAAATCTATTGAGGCGCTAAAGAACAGAGACAGGGGAATGGCCATAAGCGTCATAGATAATGACTCCAATATTGATAAGTTAGAATTATCCATAGATGAAAAGTGCATTGATTTGATAGCGCGCTATCAACCTATGGCTAAAGATCTCCGCTTTATTACCACCGGCATGAAAATAAATGCTGAATTAGAGCGGATAGCGGATATTGCTGTAGATATAGCCCAACGCACGCTTGAAATAGTAGATAAGCCGCTCTTAAAGCCGCTAATTGATATACCTAAGCTAACAGTGGTTGCGCAAAACATGGTAAAGCTGTCTATAGACGCATTTGTTAAAGGTGATATCGCGCTCGCCAAAAAAGTTTTACTGTCTGATTCCGAAGCTGACGAGCTTCGGAATATAATACAAAAAGAGCTTATCGAAGATTACATGGTAAAAGATGGAACGACTGCTCCAAGGGCAGTGCAGCTGTTGTTGATAGCCCGTTTTCTGGAACGTATATGCGACCACACTACTAATATTGCCGAAGATGTGATTTATATGGTTCAGGCAGAAGTTGTAAGGCATCATCCTGAGAAATTAAAAAATGGAAAATAAAATGTCTACTTCTTGGCGAGGAAACATCTCTCAAATTTACCAAAAACACTTGACAAGATTACGCCTTAGTGTTATCTTTCTAAGGAAGGTGTTACTATGAGAACAATAAAAAGATTTGGCGTATCATTAGAGGAAGAGCTGTTTAATGAATTGGATGCTATTGTCAAAAAGCATAAATTTCCTAACAGAAGCCAGGCCATCCGTTTTCTCATACGTAAGAATACAGCCGAAGAAGCATACGAAGAAAATAAAGAAGTTTCAGGAGCGGTTGTTATAATTTATGACCATCATAGAAGGGAGCTTGTTAATAAGTCATTAGATATCCAGCATGAGTTTACCAATATAATCTTAGCCAGCCAGCATGTTCATTTAAGCCATCACAGCTGTTTAGAGATAATCGCTCTTAAGGGGAAAGCTTCAAACCTTAAAGCGTTAGCAGATAAACTGATAGCCTTAAAAGGAGTAAAACACGGTAAGCTCGTAGTTACTTCAGCGTAAAAATTTTTTTAATTTCTGGTAGCACGATTTTTAGAAAAGTAGCAATGAATAATAAAAATGTAGCAACAGAAGATAAAGAAAAGCAGCAAATTCTTGCTGAAATTAAAACCGCAATGGAAAAAATAAAATATGGAGAAGTAGTGATTACGATCCATGATTCAGAAGTTGTACAAATTGAAAAAAGAGAGAAGAGGCGGTTTAAATAGCGAATACTACTGCGCCCGCAGTGTCAGATATTAAATAGTAGTTTTTTCGACTGGACAACCAGAGAAAGAAATAAAGGAGGTTGTCCAGATGCGGATAATTGCATTTTTAATTGGCATTTGTTTTTTTACAAATGCTTGTTTTGCTGAAGAAGTTTCCATAAAAGATGAGATTACTCAACTTAGGGCTCGCCTTGAAGTTTTGGAGCAGAAATTAGCTATCCAGGAAAAAAGTATGGGTGAACAAAAGCAGTGCATTCTAGACCAAAATAAGAAAATTTCCGATTACGAATCAAAACTAAGCCAATTTGATACGAAGTTACATCGCGAGGCAGGCAAACCCATTCCGCTCGTAGAAGGCCTTGATATCAGCGCCGGCGCTACAATGATTGTGCAGGGCACCAATAACGTAAACAGCGCTTCAGATGCCGCGGCGCTAAAAGACAGCCGTGCTGATGGTTCCTATTCTACCGACATCACTATAGCTAAAGAATTTGAAGAAATCAGCGGCCGGGCCTTTCTGCACCTTGAAAACGGCCAGGGCGAAGGACTTGAAGATAACCTTACCTTGTACAGTAATGTCAACCGTGACGCTGACGATGATGTCAATGTCAGGGTTACCGAAGCCTGGTATGAACAAGGTTTTTTCAATAATAAAGCAGCTATAACCTTTGGAAAGTTAGATCCTACGGTTTATTTCGACAACAATGAAGTTGCCAATGATGAAACTACCCAGTTTTTAGGCAGAATGTTTCGTAACGCTGCGACAATTGATTTTCCGGATAATACTGCCGGTATCCGCCTTGCCTACATGCCGAAAGAATGGATTGAATTCAACTATGGCGTATTTGATGGAAACAATGATTGGGAAAAAATTACCGATAACCTGGTTAATATGGGCCAGGTAACTTTTAAAACTAACTTCTTCAATCTTCCCGGTAACTACCGTTTCTACGGCTGGAACAATAATACCTATTACACTAAATGGCTCGATGAAACTAAAAACAAAGAAAATGCCTATGGTTTTGGCTTAAGTTTTGACCAGAAGGCAAACGATATCGTAACTCTTTTTACCCGTTACGGTTGGCAGAATCCGGAAGTTTATAATCCTAATATCACGGCAACCGGAGATTTAAGTTATTCCCTTGAACAATCCTGGAGCGCAGGTTTTCAGGTGGAAGGTAAACCCTGGGGTAGAGAGAACGATGTAGCTGCTTTTGCGATTGGCCAGATTTTCCCTTCCGATAATTACAAAGAAGCCACCGGACGTCTGGGTAAATCCGAAGGCCATCTTGAAGCTTATTACAAAATATTTGTTAACAAGCACCTTTCCTTAAGCCCTGATTTCCAATATATCTGGAATCCTTTTGGAAAAGATATACCAGATGATACAAACGGAGTGTTTGTAGGCGGAATGAGGACACAGGTGGATTTTTAAGTGAAACATTAACCCCGCACCCAGTCTGTATAAAAGAAAATTTAAGGGTACTGGGTGCGGAGTAATTCGCGCTAACATTTTTTCTGCGCCACGCCCGCTTTACAGCGGTCAGGGCTCGAAAAAATGTTGCGCTCATTAGGAGGTAAAAAATGTGGTTAGCAACAACTTCTATTGCGGCAAGCTGTGCAACTTTAGCTAAATTTGCTTTGCCAAAAAAATACAAATTAGGTTTTTTGGCTTTAATGTTATGGGGGGCGACAATAATGATTTTTATTGATCATATATTAGGGTACGAAGGCGGAGGGTTTTTAGAGAAAACAACAGATGGAATGATTAAGAATAGTACAGTGTTAGGGCTTGCAATGTTGGTGCCGGTGTTTATAATATGGGGAATATCACTTTTAATTTCAAATTTAAAAAGGAGGTAACAAATGGCTTGTTTTGTTGTTCCAATGAGTGCGGCAATAGTAACCACTGCTGTAAGCAAAAAAGTTCCTGAAAAATATCATCTTAGTTGGTTAAATGCGATGTTATGGGGCGGCGTGGCAATGTTGGCAGTTGAACATGTCACTCACGGCGAAGTTGTTCTTTATCCGCCCTTTCTAACCGCTGGCCTTCCTGAGGTTTTGCCGGAAATGGCAAGAGTTGGCATCCCGATGACCCTGTCTATTTTCCTAATATGGGGAATAATGGTAACAGTAGCCGCGGTGATGAGTAAAAAATTAAAGTATGTAGAAACGCGATAAAGAATTACGATAGACATAACCAAGGCCCACCTATTAGGTGGGCCTTGTGTTTATGCAATCTTAACTTCCACTTAAACCGTAAATGGAGAAGCCGTCCCTTTGTAGATTATTTCTGCCATTCGATGTTGGAATGCCTCTCTAAAACCCAAATATCTTGTCATAACGCTACATCGTCTATATAATTCTTCTCTCCCATTGCCAGAGGCCACGGACTACGCCCGTGGACGAATGGTGGAGCGGGACGCCGCCCCACTGGGACGTATTTAGAGAACAGGGACCATGGGTATGCCAATGGGGCTCCAGTATAAATAGGGAGGGGTTTTCCCTCGGTCGATGCGAGTGGGATCTCAATATTATGCCTTTCAACGTGCGAGGCAGAGAGATAATAGCGCCGGTTTTTAAATATGATCAGTACTATTTTTATGCCCAAGTATAGAAAAATGAACTAAAAATTGTCATTTAATTTGCTATCTGTTATAATGTATACGACAAATGAAGAAAATTATCACTTTCTCGATAGTATTTCTTCTAATAGCTAATTGTGCATTCGCGCAAGAGGCGATAATTTCTCCTTCCAAGCCTGCGACATTATTTCAACAATTAAAATCATGGTGGAGCGGTGAGTATTTTTTCGGTAATTGGGGCGGTAAACGGAAAGAATTAAGTGAGCGCGGAGTAGATTTTACCAGCACTTACGTTACCGACCTTTTAACGAATGTCCACGGCGGCATAAGAAAGAACCGTTTCCGTTATGACTCATCTTTAGGTTTGGATATTAACGTTGACCTTGAAAAAGTTTTCGCTTTAAACGGATTACAATTCCATATTTCTGGCGTCTATCGTGAAGGAAAAAACCTTTCCGGAGACATAGGTAATCGTTTCCCGCCTTCGAGTATCTACGGCTCAGAGTATGTACAGCTTTATAACCTTTATCTGGAACAAGAGATGTTTCAGGATAAGGTAAGCCTTAAAGTAGGGCGTCTTGGTACAGGAGACGACTTTGCGCAATCGCCGCTCTACGGGACATTTCTTACCAATTCCATAGATGGCTGCCCCATCAGTTTGCCGATAAACTTTTTTTTCACGGTTTATCCAACCGCCACCTGGGGTGCCCGTTTGAAATTGAAACCGGCGAATGCTTTTGTGTGGCAGGGCGGGATTTATCACCAGGATTCAGGTGTTAGCCGCGAAGCTGCGCACGGAGCAGATTTAACATGGAGAAGCAATAAGGGAATTCTTTTCATTCAGGAATTTAGTTTCTTGCCCAATCAATATGCTGAAGCAGAAGGCCTTCCGGGAAATTATAAATTAGGAGTTTTTTATTCCACGGGGCGTTTCAAGGATTTATATGCGGACGAAAACGGAGGCTCTTATGCTTCAACGGGTTTGCTTCAGAAGAGGCGTTATGGAAATTACGGCCTTTACCTTCATGCCGATCAGATGCTCTATCGCGAGCCGGATTCTAAAGACCAGGGGTTTACGCCATTTTTTGTAGTGGTATTGCAGCCAAGCGATATGAATGAACTACCGCTTTTCATAGATTTAGGGCTTACTTATAAAGGATTAATTCCCGGCCGCGATAATGATGTTGCCGGAATAGGCCTTGCTTATGGCAAGTGGAGCAGGCAATTAAACAAACACCATAGTGATGCCGGAGAAGAAAAACAGACATTTGAAACCGTAATTGAGGCTACTTATAAAATCGCCATAAACCAATGGCTATATTTCCAACCGGATATTCAATATATCATTAATCCCAACGGCGGTAATCAGGATACTGGTAACGCTTTAGTTACCGGAGCAAGAATCGGCATTACCTTTTAGTTTTTATAAAGTTACGGACGTTACATTCGTAACATAAATACAAGGAGGCAGATATGCCCAAGCCCCAACGTTTGGACAATCTTTTTATTATTTATATTATCGCCTTTATCGCAGCTTTGGCTGGTTTGCTCTTTGGTTATGATACAGGCGTAATTTCCGGAGCAATACTTTATCTGAAAGACCAATTCAACCTGACTTCCCTGGTTGTTGAGAGGGTAGTCAGTGCTGTATTGTTAGGTGCCGTTATCGGAGCAGCTTTTAGCGGAGCAATGGCAGATAAGCTTGGCAGGCGCCGCAGCATAGTGATTACCGCTTTGCTTTTTTCTATTGGAGCAGTCGGCAGCGCATTCTCGCCGAGTATCCTTGTTTTAATCGGCTGTCGTCTCCTTATCGGCCTGGCAATAGGCGTTGCTTCTTATGTCGCCCCTTTGTATATTTCGGAAATTTCTCCCGCTAAAGCAAGAGGTTCTTTAGTTTCGCTAAATCAGCTGATGATTACCTGCGGCATAGTAGTTTCTTATCTGGTTGATTATATGCTGACACTCGGAAAAAACGAGTGGCGCTGGATGTTTGGCTTGGGTGCTATTCCGGCAACGATTTTGCTTATCGGTATGATTTATCTTCCTGAAACCCCTCGTTGGCTTATCAGCAGAGGATTGATAGATAAAGCAAAGGATGTTCTTTGCCGCACCGGCTCAGCGGATAATATTGATAATGAGATAAAAAATATTTCCAGTTCCATATCCGATAAAGTCTGCTGCTGGAGCGAGGTTTTTGCACCCTGGGTGAGGCCGGCGCTTTTTGTGGGTATTGCTTTAGCTTTTTTTCAACAGGCAACCGGTATAAATACTATTATTTA
>JALOCC010000096.1 GCA_023227945.1 Candidatus Omnitrophota bacterium
TTCCTGCTCGTTCAAAGCATCTATTGCCTGTTGAGCTTGTTCTTCGGTTTCAAACTCCGCAAAGCCAAAACCTTTAGACCTGCCGGAGAATTTGTCAGTAATAATTCTTACTTCTTTTACGCTTATCCCTTTGCTTTCGATAAGCCCTTTTAGATCACTCTCAGTGACGCCAAATTCCAAGTTGCCTATGTACAATTTCTTCTGCTCTTCCATTTTCGTTTCTCCTTTTACTTTTGAAATCCCGGTTAACGTCCTAAAAACCTCTCTATTTTGGCAGGTTTCATATAAAATGCCGTCTACTACACCCGCCATTTCTCTTTTTTTCAATGAACAATTGCATTTACGTGAACCATTACTATACCATAAATCCGGATTTTGACAAGTAAAAAGATTGAAATTATAGCCAGTGATCCTTTGAAGCAGAGGTTTAGGCACGGTTAATATACATAACCATAGCTCTTTCTTGAGGTTATGACTGTGATTACGGTTGAGAAAGGGGGTATTCTTCCAGCGCAGAACGGGCCAAATCCTTAAGCGTAGCAAAATCAGCGGGTTTATAACCGGTTGTTTCTATGGGGGGGAGAATCTTTAATAAGGCTTTCGTTTTCGTTGTAAATACCCAGCTTCCCTTTGGTATAGCTGTGCCGGTCCCCTTAAATAATATAGGCAATATTGGCAGGTGTTCCTTTATGGCTAATTTAAAGGCGCCGTTACGGAAATCTCCCATTTCATCGGTTTGGCTTCGTGTGCCTTCAGGGAAGAAAAGAACGGAAATCCCGGATTTTAGCCAATAAGCAGCTTCTTTATAAACTTTTTTAATACTTGAAAAGTTTCCTCTTTCCAGTTTTATATGCTTGGCAAGCGACAGCGACCACCCGACAAAGGGAAGCTTAAACAGGCTTTTTTTAGCAACCCACTTAAACTGCATTTTTGTCTGATAGGCGAGGACTATATCAGCCAGGCTCTGGTGATTTGCGATTATGATATAGGTGCGGTTTTTATCAATATTTTCTAAGCCGCTTACCTTAACTTCCCAGTAAGGATTTAGCCTAATTACCAGGTCTGACCACCAGAAACATTGCGCATGCACTATTGCCCGTCTTTTATCGAATGGATAAAGGACGATGGTAAGCAAGAGCATCGCCAGATATAAAATAATCGTAAGTATTGAGCCGACAATCCAGATAATTATCGATAAAAGAATTTTTTTCATCGATGAGCATAATAAAATATAACCGGCTTATTGTCAAGAGGAGTCTACAGAACCAAAGAATAATCCCATCACGTAAGTATGGCTCAAAACCGTAGTTGCATTTTTTATTTACGGCAGTAAAATACCTCTTACGATTAAAGCTTATGTTTAAATTAAAATCCATAAAAACGCAATTAATCCTGTATCTACTTTGTTTCGCTGTCTTTCTCTCAATTAAAGATAGGGATATAGCTTTCTTGGCCACTACGCTTATTGCCGTTATTGCAAGCTCCGCCCTGGAAACAATTATTCTGTTTTTTAAAACAAAAACTTTTAAAATAACCGAAAGTTCAGTTATTACAGGCTTAATCGTAGGCTACGCGCTTTCTGCTGATAATGTATGGTGGAATTTTGTATTGGCATCTGCGCTAGGCATACTTTCCAAGTCTTTAATTCGTTTTCGCAAAAAACACATTTTTAATCCGGCAGGTTTCGGTATCTTCTTGGCTCTTATTTTATTCGGCGCATCCACCCAGTGGAAAGGTACTTATCTCTGGTATATAGTTGTGCCTTTTGGGTTTTATTTTGCCGCTAAGATTAGAAAGATAGAAATAATTACAGGCTACGCAATGGTTTCATTTGTATTGTTTGGGGCTCAGGCGATTTTGCAAAATGTTCCTTTTTGGAATATTTTCGGTTATTTCAGTTATTTCTATATTTTTATAATGGTAATTGAGCCGCTTACCACACCCACAAGGCCAATAGGTAAATTTTTATTTGGCGCGCTTTTAGCTTTACTTATTTTTATTTTAACCGAAATCGGAGTGAAATTCGATGCCGAACTTTTTAGCTTGCTGGCTTTAAACATGGCAGTTCCTGTATTAAATAAAATTTCACATAAAGGAGGAAGAACATGAAAAAGAAAGCTGTATTTATGATTGTTGTTATGTCTTTTGTATCCGGCATAGCTTATGCGCATCCGCCTTCAGATATCAAAATAAATTTTGACCCTGATACAAAAATGTTGAATGCCGTTATCTCTCATAATACGAGCAATCCTGTAAACCATTATATAAAAAAAGTGGATATTGGTTTAAACGGAAAAGAAATAATTGGCCATCTCATCAGCCGCGAGGACAATAATGAAACTCAGACTGTTAGTTATCTTATCCCCGATGCAAAAGCCGGCGATATTTTGTCTGTTGAGGGTTATTGCAGTATCAGCGGAAAATTAAAAAAGGAAATCACGGTTAGGCCGGTAAAGTGATTTAAGGACAATAAAAACTGATTCATTTATTGGAGGAAAAAAGATGATAAAAATAACAACAAGGAAGATTTTGTTTTTAACCGTATCCGTGTGCATTATTTTAATTTTAGGATTTTGTGCGGCGATTATCATAAGAAAACATTCCACTCGTAAAACAATCGGCCGGCTTAATGCGGGTTATAAAGTGCTAAATACCATAAATACCTATTTTGTTCCTGGGAAAAATGTAACACTTTCCGGCAAGCCGGTTGAGGAACGTGGCCTTTATAAAGTAGACCTTGTTCTGGATAATGTTACACAGTCTTTCTATCTTACAAAAGACGGGGCCTTACTGATTTTTCCAAATGCCGTAATAGATATTGCGAAGCTTAAGAATATGCCTAAGCAGGTACCAGAAGTGGAAAGAGAAGAAATACCTAAGGCGGATAAGCCGGTAATTGAACTATTTGTGATGAGCCTGTGCCCCTACGGAAGCCGCGCAGAAAAAGTTATTCTGCCGGTTATTAAACCTTTCGGTGACAAAATAGATTTCAAAATAAAATTTATAGTCAATGTTAACGGTAACAGTATAAATGATGTTGCTTCGTTGCACGGCCTTGACGAGGTAAAAGAAGATGCCAGGCAGGCTGCTATAATGAAATTTTATCCCGATAAATTTGCTGCGTACATAGATAAAATAAATGAAAAGTCCTGCGTTATTTCATGCGGAGCAGTAAAGCTTGAGGATTATTGGAAAGAGGCAGCGGGTAAATTGCAAATGGATGCAAAAAAGATTGAGAAATTTGCTTATGGCCAGGAAGGTTTGAGTTTATTGAAAGAAAATGAAGTAGATAGCCAAAAATATAATGCATCCGCAAGCCCCACTTTGATTATAAATGGCGTAAAAAGCGATGCAATTTATAAGGATGCAACAACTATCGAAGGAGCAATTTG
>JALOCC010000063.1 GCA_023227945.1 Candidatus Omnitrophota bacterium
GTTTATTGAAAGAAAATGAAGTAGATAGCCAAAAATATAATGCATCCGCAAGCCCCACTTTGATTATAAATGGCGTAAAAAGCGATGCAATTTATAAGGATGCAACAACTATCGAAGGAGCAATTTGTTCCGCATTTACTGAGGCTCCGAGTGTGTGCCTAGACAAAGAAAGCGGCTCATAGAAAGTCTCATTTGCCTACCTCGCCTTATTGAAAAAGTAGTTGCTTTATTCCATTTTTTTATTATAATATGCTTTCGTAAAAAGTTTACCTGCCTGCCGACAGCCCAACAGGCTAAAAGCCTGGTAGACAGGCGGGGATTTTTAGGCTGCTAACTGGAGCCCCTCTTGGGGCGACGTCCCGAACCGCCGTTCACCACGGGCGTAGCCTGTGGTTATTTAGCAACAGGATAGCAACCCCCGGTAGAGATGACCCAAAGGGTCATCCTGAAGCCCGAAGGGCTGAAGGATCATAAGATCCTTCGTCGCTTCGTTCCTCAGGATGAGATGGTTGTTTTTCAACCACCTCACTTAATTCCAGTAAAAAACCAGCTCTAACGGGAAAAATATTGGTTACAGATGAAAATATCTGTGATCATCTGTGTCTGCCATCTGTGATTATCTGTGTGTAAAGGAGTATAAAAATGGTACGAGTAGCAAATTTACAACAACAAAGAAATATAGGTATTATGGCGCATATTGACGCCGGTAAAACCACGCTTACAGAACGAATACTTTTTTATACCGGTAAGACTCATAAAGTAGGCGAAGTCCACGATGGAGAAGCAACTATGGACTGGATGAAGCAGGAGCGTGAACGAGGCATTACCATTACAGCAGCGGCAACTACCTGTTTCTGGAAAGATTGTAGAATAAATATTATAGATACTCCTGGCCACGTTGATTTTACGGTTGAGGTTGAAAGAAGCCTGCGTGTGCTTGACGGTGCTATTGCTGTCTTTTGTGCTGTCGGAGGAGTTGAGCCGCAATCAGAGGCAGTTTGGCGCCAATCAGAAAAATATAATGTTCCAAAAATAGCCTTTATCAACAAAATGGACCGTGTCGGCGCGGACTTTTATGATGTGCTTAAGGCAATTGAGAAAGATTTAGGCGCAAATGCAATTCCTATGGTAGTTCCCATAGGGTCAGAAGACAATTTTGAAGGCATCATTGACCTTATGGAAATGAAGGCTTATATTTTTGATGAAAATTCAGAAGACCACGAATATAGAGTAGAAGATATACCCGCGCAACTTTTAGAAAATGCAAAGAAGTATCATCATATAATGGTTGAAAAAGCTGTTGAGCTTGACGATACTTTAATGGAAAAATATCTTGAAGCGGAAGATAAAATTACGCAGGAAGAATTAATACGGGCAATACGCAAAGGCACAATCACAAACAAAGTTGTGCCGGTTATGTGCGGCTCGGCTTTTAAGAATAAAGGTGTTCGTAAATTGCTTGATGCGGTTAATTTATACCTTCCTTCCCCGTTTGACTTGCCCGCTGTTAAAGGAACAGATCCAAACGATCCTGAAAAGGCTATTGAAAGAAAACCCCAGGATAATGAGCCGTTTGCGGCGCTTGCTTTTAAAGTGCAGGCTGATCCGCATATGGGAAAACTTGTCTATTTCAGGGTTTATTCAGGTAAGCTTCCCGCTGGCTCTTACGTTTATAATTCTACAAAAGATAAAAAAGAAAGAATAAGCAGAATTCTGCAGATGCATGCAAATGAAAGAGAAAATAGAGAAGATATATATGCCGGCGACATCGGCGCGGCTATCGGCTTAGACCACACAGTAACGGGAGATACTCTTTGTGACCTTGAGAACCCCGTAATACTTGAAGCTATAGAATTTCCGGCTCCGGTTGTATCAATAAGTGTTAAACCCGCAAGCCGCGCAGAACAGGACAAATTAAGTAAAGGTATTGCAAAGCTTGCCGAAGAAGACCCTACGTTTACAGTGCACCACGACGAAGAAACTGAAGAAACCATTCTTTCCGGAATGGGCGAGTTGCACCTGGAAATTATAGTCGATAGATTAAAGCATGAATTTAGCGTTGAGGCAGTTGTCGGCCAGCCAAAAGTTGCTTACAAAGAAACAATATTAAACAACGCAACCGAAGAGTATAAGCACATTAAGCAGTCAGGCGGCCGCGGACAGTATGGCCATGTTGAGTTTGAGATAGAGCCTGCAGACCCCGGACAAGGGTTTGAGTTTGAAAATAAAATTGTCGGTGGCGCCATTCCCAGAGAATATATCCCGGCAGTTGAAAAGGGAGTTATTGAGGCTCTTAAGAAAGGAGCTTTAGCAGGTTATCCTGTCGTTGACGTAAAGGTAAACCTTATAGATGGCTCTTATCATGATGTTGATTCCTCAGAAATTGCTTTTAAGATAGCTGCAATTGAGTGTTTTAAGGAAGCTTTCAGAAAGGCTGTACCGGTTTTACTTGAGCCTTATATGTCGCTTGAAATTGTTACTCCTGAAGACTATGTTGGTAATATCGTAGGCAATCTTTGTTCCAGGCGCGGAAAAGTGCTTGGCATAGAAGCAGGCAAAGCAGGCCAGCAGATTGTAGCTGCGGAAGCTCCTTTGTCCGAACTTTTCGGCTATACTACTACGCTACGTTCGCTTTCCAGCGGCCGCGCAACAAGCTCCATGCATTTTGAAAAATATGTCGAGGTTCCAAGCGCAATAGCCGAGAAAATAATCGAAGATTCTAAGGAGAAGAAAAAAGAATAACTTTGTGTTTCCGCTAAAATTTTCCAACCAGTATAACTTTTATTTTTTTGCTTCCGGAGAAACTATTTAACTTTAATTTAGTTTTGGTATAATACTTAAACAGATAACAGAGGACAGAGAAGAAATAAAAAAATGATTCTGTAATCTGTACTCTGTTGTCTGTATTCTAACCGAGCGAAGCGAGGTTACATGAAGATAATAGATATTCTAAAAACTCACGATAAAGGCGTGTCTTTTGAATTCTTTCCGCCGAAAACAGAAAACGGGATGAATTTCTTAATGAATACAGCAAGAGAGCTTAAGGCTTTTAAGCCCTTATATGTTTCTATGACCTATGGTGCAGCCGGTTCAACTCAGGAAAAAACAAAAGAAGCAACCTTTCTGCTGATTAAGGAAAAAGATTTTGTGGTTATGCCTCATCTAACCTGTATCGGCGCAAACGTAGGTACTATTAAAACCCTGCTTAGCGAATATAAACAAAATGGCATAGAAAATATTATGGCCTTAAGGGGAGATATACCGCAAAATATAGAGGGTTTTAATTTCAAATCTCAGGCTCTTTGCTACGCAAAAGATCTGGTTGGTTTTATAAAAGAAAATGGTAAATTTTGCACAGGGGTTGCAGTATATCCCGAGGGCCATATCGAAACAAAAACACTCGATGAAGATATTGAATACACAAAACAGAAAATAGATGCCGGAGCTGATTTTGCGGTGACACAGATGTTTTTTGATAACAGCCACTTTTATAATTTTTTAGAAAGAGCAGGCAAAAAGGGGATTAATATTCCGGTTTTACCCGGAATTTTTCCTTTAACAGATATCGATAAGCTTAAAAAATTCTGTGCTGTAGCAAGAACAACTGTTCCCAAAAAAATAGAAGAAGAGATGTCGCGTTTCAGAGGCAACTCCCGAGATATGGAGAAATGCGGCATTGATTTCACGATAAAACAATGCCGGGACTTAATATCTCATGGGTACAGCCACCTGCATTTTTTTACCTTCAATAAATCCGGCATGATTAGAGCTGTTTTAAACGCCATATTTTAATTGCTAAAACAAATAATGGTAATTGATATATTAGATAATTGTTATCGTTATACAAAACTGCATAAACTTTTTAAGCCGGCTTTTGAATTTTTAAGAAAAGAAAATCTTAAAAAATACTGCGAAGGCAGATACGATATAGCCAAGAATGATGTTTATGCGCTGATATCAAAAGCAACCAGCCGCGGAAAAACAGGAGCGAGCCTTGAGGCGCATAGAAAATATATAGACATACAGGTGGCTTTAAGCGGAGAAGATTTGATAGGGTATAAACCGCTTAGTGAATGCAGAATTAAAAGAACAGAATATGATGCTAAAAAAGATTGCGTATTTTTTAATGATAAAAGCAATTTTTGGTTTAAGATTCAAGAGAATTCATTTGCAATTTTTTTCCCACAAGACGCTCACGCTCCTCTCGCTGGCAGTTTGCCAGTATTAAAGGCAGTTATTAAAGTAAGAGTATAAAAATGCTTAAAGTAATTATTACAATAATTTTCGTTTATATTCTGATTAGGTTGCTGGTAAGGCTAATATTTCTGGCGTTTGGAGTTTTTCTCTCGCGTACGTTGAAAGCAAAATACAGCAATACCGTAAAAAACGGATTTTCCGCTCGCAAAGAAAGCGATTCGGAAAATATCATCGACGCTGAATTCAAGGAAGTAAATAAACCCTAAACACTAAACTCTTCCGCCACCTTTAAAAAATAAGGCGGACCCGCCTAAGGCGGGAAATCCTAAACAAACTGTTTAGAGTTTAGGGTTTCGAGTTTAGTGTTTATTATATAAGAGACATTGTTTATGCAAACTAGCCGCTACATCGTCCATATCGATATGGACGCTTTTTTCGCTGCTGTCGAGCAAAGAGATAACCCTTTATATAAAAATAAGCCTGTTGTTGTAGGAGCAGACCCCAAGGCCGGACGGGGAAGAGGGGTTGTTTCAACCTGCTCGTATGAGGCGCGTAAATTTGGCATACATTCAAGCCTGCCCATATCAATTGCCTATAGTTTATGTCCGCGGGCAATTTTTCTTCCCGTAAATATGGAAAAATATCTCGCTGTCTCAAGGCAAATTTATAATATACTTAATACATTTACTCCTTCTATCGAAACATTAAGTATTGATGAGGCTTTCCTTGATATAACCGGCAGTTTCTATCTTTTCGGCAGCCCGCTTGCAACCTGTAAACTTATAAAAGAAAAAATAAAAAAAGAAACTAAATTAACCGCATCACTGGGCCTTGCACCGACAAAAATGGCGGCTAAAATTGCCTCTGATATATGTAAGCCAGATGGGCTTTTGGAAATAACAAGCGAAAAACTGTTGGATTTCTTATGGCCCTTACCAATAGAAAAAATCTCTGGATTAGGGAAGAAGTCAAAAGAGATATTAAATGAAAGAGGCATACGCACGATAAAGGACCTGGCACAACAAAAAAAAGATTATCTGGTTTCGATTTTTGGTAAATCCGGAGAATATTTCTGGTATTTGGCAAACGGCATAGATAATAGCGAGGTTATGGGCGCGCACGAAGCAAAATCAATAAGCAGCGAAACCACTTTTGAAAAGGATACTGCCGATGAGGAATTGATAAGGCGTACATTCCTCATGCTTTGCGAAGATGTTTCGGGCAGATTACGAAGTGATAGATTAAAGGCAAGGATTGTCACCTTAAAAATAAGGTTAACCGGTTTTAAAACTTATACAAGAGCGCTTACAATTCAGAAGGCAACTAATTTTGTTGATGAGATATATAAGACAACAAGGACAATTTACAATAAATTTATTTCTTCAGGGGTTAAAGGGGCGTCGAAAATCCGCCTTATCGGAATTAAAACTTCCAATTTAATACCGCAAGATGAAAGGGATAGTTTGTTTGATGAAAAAATAGACCAGAAAAAAGAAAGTATGCACAAAGCCGTAGAGGCAATCAAGGGAAAATTCGGAAATAAAGGTATTTTTCGGGCAGCAGAGATAGATTGATCCTATGTTTTGCTTGCGTCATTACTCCTTAGTTTGCTTTGATGCCAGCTTGACATATTTATATTGTTCATTACAATAGTGCACAGATGTTTTATAGAATAACCAATAACCAAGATACAAGCTCCAAACAAATCCCAATACCCAATAAACAATGCCCAAACGTTTTTGTTCTTTTTATTTGGTTATTGAATATTGGTTATTGATCATTATTTGGTCATTGGAAATTGGAGCTTGGTTATTTGTACAAAAAGGAGGGCATATATGCCGTATGATGCAAGTCTTGATGAATGCTTGTTTACAAAGTCTTACGAAACTGAGAATGAGAGGTTAACCGTGAGCATTTATTCTTATAACAGGGGGCAAAAAAAGCTGCAAATTACAAGGGAGAATAAAGACAACGCCGGCGAATTTAAATTTGCAAAATTAGGTAGAATGAATAAAGGAGAAATTACTGCGATTCTTCCTTTGATTCAGGAAGCGATAAAAGCGATGGAATAATTAAAACTAGAAACGGATATCAGCGTAAGTATACTAGATAGTCCCTATCTGGTTAAAAGGAGAAATTAATGATACGATGCAAAATCTGCAAAGTTCCCTTGACCGGTTTTCTAAGCAATATAGGTAAAGCTTTTTTTAATATAAGACGTTCCAGCTCAGACCCTGAAGTTTGTAACAAATGTGCCAATAAAGAGCAAAATAAGACTGCAGAAGGTATCAATTCTGATGATAAAACATACCAATGCCAGATTTGTTCAAGGGCTGTCCATCAGCAGCACGCGCTTGAACATGTAAAAACGGAAGAATATCTTATTAACCTTATTAAAAAAGACCACCCGGAGTTTCAGCACAAAGGCCCTACCTGCAAGGAATGTATAGAATATTATAGAAAATTAGTCAAGGATGCGGAAATTTAGCTAAAAAGCACAAGCTATCAGTCGTCAGTAGCTGACAGCTGAAAGCTGATGGCTGATAACTTTTGTATTTTTTAATATTTTTGCTTGAAAAAATGATAAAATCTGATATAATTCAATGTTCATAAGGAGAAAATATGGCAGAAGTAAGAATTGATTCAAGAGAAGATTTCGAGAAAGCATTGCGCAGATTTATGATGCAATGCAAAAAAGAGGGCATTGTAAAGAATTTCCGGGAACGGCAACATTATACAAAACCATCTCAAAAAAGGAGGGAAAAGAAGAAAAAGCGTACGTAAAGCCCTCTTGTAGTAAGATGACGCTCCGCATCTTACGTAAAGAGTTTAAGTTAATAACCGGAGCGCCCCTTTTATAGGGAAAATTTAAGTTTGTAAAGGAGAAACGACAATGGAAGAGGAAAAAAAACTGTATATCGGAAATCTAGAGTTCGGCGTAACAGATGCGGATCTAAAGAAATTTATGGAAGAAAAAGGGCTTACCGTAAAGGAAGTCAAAATAATATCGGATAAATTTTCCGGCAGGTCCAAAGGTTTTGGATTTGCGGAGTTTGACACCCCGGAACAAGCACAGCAAGCTATAGATGTTCTTAACGGCCAGGAATTAAATGGCAGAGCGTTAAGAGTGAGTAAAGCTCAGAAAATGCGCCCGCGCAAAGAAGGCTTCGGCGGCGGCGGTGGCGGTGGCCGTGGCGGTTATGGCGGCGGATTTAGAAAGTAAATAATCCAAGAGGGTAGAAAAGAAAGCCGTTCCCTTTTCTACCCTCTTTTTTTATTCTCCTTCGCCCTTCGGTAAGCAAAACGCCGGTTGTGCTTCGGAGAATGAACTTCCGTAATTTTCTTAAATGAGCCACGTCATTTATTTTGAATAGGTTCATTTTTCTTGCCTTATTTCAAACCAGTTAGCAACAATCAAACAATTTCTTTTAAAATATCAAAATTATTAGTATAATAAATGAGGCAGCTTAATTTTCTATGCCTCTGGCATAGAAAATTAACGTAGCCGAATTTACCCCGCCCTTTCATACCTTGAATAAGTTATTCATGGGTAAGAAAGGGCGGGGTTTAATTCGCACTAGTATTTTTTCTTCGCCACTTTGGCTCGAAAAAATACTGTGCTCATTAAAAAAGGAGTACCAAATGGAACGTGTAATGATTTTTATTGACGCAGAGTATGTGGTTCAAAAGATTCGCGAATTAGGAGCGAAATTAAATTTAGGGCGTAAAGACATCGAGTGGAAGAATATAATAAAATGGGTGGTAAACAGGCGCAAGCTCATTCGTTGTTACTATTATTCGGCAGAGCTTAGCAAGGATGAAAATCCAAAAACGTACCATGAACAGCAAGAGTTATTACGGAAGCTAAAAGTTAGCATACCTTATTTTGAGGTGCGCTTGGGGCGGCTCGTTAGGTTTCATCATGAATGGGTTCAGAAAGGCCTTGATGTAAAAATCGCCGTTGATATGTTTTCTAAAGCGGTCACTAACCAATACGATACAGCAGCTCTTGTTTCCGGAGATTCCGATTTCGTTGAAGTAATTAAAGAGATAAAAGATATGCACGGTAAACATGTGGAGCTCTATACTTTTGATACGGCAATAAACGATTCTCTCAAGTTTGCTGCCGACATGCATATTGTAGTCGATGCACAAACTGCCAAAAGATATCGTTTCTGGCCGGAAACAAAGTGACGCGAATAAACACGAATACATAGAAGCGGATCCGCGCCTGCCTCGCCAAAGCTTCAGCAAGGCGAGGATATTTACGCAGCCCCGTTACCTTATATAAATATATTAAGGTTCGGGGCGTCCCGCACCTTAATAATTATATATAGGAAACGGGACGGATAGACGCAAGCCGATTACCGTGCGTACATCCGCGTTTAGCTCCGCGGTAATCCGCTTCTATAAATACACGAGGCTAATTACGTGAAAACCTTAATTATAGGCATAGCAGCCGGTATTTTGACTACCATAGCATTCCTTCCCCAGTTGATACGTGCCATAAAAACAAAACACACCAAAGATTTATCTCTGGTTACCTTTTCTTTATTTGGAGTAGGGGTATTTTTGTGGCTTATCTACGGCATCATGCTTTCCGAGCTCCCGATAATTTTAGCTAACGCAGTTACGCTGGTTTTCGTTGTGCTGATTGCGGTTATGAAAATAAAACATGGTTAATTGAGAAAAATATGTATTTATATGGCAAAAATTCAGTTGTTGAACGTCTTAAGAAAAATCCAAAAAGCATACGTGCAATCTTTCTTGAGGAAAAATTTAACGATAGCACTATAGAAAAACTTATCCGGTCAAATAACATCGCCATAAAGAAACTGCCTCAGGATAAATTATTCAAAATCAAATACAGCTCAAATCTTCAGGGGGTAATTGCGGAAATTGACAACTTTAAATATAGTGACTTTGATGAACTTTTGCGCGAAGGCCTAGATGAGAATGATACTCTTATTTTTCTCGATAGAGTATACGACCCTCAGAATCTTGGCGCCATAATGCGCAACGCCGCCTGTTTCGGCGGTTTTTCTCTAATCATACCGAAGCATAAGGCCTGTGAAGTCAACGAAACAGTTTTGCATATTGCCTGCGGCGCGGAAAACTATGTCAAGGTGGCAATGGTGTCTAATATTTCAAACGCCGTTATAACAGCCAAAAAAGAGGGTTTATGGATTATGGGGGCTGTAATTTC
>JALOCC010000053.1 GCA_023227945.1 Candidatus Omnitrophota bacterium
TAATTTTTTTAAAAGCCTGCGGATAGCCCTCAATAATTGTTCTATATATTTCAAGGAACACCCTCTTTTTATTAAATCAATAGAGAAACTGCATACAGATACGCTTGCCGTTTTAAACTTCATAGATCCCTTTATTATAGGTATCGCGCCAATTTCATTATCCGTTGCCGGCAAATTTTTAGAAAAAGAAGCTTTGCACATAGAATTAGCGGCTTTTTTACACCGGCGCAAAATAAAAAACATAGAGATAAGAAAAGGCTTAACTGCTTCAGAGACAGGCATTTTTTTAACAAGCTTGAGCTTGCCGGTGCTCGATATTTTTAAAGAAGGCGGCCTCGCTTGTCTTTTGGAAAAGCAGGGCATTGTAAATATTATCATTGAAGAATTGGACTATTCTTCGCTTTTACGGGGGCAAGGCCAGGAGCAAAAGGACATCTGGGCTTATTTACTTAAGCGGGCGGTTAAGGAGCAGAATACAATTGAAATAAAAAATATCGTCGAAAATTTTGATACAGCTTTAGAGAAAATTAAAATAACTGATTTTTCCGAAAATGAAGACTTAAGAACATCTATCGCAAAATTCCTCAATTTTCTAAAAGCGCAGGAGAAAGAAAATTTTAATAAATGTGCGAAAGCATTGGTGAGGGCAGTGTCAAACAGTAAAGAATATACGGGAAAAGACAAGATAAAGCAGCTTTCCTTTCTTGCCGATAGCTTAACGCCGCAGGATATTACAGACATATTATGCGAGGAAGTAACTTCACGGGATGCATTTAATATAAAAAGTATAGAGTTATTTTCTTCGCTGTTAGATAGGTCGCAGAACGCCGCAGTTGCCTCAGCGCTTTCAAGGCGCCTAAAGGAAGAATCAGGATACAATACTACTGCAGTCAAAAAAACAAAAGAATTGCTGGCTTCGCTAAAAGAGCCTTCTGTGCAGATGATTTATCAACACGCGCTCGGTTCGTTACTTATAGATATGGGGCTTGCAGGAAGCCTTTCGTTCGACGCAGAGCAAATGAAAAAAAATTACCGTATAATGCTGCTTAATTTGTTCGCCGAGGAAAAAATATCTTCAGGATTATTTCAAATAGCCGAAATGATTTATCCTGAACTAGATAAGGCCTTTTCCGAAGCCGATATAAATTTTGCGCGTAATTTTTTTGAATTAATAACAAAAAAAATAAATTCCGGCAGCGGTTTTAGAAATATTCTTGAAGAAATCAAAGTTAATGCCGACAAAAAGCTTGAAGAAGCATTGTTATCGCAAAGAATAGACGTTGAGGGAGTAATTGATTTTCTTTCAAAAACAACTTTCGATAAAAATTTTTATTTAAATAAGATATTTATCGAAAAGGATGTTAATTACAATATTTTTTGTTTATTTTTCAATTTTTTTCCACGCTATGCAAATGATTTTTATAGCGAAATAAAATCAAACAATTCCGATATAAATCTTTTAAAGAAAATTATAGAAAGCCTTAAAAGCAAAGATACGAAAATCTCATGCAACATACTTGAAAATGTTTTTTATGTCGCAAGCCGGTTCCTTAAAATGGAAATATTGAAAATAATGCAGAATTTTTCTAACTACAATGAAAATTTTATTATATCAATCCTATTAAGAGAAGACCTGCCGGTAAAAAGGCAGATAATGGCTATAGTAGTTAAAAATAATTCTTTGCGGCAGGCTTCGGCCAATGTACTTTTATCAATACCTAATAGCTTTGGTATAAAAAATAAATTAATAAATGAAAACATCAATATGATAGGAGAGTTTAAACTTACCGAAGCAAAGGCTGGTTTAGAAAAGATTTCCAAATTAAAGCTATTTTGGAAAAAGAGCCTTAAAGATTCTGCTCATAAGGTTTTGGATGGATGGTTATGATGGAAAAGATTGAACAATATATTAAAAGATTGATAATTTGCCTTCAAATAGCAAAGATATATACTTCTAGCCATCCTAAATTTAATGAAGGCTTAAATGCAGCGTTTGATAGCTTAACAGATGTGCTGCGGGAAAGACAGGAATTTACTATAGGAATTATTGGAGGTGAGCTTGCTTATGAACGAGAGATATTTTTTGAACTAAGTCAAAAGATAAAATCTGCGATAACTGTTTTAAAGAAAAAAGGTATCGAAAGGATTACTTTTACAAAAGGTATAGATAAGGAAGAGCTTTCAAAATTTATCGAATATTTGGCAATTCCCGAAACAGAACAACCGGAAGATTGCCAAAAACATATTGTGACAATTGGGATAAGAAATATCACTGTAGGTAAAATAAAATCTTCTGAAGATACTGGCAGAGAGGCCGAGGAGAAAATTAAAGACAGCGAAGAATATTACGTAGAATCTTTGAAAACAATAAAAGCATCCATTGAGGATGTTTTGGGCGGGAAAGCTATCGATGGCGTTGATTTTCGTTTCAACGTCATTGGGGTTATGGAAAATTTAATGAAGAAGCACAATGAGTTTTTAAGGCTCGCGGCAGTTAAACGGTATGACTCAACCACATTTTGGCACCTGCTTAATACTTCAATACTTTCAATGTATTTTTCCTGGAAACTCGGGTTTTCCAAGGAAGATTTTTTAGATATTTCAACGGCAGCTATTTTTCATGATGTAGGCAAGATATTTATTTCGCGTAAAATAATTCAAAAGCCAGGTAAACTTTCCGAGGAAGAATTCGATATAGTCAGAAGCCACTCGGCTCTTGGCGCTCAGATCCTTCTGAAATATTCGCAAACACTGGGTATGATTGTGCCCTTGGTAGCATTCGAACACCATTTAGGATACAATTGTAAGGGTTACCCTAAATTGAGCTTTAAACAGGCGCCGCACACAGCTTCGTTAATTGTTTCTATATGTGATGTTTATGATGCGCTCACCCAGCGTAGAAGCTATAAGAGAGAATACTCCCCGGCGTTAATTTATGAAATAATGATGAAACTGAAAGGTGAATTGTTCCACCCGGAGCTCCTCGACAGTTTCTTCAAAATATTAGGTGTTTGGCCTTATGGAACGCTTATTCTCTTAAGCGATGACAGCGTGGCGGTAGTAAGAGAACAGAATACCTACGATATCTTAAACCCTATCGTTGAAGTTATTTTCCCTTCAGAAAAGAAAAGCCACATAAATCTCGCAGATAGCTCTAACATAACGATAAAAAGTTTTTTAAACCCCGCCTCAGAGGGAAAACAATATCTTCCTTTAATCTAGTTTTCGAGCCATAACCCAAATTTTGCTAAATACATTATTCCATAAAAAACATTTACCCGCTTTGATAAATATGATAATATTTAACATATTGTAATTTTTTAGCCAGCGGGAGTTTATGGGAATAGAAAGGAAAAAAGTGCTTATTGTAGATGACGAAATCGAAATCGCCGATTTCCTCGGCCGCTTTCTGCAAAGGCTGGGTATCACGGCAATTAAGGCTAATAGCGGAGAAGAAGCATTAAGGAAATACAACGAAGAACATCCTGATTCCATATTCCTTGATATTCAAATGCCGGATAAGGATGGTATAACAATTTTGAAGGAAATAAAAAAAATTGACTCCGCGGTAAAAATAATTATGATTACCGGTAAAGACGATAAAGACCTGCAAGCGAAAGCCAAAAAATACGGCGCACTTGATTATATCACTAAACCATTAGACCTAAGCGAACTAAGCATTAAAATCAATAATTACATTTTATAGTTTTTGTAAATTGAGCCCGATGAAACCAGAATACCATAAGAAACTTCAAATCGCGGCACGTCAAACTATACTTATACATAGAGCCGATACTCTTATAAGAATAATTCTAAGGACAATCGTAACCAGCCTAAAAGTTAAACATGCCGGAATATTTATCTATGATAAGGTAAGAGATGAGTATGTGGTAAAAATGTCAAGAGGCCATTCAGGCCTTAAGGTGCCCGCCGGATTTGTAAAAATCAGAAAAGACAACCCTTTAATTCGGTATTTCACAGATAAAACCATAAATTTGCCTAAAGAGCACATTCTTTGGTCTAAAATTATAAGCCGTATTAAATATTACAAAACAAAGAAAGAGTTAAAAATAAAAAGATTTCTTGAAGCCTTAAAGTTTGACCTTTCTTTATATGAAGCAAAAGCCTGTATACCGGGCTTTTTCAGAAAAGACTTGGTAGGCGTTTTGTTCCTTGGGGAGAAAAGGAACAAGAAAAGCTTCGGTGAGGAGGAGCTAAGGTTTTTATCCGTGCTTGCTTCGGATGTTGTAATGGCGCTTAAGAATGCATGGCTTATCGAAGATTTAAACCGGCAAATAGAAATAAATAAGCGCCTTCTATTCCAAACAGTTGCAGCTTTAGCCTCGAGCATCGAGGCTAAAGATAAATATACGATAGGCCACACGGAGCGAGTTGCGAATTATTGCCTTGTTATTGCCTATGCGTTGAAAAAACGGGAAAAAATAGAAGGATGGGAAAAATTTCTGGAAAATCTAAAAATAGCGGCTCTGTTTCATGATATCGGAAAAATCGGTATCCCCGAGAGTATTCTACATAAGGAAGTAACCTTAAATGGCGAAGAAAGGAAGGTTATGGAAAGCCACCCTTTGATAGGTGCAAATATTCTAAACCATATTGAAGAGTTTAGGGAAGCCCTGGAAGGAGTTAAATATCATCACGAAAAATATGACGGTACGGGGTATCCTTATCATTTAAAGGGGCGCAAGATTCCTTTAATTGCTTCAATAATTTCACTTGCGGATACTTTTGACGCGATGATAACGGACAGACCTTACAGAAAAGGGATGCCGCAGGCCAAGGCTATGGAGGAAATAAAAAAAGTAAGAGGTATCCAGTTTGCTCCCCGTATAGTTGATGCATTTTTGAAAACCTATCATTCCGGGGGTAAGCTTTGGGAGTTGAATAAACAAATAGGCCGCCACCTATTGTTTTCTAAAGATAATACGTCTTAAGATGAACCCCGCCCTTCCAGGGCTTAATGTGGTTTATTTTTTTCACAAAGAGTTACGTGCAGCATTCATAGCAATAATTTGGAAAAACTAATTTACAAAAGAGATAATTTGAAAAAAGGAAGGGTAGGGTGAAGAATATCATTATATTTTATATTTCAGAATTTGGCGGCCACAATAAAGCTGCAAACAATATAAAAGAAGCGTTGCTATACAAAAATCCCGCCCTTTCTGTGCAAAACATCAATGGTTTTGGGTATTTTTATCCACGTACGGAAAGGTTTGCTGATTCTTTGTATACAACAACTGTAAGGCATTTCCCTGCTATCTGGGGGAGAATCTATGACAGGAAGAAAGTAATAAAGAACTTAAGCCCTTTAAGGAGATGGGTAAGCGCACATACTTTTAAGAAGCTTTCCGGGTTTATAAAGAAAAGTTCTCCGGATTGTTTTGTCGCAACCCAGGCATTTCCCTGCGGGCTTCTGGCTGATTTCAAAGAAAGTTTTAACTGTAAAATTCCTCTTATAGCAGTTGTTACGGATTATCATCCGCATGGATTCTGGATACATAAGGCAGTTGACAAATACATAGTTGCTTCCTGCGAGGCAAAAGAAGTTTTAATTAATAACGGTGTTGATAAAGAGAAAATAGAGATTTTAGGTATTCCTATTTCTTTTAAGTTTTTAAACCGCCATTTGAAAGAAAACGTTGCCAAGGAATTAGGCTTTATCAAGGAATCGAAATCCATTTTGATTATGGGTGGAGGCTTAGGCATAGGCCCCATAGAAAAAATTGCCAAAGAATTGGATAAGTCTGCTGCCTCTTTTCAAATTATTACTATATGCGGGAAAAATAAAAAGCTTTATAAGTGGTTTGAAAAGAACAAACAATGTTTCAAAAAACCCTTATTTTATTTTGGTTATGTTGATTTCATAAATAAAATAATGGATTTTGCAGACATTATTATTACAAAAAGCGGAGGCATTACTATTTCTGAAGCGCTTGCCAAGGGGCTTGCAATAATAGTTTCAAACCCCATTCCCGGGCAGGAAGAGCACAATGTGAATTATCTTCTAAAAAATGAAGCAGTGATACGGGCTGACGAACCGCAGGAAATAGGAAGACTTGCCAGGGAGCTTCTTGAGAATAGCGAGAAGATGAATCTTTTTAAAGAAAATGCAAAACGCATATCCTTGCCCGACTCGTCTTTAAGAATAGCTGAATTGATATTGAGCAAAATTTCGTAATGTATTATTTTTATATTATTGGAAAAACCATTTGTTTATTTCTCCCGCGAAAACTGGCCTATTCATTCGCCAGGTGGCTTGCAACCTGCCAGTATTATTTCTCCAAAAAAGATAGGGTTGTAGTTATCAATAATCTTTATCCAATAATTGAAGATAAGAAGAAACGAGAAGAATGCGCAAAAAAAGTATTTATTAATTTTGCTTATTATCTGGTTGATTTTTTCCGTTATTCTAAACTTAACGAAGATTTTGTAGAAAAATATGTTCGGATAAGCGGCCTTGAATTTCTTGAGGAAGCGACAAGACAGCAAAAAGGCGTAATCGCTGTTACCGCGCACATAGGCAATTATGAGCTTGCCGGAGCAGTTACTTCACTTGCAGGCTATAAAGTAAATGCCGTGGCTTTATCTCATAAGGATAAACGTGTAAATGATTTTTTTGATAAGCAGCGCGGAATGGTGGGTATAAACGTTATTCCGGCAAGTATCGCCATAAAAAGGTGTTTTTCAATATTGCGAAACGGGGAATTGGTGGCTTTTCTGGGCGATAGGGTTTTTTCCGGCAGCGGACTTGTGGCAAACATGTTTTCCAGGCAAGCTTTATTGCCCAGAGGCCCTGCGTTTTTTTCGTTAAAGACTCAAGCCTCGTTTTTGCCGGCATTTTTCGTGAGAGAAAACAAAAATTTTTATCATTTGATATTCGAAAAACCTATAAATACAAAAGGATTACAAACAGAGGAGGATGTTGTTAAAGAGTACAGCTTGGTATTAGAGAAATATATAATGATGTATCCCGATCAATGGTATCTGTTTCAGCCTTATTGGTTATAGGATACATAGAAGCAGATATCCGCGGAACAATACGCGGATAAACGCCAGCGAGTTGTGTGCGTGAATCCGCGTAGCTATCCGCGGCAATCCGCTTCTATAAAATAGAAAATATTATGAAACTCTGGATGGTAATTCCGGCATATAATGAAGCGCAGTCTTTGGAAGGGATACTGCGTAGTTTAAAAGAAAAAAAACTTAATATTATAGTTATTGATGACGGCTCTAAAGATTCTACTTATGCGGTAGCTAAAATAAAAGCTGATATTGTAGTAAGAAACGAAAGGAATCTTGGTAAAGGCATGGCACTGCGGCGCGCCATAACCTTTCTTTTAGAAAATGAAAAATTCGATTATATCCTAACAATGGATGGCGATGGCCAGCATTCCGTTTCCGACATAGATAAATTTGTAAACGAAGCTAACAATGGGGAAAATTTCGTTGTCGGAAACCGCATGGATAATCCGCGTGTCATGCCAAGGACTCGGATACTTACCAATAAGCTTATGTCTTGGCTTATATCTAAAATGGTTTCGCAGGTAATTCCCGATACTCAATGCGGCTTTCGCCTGATAAGCAGGGAAGTTCTTGAGAAAATAAAATGCAGGACAAAAAAATTTGAAGTTGAATCGGAAATACTTATAAAGGCAGCAAAAGAAGGATTTATTATAAAAAGTATACCTATAAAAAGTATATATTTCCGGCGCATAAAGAGTAAGATTCACCCTTTTCTAGACACTTTCAGGTTTATCAGATTTATTTTTACGGTAAACGGCAAGGAAGAATAAAGTGTAATTTAAATAAAGGCATGGAGGCGTTAGGTGGACATAAAAACCAAAATTATTGCTTTTCTGGTCGGATTTTTTTCAAAAGAGGTAGTGGTAGTCTTACTTGCGGTATTGCCTATTTTTGAATTAAGGCTGTCGATTCCAATTGCAGTGCTTAAATTCAATATGCCCGCACAGAAAGCTTTTTTGTTGTCAATTTTAGGCAATATGCTTCCGGTTATTCCGCTTCTGCTTTTTTTGCGCTGGGCAGTAATCAGGCTTGAGCATTTGCATTTTATAGGAAAAATTCTTATGTGGTGGTTTAAGAAAGCGGAAAGCAAATCAAAAGTAATTCAAACTTACGGATTTTGGGGGTTGGTTATTTTTGTCGCTATTCCTTTCCCCGGGACAGGCGCCTGGACTGGATGCGTTGCTGCAACGTTATTCAATTTCAAATTACTACGCGCAACCACAGCGATATTTATTGGTGTATTGGTTGCAGGTGTTATTGTCCTCGGCCTCTGCGGCGGGCTCAGTCAAATCTTACCGTTTCTATCAAAATAAACCCCGTTAGAGAACTTATAGTTTTCTAACGGTGGCGCCGATAAGGGGATTTAATATCTTTTATCGGCTTTAGGTAGAGATAACCGTAGATAGAATCGCGGTTTTCTCTAACGGGGTAAATGCGTTTGATTATTGCGACTAAAAATGAAGGCAAATTACGGGAGATAAAACATCTCTTAAGGGGATTGAAAATCCCTATCATCTCACTTCGCCAATTAGCTAAAGATTTTCACATTAAAGAAAATGGTAAAACTTTCTTTGAAAACGCAATTAAAAAAACCCTGCCGGTTTCTAAAATATATAAAGATGATTTAGTCGCGGGAGAAGATTCGGGGTTGGAAGTTGAATATTTAAATAGCGCGCCAGGAGTTTATTCCAAGCGTTATTCGGGAAAAAACTGGACATACGAAAAAAATAACTTAAAAATTCTAAAAGAATTGCAAGGCGTTACGCGCAAAAAAAGAAAAGCCAACTTTCATTGCTGTCTTGTGCTCTTTAAAGCTGGCAAACTTATAAAAAGAATTGATGGCAGGTTAAATGGCTATATAAGTTGTGAGTCAAGGGGAAGCCACGGGTTCGGCTACGACCCTATATTTTACTTACCTAAATATAAGGCAACCATCGCCCAATTACCGCTAAGTATTAAGAACAAGCTCAGCCACCGCGCCCGCGCTTTTAACAAATTGAAAACTTACCTGAAAGATGTAAGAGTATCACGTAACACGTAACAAGTATCACGTCTTTGAAAAACATACAAAAACGTGTTACGTGCTACCTGTTACATGATACTATTTAAGCTGAGAGCTGACGTTTGACATCGGATAGCTGTCTTCCTTGACTTTTCCCCCAAAATGTCTTATTATCTATGATACTATGTCAAGAAGAAGCAGAAGAAAAAAATTATCTTGGCGCCGTAGGCGTAAGAAAAACAAGGGCCAGAAGCCCTGTTTGGGCTGATGCGCTTCGCGCATTAACGCAGATAATCGCAGATTCGAAACAGATGATCGCAGATAGATTTTATCTGTGGCCATCTGCTTTGTTGTCTGGGATCATCTGTGTAAAATAAAATATGAGTATAATAGACAGATTTAAAGAAGACCTCGAGACGGTATTTCGTGAGGATCCTGCTGCGCGCAGTAGAATGGAAATTATACTGTGCTATTCTGGCATGCATGCTATTTGGACCTATCGCTTTACGCACTTGCTTTGGACTCGCGGTTTTAAGATTGAAGCGCGTATAATTTCACAAATCGCAAGATTTCTTACCGGCGTTGAAATCCATCCCGGCGCAACTATCGGAAGAAGATTTTTTATCGACCATGGAATGGGTGTCGTCATCGGCGAAACTACGGAAATCGGCGATGATGTTTTGCTTTATCAGGGCGTTGTATTGGGCGGAGTTTCGCTTGAAAAGCATAAGCGTCATCCAACTCTCGGCAATAAAGTTGTTGTTGGTTCAGGAGCAATACTTTTGGGCCCGATAAACGTGGGGGATGAGGCAAGAGTCGGCGCAGGCTCAGTCGTTATTGGTGATGTACCGGAAGGCGCAACTGTTGTTGGAGTTCCCGGACGGGTGATTATTGAGCGTGAGCCGAAACACGTAAGCGGAGTAGCGCTTGACCATAATAAATTACCCGACCCAGTTATCGAGGTATTGCATCGGTTAGAACAGAGGATAGAGGAATTAGAAAGAAAATGCCGAGAAAGGCATGGGTCATAATGAAAATCACAAATTACAATACACAAATTACAGACAAATCACAATACCAAAATTACAATAAACAAACTTTTGAATCTGTTTGTAATTTCGGAATTGTTTATTGTGTATTGTTCGTGATTTGTCCATTGTTTATTGTAATTTAAACTAAAGGAGTTTAATGAAGGTATTAGTTACCGGCGCAGCCGGACTTATCGGTTCAAATGTAGTAAAAATATTGGAAGAAAAAGGCGCTAAGGTGATAGCCTTGGACGATTTCTCAAGTGGAAATTATAAAAATATAAAAGATATTAAGGGGGGCGTTATCTGCGCTGATATTTTAGATGAGAGCATTTATTTGAAATTACCCAAGGTAGATGCGGTTATCCACGAGGGGGCTATTACTGATACAATCCTTAAGGATGACAAAAAAATGATAATGGTAAATTTTGAAGGTTTTAAAAACGTATTTAATTTTTGTTTAAAAAAGAAAACAAAACTGGTTTATATTTCAAGCGCCGGCGTTTACGGTGATGGCCCCAGCCCAATGAAGGAAAGCCAAGCAGCACGCCCGCTTAATGCTTATGCATACTCCAAGTATCTTTGCGATTGCCATGCTTCGCAATTTATGGGTAAGAAAATACTTCCACTTCTGGTTGGCATACGTTACTTTAATGTCTATGGTCCAGGCGAGTATCACAAAGGCTCTGCTGCCAGTATGATTTATCAGCTTTATCTTCAAATGAAAGCCGGCAAACGGCCTCGCGTTTTTAAATCCGGAGAACAAAAGAGAGATTTTATTTACGTAAAAGATGCGGCAAGAATTACTGTTGATGCGTTAGGCCTTAAAAAAGATTTAATAGTGAATGTTGGTACAGGCAAAGCACGCAGCTTTAATGATATTATTTTAGCATTAAATAAAGCAATGGGAAAAAATTTGGAACCGGATTATTTTGATAATCCTTTTACCGGGCTTTATCAGGATTTTACAGAGGCGGATATCAGCTTACTTAAGAAGAATTTTCAAACCCCGCCTAAATTCAGTTTAGAAGAGGGCGTAGAGGATTATTTTGCTAATTATCTTTCGCAATTTGAGCAGTAAAAATTTGAGCAGTAAAAAATTGTATTTTACAATATTTATAGTATAATTCTTTTATAGAATTATATTGTTTAGAATCAGGTATCTTATGCATAAATTATTAATGTTTCTTTTTTTAGTTTTAATTTCAATCTTTCTTAATGTTCAAGCTTTTCCCCAAGAGAATGAAACTATTGCCATAGCTACCTATTATCCATCGCCCCTCGGCATATATGAGCAGTTGGTTGCGCAAACCTTAGGGGTGGGAGACAATAATGATGATGGCAGTCTAAATGGCAACGATGCCCCTGACCCCAATGATGCCGCTCAGGCGGGTAATGTTTGGATTCATGGTAGAGTCGGTATTAATACAACTACACCCCAGACGCGGTTAGAGGTAAATAATACTTTTATGATTACTCCCCAAGCAAGCAATCCGTCTTTTCCCTCTGGAACGCCAGAAGGAGCTCTGTATTATAATAGCGCAGGAACCTTTAAATATTATGATGGAAGTTCCTGGAAGAATGTTGGAGCAGCCAGCTTAGGAGCAGAAGAACAAAAAATTATTAATGTATGGTATGGCCCGACTGCGCGAGACCTTAAATGTTCCACTGGCTATGTTGCTACAAAAATAATCCTTTATACCGACAATCGTTGCATACAAGGAGAACGAATGTGTGACGGAAGGTGCCATGAGGCAGGAGAGATTCATCGTATTGGTTTGGTATGCAAAAAATTACAGTAATGAATAAAAAAATAAAAATACTTATATTCCAGTTTTCTTTTATTTTTATCTTAATGTTCTCTGCATTTGGCCAGGAGACCGTGACAATTACAACATATTACCCTGCGCCCTACGGAGTTTATAATCAGTTCGTTACGCAAACCTTAGGCGTAGGAGACAACAATAATGACGGCAGTCTAAATGGCAGTGACGCCCCTGATCCTAGCAACGCCGCGCAGGCGGGTAATGTTTGGATTAAAGGTAGAGTTGGTATTGGCACCGCTGCTTTACCTAATACAGGAAGCGCAGAATTAGAGATAAATGACACCTTAAGATTTACTCCAACAACCAGTCCTGATTCTGCAGTTGAAGGAGCAATGTATTACGACAGCAGCGCAAAAGCATTGAAATATTATCATAGTTCTACATGGAAAAATTTAGGCGGTTCTTTAGGCAGTTCAACAACTGTAAACGGTAGTTTTATTCAGGATAATCCTGACAGCAGGTCAATGTTTTACCGAATATGTAACTCTGCAACCCCCCAAGATACTTACATAGCATCCCTTGGCGGGGGGACACCGGCGACTTTTATTGGAGCACAAACGAGCTGCGCTGCCAATTCAGTGATGACCGGTATGAATATACGTGTGCAGGATGGTACTTATGGTTGTGGTGATAGGCCTGACATTCAGTATATAGATTTAACCTGTGCAGCACTTAGTAATTAAAGAACGTTTACTTAGCCATACCGACAATCGTTGCATACAAGGAGAACGAATGTGTGACGGAAGGTGCCATGAGGCAGGAGAGATTCATCGTATTGGTTTGGTATGCAAAAAATTACAGTAATGAATAAAAAAATAAAAATACTT
>JALOCC010000004.1 GCA_023227945.1 Candidatus Omnitrophota bacterium
ATTTTAAAAATAAGTTCTTGTTTTTTTAATCCGCTTAAACCGTTGATATCAAGTTCTTTTGCTATCTTGTTTAAAGCGGAAATCTTCATATCCTTTAATTGTGCAATATCGATAGTATCTGCCATATTGACCTCCGTTTTTGAATTCGTTTTCGTCATTAGTTTTTCTCCATTTTCATACACGAATATCCACAAATTTGGAACGAATTTCCACGAATAAATTCGTGGGAATTCGTCTTGCATTCGTGATCATTCGTGTTTATATTGTTTCAATCTACCCCACAAAATATCTATTTCCCTTTTTAAAGTTTCCATATCGAAACTGTTGTTTATAATAAAATCTGCCTTTTTCATCTTCTTTTCAACCGGATTAAAGCATCTTAAGCGCGCGGAAGCTGTGGCTGCGGAAAGTTTAAGATTCTTTTTTATTCTCTTTAAGAAGACATCTCTTTTTACATAAACCAAGATTATTCCGTCAAAGATACCTTCGAGATTTTTTTCAAAAAGTAACGGGACTTCTGTCACACAAACCCTGCCGGATTGCCTGGCGTTTTTTACCCATGATTTTAAATCTCTCACGGCAGCCGGATGCACGATTGCCTCAAGCCTTAAGAGGCTTTTCCTGTCTGAAAAAACTATTTTTCCAAGTTCTCGCCGGTCAATTAGCCCATCGAAAATTGCTTGCGGAAAGAGCGCAGATATTTTCTTGTAAATTGAGCCTTTTTTGTTTTTATAATATTCGTGAATCTTACTATCGACGTCAAAAATACAAGCACCCTTTTTTTTAAGTAACCTAAGGGCGGTGCTTTTCCCGCAGTTTAAATTTCCCGTTAAACCAAATACAGGCACGTTAACCTCGCTTCGCTCGGTTAGTTTACAGAGTACAGATTACAGAAAACAGAGTACAGAATATTTTTTTACTTTTTCTCTGTTCTCTGTGCTCTGTCATCTGTCCTCTGAATCTACCTAGAATTTTTTGCTCTTTTGTACATATCAACGTAATGCTTTGCTGCCTGCGCCCAGGAAAAATTATATTGTGATATTTTTTTAAGCAGCTTAGGCCAACTTTTTTTATCCTTGAAAAGCTTGGCTGCCCTGTCTATCGCGGAACTTAAATCATCGCTTGTATACTTATCAATCACAAACCCTCCGCCTTGGTTTTTCACATCGATAACGGTATCGGCGAGGCCTCCAGTACGGTGCACTATAGGCACAGTTGCATATTTATAACTTATCATTTGAGATAGCCCGCAGGGTTCAAACCTTGAAGGCATAAGGAATCCATCACAGGCCGCATATATACGGTGAGCGATTTTTTCATCAAACATTAAGTTTAGTGAAAATGATTTTTTAAACTTCTCAGCTTTCTTCTTAAGAATCTTATGATATTTTTCATCTCCTAAACCTAGTATTACTATTTGATATTTCTTTAAAAGATAATCGAGGGAACCCGAAAGTATATCTACGCCTTTTTGCTCTGCCAGGCGGCTGACCATTCCCAATAGAAGAGTATCTTCGGAAACCTTAAGGCCTAATTCTTTTTGAAACATTTTTTTATTGATAGCCTTATCCTCAAGGTTTTTAGGAGAATAATTCTTATAAATCAAACTATCGTTTGCCGGATTCCAAACGTCATAATCAATCGCATTAAGTATGCCTGTCAGCTTATCTCTTTTTTCCCTTAATACCCCGTCAAGCCCACAGCCATAATCAGTGGTCTGTATCTGTTTTGCGTAAGTAGGGCTTACTGTGCTTACAATATCAGAAAATACAATGCCGCCCTTAAGAAGATTTATTTTTTCATAAAATTCAAGGCAATGCATATTGAAATAATCCCAAGATAAGCCAAGAACCGGATATTTATCCCGGCCAAATAAACCCTGATACGCGAGATTATGTATAGTAAGGATAGTTGCCGTCTTACGAAAGAAATCATCGCTGCTATAAATAGTCCTAAGATAAATATTTACCAAGGAGGACTGCCAGTCATTACTGTGTATTACATCCGGCTTAAAGTTTAACTGCTTAAGCAGTTCCAAAACCTTTCTGCTGTAAAAAGAAAATCTTTCAAGATTATCACCGTAATCGCCCTGCGCAGTTCCGTATAACGCATCACGCATAAAGTAATTATCATTTTTTATAAAATAAAATTCTACATTTCCTTCTTTTGTAAGGCCGTAATCACTGAACATTTTTTGCGGTTTTATTTTTTTATAAAGAGGCATGAATACTTTTACTTCGCAATCATTTTTAGCTAAAGCAAGGGGAAGCGCACCTGTTACGTCCGCAAGGCCTCCTGTTTTAGCATACGGAAAAACTTCTGACGAACACAAAGCTATTTTCATTGAACCTCCTTATATTATATGTTACGAAGGTTACACTTAAATCACTTGATTTATTGTAACGTTCGTAACCTACGTAACCTGCCTGTCTACGGCAGGCGAGCAACCTTTTATTGGACCTCTCCCCAATTTTTCCCAACTTTTATCTTAACTTCTACAGGGATACTTAATTTTATGCTTTGTTCCATGTCGCGCTTAACGATTTCCTTAAGCTTATCTACTTCATCGGGATGCACATCAAATACAAGTTCATCATGAATCTGCATTATTAATCTGGACTTTAGATTATTCTTCCTAAATTCTTCATGTATTTTCACCATCGCCAATTTAATAAGGTCAGCGCTTGAACCCTGGATAGGAGAATTTACTGCCTGGCGCTGGGCAAATTCTCTTGCTTGAGGGTTATTACTTTTAAAATCAGGAAGATACCTGCGCCTACCTAAAATTGTTTTAACGTATCCTTCTGTTTGTGCTTGCGTACAAACTGCCTGTATATAGCCTTTTACTTTTGGATACCTATTGAAATAATCTGTAATAAAATTATCCGCTTCAGTAATACCTACATTCAACTCCCGGGAAAGGCCGTAAGCGCTCATTCCGTAAGTTATTCCAAAGTTTACCGTTTTTGCCGCATTACGCTCATGTTCGTTTATATCAGCCTCAGGCTTACCAAAAAGAAGGCTTGCGGTATAGCGATGAACGTCTGTATTTTTGTTAAACGCTTCTTTAAGTTTCTCATCCTGCGAAAAATGCGCGAGTATACGCAGCTCAATTTGCGAATAATCAGCACAAACTATGAAGCCATCTTCAAACGAAGAGACAAATGCGCTTCGAAGTTTCGTAGAAAATTCGCCCTTTGCCGGAATGCTTTGCAAATTAGGAGATGAACCTGAAAGCCTGCCGGTTGCGGTTGCGGTTTGATTAAATTGCGCGTAAAGTATGCCTGCGTTAAGATTTACCGTTTCAATCAACGGAGTTATATAGGTTGTTCTCAATTTATTTAATTCCCTGTATTCTAAAATAAACTTTGCTATTTCATGGCTTACGGATAATTTTTCTAAAACTTCTTCCCCGGTAGAGAAACCTGTTTTTGTTTTTTTAACCGGGGCAATTTTTAGGTCCTTAAAGAGCACTTCGCTTAGCTGTTTTGGTGAATTAAGGTTAAATTCCTTGCCTGTAATTTTGAATATAGCTTTTTTTGAATTCTCTAATTTAGCATCGACTTCCTTGCCCAGCTCATAAAGGGCTTCCGTATTAATCTTTATTCCGCAACGCTCCATGTCATACAAAACCCGCACAAGCGGCATCTCAACTTCAAAAAAAAGCTTATCCAGGCCGGTATCTTTAAGTTGTTTATTGAATATCTCATAAAGCTTACTGACAAAATGGGGAATGGCTTGAGCCGGTACTTCAGGTACTAATTCGCCCAAGTAATGCGAAACTAAGCTGCTCAATTCATAGTCAGCAAGGGCAGAATCAAGCAGATAGGCTGCTATTTTTACATCAAACCATAAGTCTTCAATTGAATTAAGATTATGCAGCTGCGATTTAAAATCATACGAAATTTTTTTGATATTCTCGGATGAAATTATATTTTTGATGCTATTTATCTCTGTTTTGTAGGTACAATTTCTATCCGGGCTTAAAATATAAGCTGTTGTTCCGTCTGCATAAAAAAATAAATTATCACGAACCGCAATTTTTTCAAAATCATCGGGAATTTTTTCTTTAATATCAATTTTTATGTTAATAGAAGGCGCCGGTATATCTTTAAGCAGGCTCTTAAATTCAAGCTCCTTAAATAAACCATAAAGCTCGCGGGCATTGCGTTCTTTAATTTTTAAATCCTGCCAGCTTAAATCGATATTGCAATCACGCAAGGTAACCAGGTCTTTGCTTAAAAAAATGTTTTCCTTTTCTCTTAAAAGTATGTCCTTCATTTTTGGAGAAACTTTATCTATGTTATCGAATATTTCTTCAACCGTACCAAATTGAGCAATAAGCTTTGAAGCGCCAACCTTGCCTATTCCTTTTGCTCCCGGAACATTATCAACACTATCACCGACCAAAGAAAGATAGTCGATTATAAGCTGCGGGGCGAAACCAAATTCTTTCTTAAAACTATTTTCATCTAATAATTCGTCGTTAACCGGCTCGTAAACTTTTACCCTGTCATTATCAAGCAGCTGATACATATCCTTATCCGAACTTACAATAATAGCAGGTAAGTTCTCTGAGGCGGCTTTTCTTGAAATAGTTGCGATAATGTCGTCTGCTTCAAAACCCTCTTTCTCTATCAAGGTTATCCCTAATAAATTTATCAATTTCTTTATAACCGGTATCTGTTGTTTTAAGCCATCGGGCGTTGGCGGACGTTGGATTTTGTATTCTTTGAATTTTTCCTGGCGAAAAGTTTTACGTGAAACATCGAAACATATACCTATATATACAGGGTTATATTTCGAAATAATCCTCTTAAGCGTCTGATAAAAACCATATACAGCACCCGTTGGCAGGCCTTTTGAATTAGAGAGCGAAATTGCGTAAAAAGAACGGTAGCATATGGACGTGCCGTCAATTAAATAAATAGTATCCTGCGGCATAAATATTTAAAAATTATTATTTTGGGGTAGATTCCGGGAAAAAATTATAGGCATAAACGGTTTTGTAATCTTTGCTAAGGTAGGAGCTTCTCCTATACGTTAATGTGCACTATCGGCAAAATTTAACACGATTTACACTTGGTTTTTTAGTTTATTCTTTAAGATAAGGCCTAAATTTGCCACTTACAAACCTATATATTATTTTAAATTGAGGTGTAGGCTGGAATTTATATTATTTTTCCTGTGAAGCACGATAAACCGTCGAAAGAGCGCTCCGAAGCTTTTCTTCGGCAGTATAATAATCATCATCTTTAATGTAATTTAAAGCATCCTGAGTTTCTACAAGGATTTTATCTTTAGCGTATGCTTCTTCTGTTTTCTTGTAAAAATCCATTATTTGCAGCTTCAACTCTTCATCCTGTGGATTTAGGGCAAGGGCTGATTCAAATTCTTTTAAAGCAGCTCCGTAATCTTTTTTCGAATAAAGGCGTGTTCCTATATAAAAATGAAGCCTCGCGTCCTTTATGTTTTCCCCGGCTCTTTCCGCTCTTCCATACGCTAAGTCCTGCGCAAAGAGTGAAGCTTCTTTGTCCATTCTGGCTTTATGCACAGCCGGATACGTACCAAGGTCTATGAGGTGCTGTTTTGCAATGCTAGTCCAATAATCCCCCTCTCTGCCCATCTCAAATCTTTTTTGCCAGTAATAAGAGGCGTTTCGCGTGTCATTTTTTGCTTCATAAAGAAATGCCAGGTTAGTGTAAGCAGGCAAATACTGGGGGTTCATTTGCAATGCTTGTTTATACATAGCAACCGCACTTATTGGATCATCCAGGCCTTCATAAACAACGCCCAAATCATTAACGGTTTCTATGTTGCTGGGGTCAAACTGCAACGCCTTTTTATAATAGGCAAGTGCCCCCCTTAAATCTTTCGCAGCTTGTAATTTGGCGGCTTCCTTACGGTATGCTTTGGCTTCTTCCTTGAGCATACCTTTTGCCGAATTCATATCCTTTTCCTCTGTAGATGCTTCTATGACTCTAGTGGTTTTATATTTCGGGGCTTTCCCCTTAGGATACCAAATTGCTTTGCTTTTATTTGCAGGCTTTGTATTTTTTACATCACTACTACGCGTAATAACAGAGGTGTTGCTTCTAGTAGTAACGCTGCCCATAGGCGCCTTCTGTGCAGAAGCATCACTCACTTCTTGGCTATTGGCATGAAATATGGGTAAGAAAAGGAAAGCTATTAGGAGGTATCGCATCAGGTTTAATTTAACATAAATGGATAATTGTGTCAAGGGTTTGAATAAACTTTCAAGTTTATGCCAACGCAGCATTAAAGCAAAATCTATTTTGTATCAGCCGCCGGTAAACTTGAACTGGGCGTATTTTTCTCTTCTTGTGCCGGAATATCTTTATATTTGTCCAGCAATGATTTGCCCCGTTGTTTAGAAAGATATGCCAGGGATATGGTAGTTACGAAAAATAATACCGCTAAAACTACCGTGACCTTGACAAAGAAAGCGCTGGTCTTGGTTCCAAATATAGATTCCACCCCGCCCAAAGCTTCGATTAAACCGCCGCTTCTCCCGCGTTGGATTAATATGACAGCAATTAACGCAATCACCACAAAAACATGGAACAATAAAAGTAAAGTGTATAACATTTGTTTATATAGAGTTTTTGACTATTTCAACAAATGAAGAAGCTTCTAATGACGCGCCCCCCACTAATGCGCCGTCAACGTCTTCTTCATTCATCAATTCTTTTATATTCGCAGGCTTAACGCTTCCGCCGTAAAGTATCCTTAAACTATTTGCAACGCCTTGCGAAAAATTTTCAGCAATCCATGTGCGTATGAATTTATGAACCTCTTGGGCTTGGGCAGCAGTTGCGTTTTTACCGGTACCGATTGCCCATACCGGTTCATACGCAATAATCAGGTTAAGCGCGTCTCCTATTTCGAATCCAGCCAAACAACCAGTAAGCTGCGTCTTTATAACATCAATGGTTTTCCCGGCTTCTCTTTCTTCAAGTGTTTCTCCGACACAGCAAATAGGCTTAAGCCCTACATCCAAAGCAGCTTTTACTTTCTTATTAATTATTTCATTGGTTTCCGAAAAATACTTTCTTCTTTCGGAATGTCCCGAGATTACGAATTCGCAACCACAGTCTTTAAGCATAATCGGGGAAATTTCTCCGGTAAACGCGCCTTCTTTTTCCCAGTATAAATCCTGCGCGCCAAGCTGTATATCTATATCGCTTATAATATTATAAACTGTCGAAAGGACGGTGAAGGGCGGGCAAAGAACAACGTCCACACCTTCAAATCCTTTCAACGCAGCCTTTATGCCTGCGGTTAATTTAACAGCCTGGTCGCTTGTCTTATACATCTTCCAGTTTCCGGCAATGAGTGGTTTGCGCATTGTTTTTCCTTTTTTGTATCACGTTACACGTAGTAGGTAACACGTTTTTAATTCTTAACGTGGTACGTAATACTTGTGACGTGTTACTTCTTTATTTCTTATCTGCTATAATCGCAATCCCGGGAAGGGCTTTTCCTTCTAAAAATTCGAGAGAAGCTCCGCCGCCGGTTGAAACATGAGAAAGCTTATCGGCAACGTTAAATTTCTTCGCCGCTGCTGCTGAATCTCCGCCACCGACAATAACTGTAGCCTGCTTTAAATTCGCTAAGCACTCGGCTAAAGCTTTCGTCCCTGTTGCGTAATCAGCTTTTTCGAAAATTCCCACCGGCCCGTTCCAGAGAACAGTCTTTGCCAGCTCTAACTCTTTCTTAAAAAGCTCAACCGTCTTTGGGCCAATGTCTACACCCAGAAATCCCGCAGGTATATTATCAGCTATATTTTTAACTTTGGGGTTTTCCAGATTGTCGACAACCAAATGGTCTATCGGTAAAACTATTTTTATTTTTTTCGCTTCTGCTTTCTTTAAAATATCCTTCGCCACATCAAGCTTATCCGCCTCAACCCGGGAATTGCCTACGCTTTCACCTTTACTTTTTAAGAAAGTATAAGCCATAGCGCCGCCGATTAAAAATTTATCTGCTCTTTGCATCAGGCTGCTTATAACATCAATTTTATCGGATACTTTTGCGCCACCCAAGATTACTACGTAAGGCTTTTGCGGCGATTGAGCCGAAGATAAATATTTAACTTCTTTTTCAATCAACAGGCCAAGGCATGCCGGCAAAAATTTTGCAACGATAGTTGTAGAAGCATGGGCGCGATGCGCTGTGCCGAAAGCATCATTAACGTAAATATCAGCTAGTGATGCAAGTTGTTTGGCAAATTTTTCATCGCCTTGTTCTTCTTCTGCATGAAATCTCAAATTTTCAAGAAGGATAACCCGCTTAGAGCTTGTGTCTATTTTATTTTTAATCTCATCACCGACGCAGTCATCGAGCTTTTCAACGTCTTCTCCCAAAAGTTGGGACAATTTCTTGGCAACCGGGTTCATGCGAAGACTGTCTACCACTTTTCCATCCGGCCTGCCTAAGTGGCTCATCAGAATTAACTTCTTTGCACCTTTTTCAAGAACGTATTTTATCGTAGGCAATGCTTCTTTTATGCGCGTGTCATCGGTAATTTCTCCGGTTTTTTTATCCAGAGGCACATTAAAGTCAACACGCATAATTACACGTTTACCCTTAAAATCCATGTCTTTAACTGTAAGTTTGGCCATAATAACTCCCAATTAGCTTTCAGCTGTCAGCTTTCGGCTGTCAGCCACTGAGAGCTGACGACTGATAGCTGATAGCTGTTTATAATCCTTTCTTAACCATCATTTCAATAAGATCAACCACTCTGCAAGAATAGCCCCACTCATTATCATACCAGGCAATAACCTTAACGAAGTTTCCGCCAAGAACTTTGGTCATCTTTGAATCTACCGTTGAGGAAGCCGGGTAATGATTAAAATCAACAGACACTACATCTTCATCCGTATAATCAAGGTAACCTTTCATTCTGCCGGTAGATGCAGCAAGAAGGGCTTTGTTAATTTCTTCTACAGTTGTTTCTTTCTTAAGTAAACAGGTAAGGTCAACTACAGAAACATTAACCACAGGAACCCTCATCGCAAAGCCATCAAGTTTACCTTTAAGTTCAGGTATAACAGAACCTATTGCTTTAGCCGCACCCGTAGAAGTAGGTATCATAGAAACTGCAGCAGCTCTTGCCCTGCGCGGGTCTGAATGCGGCAAATCCTGCACTCTCTGGTCATTTGTATAAGCGTGTATAGTAGTCATTAAGCCTTTCTCTATGCCCCAGATATCATTTAATACTTTTGCAACCGGAGCAAGGCAGTTAGTAGTGCAGGAAGCGTTGGAAATAACGTTATGGTTTTTCGCATCATACTTATCTTCATTAACACCCATAACAATAGTGATATCTTCATCCTGTGCCGGAGCCGATATGATAACTTTTTTTGCTCCGCCTTTTGTAATATGGTTAACAGCGCCTTTGACTTCTTTTCCTTTTTTGTTTACGCCGTCATTTTTTATGGTAAAAAGGCCAGTGGACTCTACGACAATTTCAACGCCAAGCTCTTTCCAGGGAAGTTCGCTTGGGTCTTTTTTAGCAAGAACTTTTATCTCTTTACCGTTTACAATTATAGAATCTGGCCCGGCTTTGACCTGCCCTCCGGGAAAACGACCATGCACAGAATCATATTTCAAAAGGTGAGCGAGCGTTTTAGCGTCAGTAATGTCGTTTACGGCAACTAACTCTATATTTTTGGAATTTTTTTCCAAAATAGCACGTCCAACCATCCTTCCGATTCTTCCAAAACCATTAATACCAACCTTAACTGCCATGTTAACCTCCTTCAATGAGATAGCATTTTTTCGAGCCTGACTGCCGAAGGCAGGCGTGCGAAGAAAAAATGCGTAATCGAATTGAACCCCGCCCTTTTGGCGGAACACATGTTATTTTTTTAAAACTATTTTTTACCCCTGTTTTCCAGACAACCCACTGCAATAAATACGACTATGTATGTTTCCATCCCCGCCAAAAGGGCGGGGTCAAATTCACACTATTATTTTTCCTGCCGCTAAAGCGCTTGAAAAATAATGTGTTCATTTGACTATACCGCTTCTCGTAAGGATTTTGCTGCTATATTAGGCGGAGTCCCTACCACATAAAATCCGCTTCCCCATTCAAAACCCGCAACACGTGACAACTTAGGCATTATCTCTATATGCCAATGATACGAAGGGTGCGCATCCGTATTTACGGGAGACGTATGTATTATGTAATTATACGGGTGCTCTCCTAAAACTTTCTTAAGACGGGTCAAAGAATCTTTTAAAATATGAGCCAATTTTTTGATGCGCTCATCATTTATCTGTCCAAAATCCATGGAATGCTCTTTAGGAATAACCCAGATTTCAAAAGAAAACCTGCTTGAAAGAGGGCAAAACGAAACAAAATCTTCATTCTCAGTAACAATCCGTTCTTTTCCGTTTTCTTCTTCGTAAGCAATCATATCGCAAAAAATACATCTTTCCCTGTATTCATAGAAATGGCGGGCGCCTCTGACTTCATCTAAAACATTTTTTGGCACCATTGGAAGCGCTATAAGTTGTGAATGGCCGTGCTCTAAAGAAGCACCCGCTTCCAATCCTACATTTTTAAATATTAAAAGGTATTTAAAGCGCCTGTCTTTTCTTAAATCAAGCGTGCGAGAACGATAGATTTTTAGCATATACTGGACTTCTAAATCCGTGAGTTCTGCTATTGTCTTATAATGGTGGGGGCTATCTATGATTACTTCGTGTGCGCCCACGCCATTAGATACGTCATACATGCCTATCGCGCGTTTATCCAATTCTCCTTCTATTATTAGAGCCGGGAATTTGTTGGGAACAACTCTTACTTTCCATCCCGGAGTATTGGGCGCACGCCAAGTTTCGGATATAGCTTCTATTTCAGGGGGCGTTAGATGTTCGTTGCCGTAGCAAAAAGCACAATCTTTGTGCCCTTTCCATACAAAGGGCACAACACCGTAGTCTTTCGGCAATACCGGCTCTTCAACATTTACCACAACCCAGCGATTCACAATAGGATCTTTTCTTAAATCAGGCATTTTTAATATTTTTTATTACACAGATTAGCACAGATGACAAAGCAGATGATCGCAGATAAATTTTTCTGTGATCATCTGTGTCTTCTCCTTTTCTGTGATCATCTGTGTTTACACTTTTGTTTCGGCTAAAAATTTCGCTGCTTCCTCGGGAAGTGTCGGGCAAATATAAAATCCGCTTCCCCATTCAAAACCCGCAACACGAGTTAAGCGCGGAGTAATTTCTATGTGCCAATGATAGTCTTCTTCAATGGTTGACCAATAACCTGGATAGGGCCTTCTAAAAGGCGCTGTATGTATAACATAATTATACGGGGGGTCATTTAATAAAACTTTTAACTTAAGGAGGACCTTTTTAAATATTCTTGCAAGCCCTGCTATGTTTTTGTCGCAAACATTATAAAAATCAGGCGAATGCTCTTTGGGAAGTATCCATGTTTCGAAGGGAAAACGCGGAGCAAAAGGAACCAAAGCTATAAAACCATCTTCGTCCAAAACAATGCGCTCGCCTTCATTCAGCTCCTGATGGATGATATCGCAGAAAACACACCGCTCATGATAATTATAATAAGACTTTGCGCCTTCCAGCTCTTCTTTTACTCTTTTTAAGTTAACCGGAGTTGCTATAAGCTGGCTTCGCGCATGCTTTATCCTTCCCCCGCCTGCGTCCCAGCCATAATTTTTAAACGCTAAAATATATTTTATACGGCTGTCTTTCTCAAGTTCCTTAAAACGCAGACAATAAGTAGACAAAACGTCCTTTACGTAGTCCTCGCTTAAATCTGCTAAATTATGAATGTGTTCGGGCGTTTCGATTACAACTTCGTGGCTGCCTAAGGCATTTATCAAATCGTAAGGGCCTCTTCCTTTCTTCCAAAACTCTACATTGGGATTTAAAAATGGCTTTTTGCTGGGCACAACTCTTACGCGCCAATTACCCTGATTGTCTTTAATAGAAAAAATTTCCGGAGGGGTTTGGTTTTCTCTGCCTTTACAGAAAGGGCATTCTTTCTCGGCAGGCGAAGAGTCAACATGAGGGAAATCTTTCGGCCTGCGGGCCCTCTCTGTTGAAATTATAACCCATCTTCCTAAAATCGGATCTTTTCTTAATTGTGGCATAAACGAATTGCTATATCTACCCCACAGGGTGTCCTGGTGGACTAGGCAGCCTTATATAGTTATTTAAGAAAGCTTATTTGAGGGTATATTATAACAATCATAACCTAAATTGCAAGAATTTATTTCTAATAAACAAGCGTAATGTTGAATTTCTTCTCTTCCTCTCCCAGGCTCTTCGGAAAAGGCGGAAAAGGAAGAGCTTGCTCTATTGTTTTTAATACGTAAGAATTAAGTTTAGAATTATTGCTCTTTACGATATAAGGCTCGCCGACGAGGGTACCTTTTTGCGAAAGAATAAATGTTATTTCCACTTCCCCTTTTTCTGCGCGAGGCTTTGCAGTTAGAGCAATATCGTTTATGCGGTCATTTACTAAATTACAATAATCCTCCGCTCTGATTTCTCCGGATAAATTAGTTTTTGGGTTTACGATTCTGTCTTTAACGATATTACCGGCAACCATGTTTACTACCGCGCCGTTTTCCGGCTTAATTTCAGCAAAGTCCGTATAGGCTGTTTCTCCAGACATAATATGCGGTGTGAGCAGAATAACCAAATCTGTTTTTGTGATTTCATCGCTTGTGCTACTAAAGAAATAACGCAGTCCCGGGATGTCGCCAAGTATTGGAACTTTTTTTACAGTTTTCTTATGCTCGTCTTTGCGCAGTCCGCCTATGATTATGGTTACACCATCCTTTACCATAACAGTCGTCTCTGCTTCAGAAGAGGTAACGATAGGCACCTCTGTTTTTTTATCCTGCGAGATAAGCGTTCTTGTTACTGCCGAGCTTACTTCGGGTTTTATTTTCATAATAACGAAACCCTTTTCGTTAATTATTGGTGTTACAAAAAGCTTAATGCCGGTTTCGACAAAATTAACCGTTTCGGCAGTAACGGCGTTTCCTTCGGTTTGAGTTACAGTTGAAGTAATGTATGCGTCTTTTGTTCCTACCAGTATTTTTGCTTCCTGGTTATTTAAAACCATAATGCGCGGGCTTGAAAGTATTTTCGTATCACCTATAGTACGCAGCATGTCTATTATTCCTTTGTAATCGCCGGGGCTCGTAGGTGTGCTTGTAGCCGTACTTAATATAAGGGCATTTTTTGTATTTATCGGCAGTGACGTGCTTACCTGGAAATATTTTTTTATCCAGTAATTCCAATCAACGCCCATTTCGAATTTGTCGGACGGCTTTATTTCTATGACTTGCGCGTCGATTAAAACCTGTGTAGTTTTTTCATCAAACGCGTTAATAACGTTAGATATTTCTTCTATTTTTTTGGGATAATCAACAACAACTATTTTGTTCGTACGCTCATCAAAACGCAAGGACCCTATACCTTTTGTAATTATCTCCTGTATCTTCGCATTCAACTTATCTGCCTGCGCATAATTTAAGTGAAACACTTTTGTTTGTAATGGCAGGTCTGTTTCTTTGATGAATTCTTCCATCTCCTTTATTTTTTGTGAACTATCAATCAAAGAAATTGTGTTTGAGCCTTCATCAACGACAATTTTCCCGATGTTTGTTTTAATCTGATTAAGCGCGCGCGACAGGTCCGCTGCTTTTGCATATTTTAATTTAATCGTCCGCGCCTGTTTTTTATCCTGAAAACGCTCGCCATACTGCAGTTCATAATCACGCTGGCTCATTACATTTATAATCTCTCCTTTTTTCTCGTAAGCGAGGTCGTTGCTTAAAACTACTATCTCAAAAGCATCCCAAGGGTCTATATTTTTTAAAAATAAAGTGACCCTACCGGTAACGTTCTTGCCAACGACAAGATTGAGCCCGCTACGCGAGGCAAGCATTTTTAGGACATCGATTATGTCCATTCCTTTTATATCAAGGGAAATTTTACCGGGCTGGTCCGGCTGTTGAGTCGGGGACGCACTTACGGAAGCAGCCTGGACTTGAGATTTTGTTCCTACAACCGGACTTTGACTTTGCGGCGGCTGGGCTTGCGGGATTTCTTCGACTGCTGCCGGTTGCGGGTTTTCTGGCTGTGCTTGAGCTGGTGCAGCAGATTTATTGAAAGCCTCTTCAGGCAAAGGCTCAACATCTTTATTTTGAGCAAAAGCAAAATTAAAAGAAAATATTGCTATAATTATCAGCGATAGTAATTTCGTTTTCATAACTCCTCCTTTTTAAAAAGTAACAAGTAGAGAGATTTTGTTAAACAATGAATTTCAAAAAATTTCGCGAAGCTAATTTCTATTAATCTCGATTGTCCGCCACCGATAATTTTTTATGTGTAGGCGGATCCGCCTCTGGCGGAAAATTAGTAGAGATTGGGAAACTGATAGAAATTGATTGTTTATCCCTGTTCTTAACGCCTTTCTACAAATAAAGCTCATACCTTTGCCCTTCATAACTTAAAATTATTTTCCCTTCCAATATATCCTCCAATTGCAACTGTCCTATAAATTGCCCTTTTTTTAAATAATAAGTTTTTTGGGCTTTTTTGTCTTCGATAATTGCCTGGGGATTTTCGCCTGAAACTATGCCAACAAGATTTATATCTTTGATTAATTCGGCGCTGGCTGTGCCTATGGGTTTTTCCAAATCAACGGCAGCGTTTGAAAATATCTTACGTTGTTTTATGCCGAGAGAATAAAATGCATAAGACTTTATAGCTTCCTTTGCCTGAGGCGTTTTTTTCTTTATAACTGTTTTTTCTTTTGCATCTATCCGAGGCAATTTAATTTTCTTTAAAGCAAAAATAGGATGCACCAGTGATACAATTAAATAAAACAACGATATAAAAAAAACCAGCTTTACAACCTTGCCTGATGCTATATGAGGCAAGTTTATCGAAAACAATTTTTTGTTGTGCTTTTGCGGTGTAACATCGGAAACGAGCACAGCCATATCTTTTAGTTTTTTGTTGGCTCGTATAAGTTTTAACAGTTTTTCTTCCGGCAAAAGATTATCCCTCATATTCCTGCCTTATAGTTATCAGATTCCTTATGATTTCTGCATCAATTGTTTCTTTCTCATGCATGACAAGCGCCTCCAAAGCATCATGGCAAACCATGGATATTTTACGCGGATAACCTTGTGTATATTCATAAATAAGCTTTATAGCTTTATCGTCAAAAAGCGGAACAGCCCGCCTGTAACCCGCCTGTTTTAATCTAAAATTTATCATTTGTCTTGTCTCAAATTCATCAAGCGGATTTATGGTATATTTCAAAGCTATTCTATCCATAAAGTTGTTTATCCTTTTTATACGGGGAAGCAGTTCTGTCTGCGCCATAATTACCAGCTGCAAAAGTTTATACTCATTAGTTTCGTAATTAAGCAGGGTTCTTAAAACTTCCAGATTTTCCGGGGTAATCTTTTGCGCCTCATCGATAAGTAAAATTATGGTTTTATTTTCCTCTACGCCTTTTTGATACAAATATTTCTCAAGGGCTTCTTTAAAATCAAGCGTTGATTTAAATTCCGGGGTTATACCGAACATCTTTACCAGCATATACAGGAATTGAAATTCGGATTTAAAATTCGGGTCTAAAATCATATGAAAAACATAATCACAATCGCCCTCAAAAGCTTGCAGTAGCGCACGCGAAAGAGTAGTTTTACCCGTGCCTACGTCTCCCATTACAAGGCATAAGCCGCGGCGAAGCCTGACAGCAATTTCAAGGCGTTTTAGCGCAGTTTCGTGGCTTATAGAGTGATATAAAAATTCCGGGTCCGGGCTTGTTGAAAAAGGCTCTTTGTCTAATTCCAATACTTTAAAGTAGCTCATTTTTTATTTCCTTTATGGATTTTCCTGCCCTACGCAGGCTTCTGATTTTTTTGAGCATTTGCACGGTAGAATCGTCAAAATACCTGAAACGCGTTTCAGGGCTCCTGCTTATCTCTTTGATAAGAGCTATTTTAAGATAGTATTTAAGCGTATGTATTGAGTAACCCGTTATTCTTGCTAAATCTTTTATAAGATAAATTTGATTCATTTTTTCCATATGTAACCTATTTTAAAACAACCGGCTGAATAATCGTAAATACCCCTTCTAGGCCTATCATATTTGATTTTGCCGCAAGCTGGAAACGTTTTACTTTTAGTAAAAGCAAAGAAGTCTCAACATCATAGATAAATTTGCTATACCCCTCAATTGAGCCTTCCATGCGCAGCTCTATAATAATTTTATCGTCTTTGGGGGATGCCTGCGGCCTTATGTCAACGATCCTAACGCTTGCCCCTTTTGCAAGATTCTCAAGAGTAGTCATAGCAACTACTAAGGTATCTTTTGTGTCCACAGGAAGCGCAAGGCTTGAAGAAAATTTGTTATATTCGTTTTGTATTTCGGTTTTCTGGCCTAAAAGCTTTAAGTATTTTTTTAGTTTGGTTTTGTTTAAATTTACTTCTTTATTAAGCGTATCGTATTTATCCAAAACAGGAGCAATTAAAAAATTAAAGGCTATGCTGAAAAATATTATTCCTATCGTTACGTACAAGATTATTTTTTCTCGTTTTTTCAGTACGTTGTGCATAGTCGCTTCGCTCCACACAGATCAGCACAGATTTGTAAGCGGATGATCACAGATGATTTTATCTGTGGTCATCTGTGATTTATTATCTGTGATCATCTGTGTTTTTTTAAACAAATCGTCTCAAAGTCAATAATCTCACCCATTTGTGTTTTCTTTTTTGTAGCATAGCGCAACTTACATGTAAAATTACTGAAGGCTTTGGATTTTTCGATTCCGGAAACCAACTCAAGCACATAATTCAGCTCAGGAGTCTGCCCCCGCAAAGCAATCTGTTTATCATCTTCGTAGATAAAACTGCTAAGATGAATATCTTTGGGCATTATTTTATGCAGTTCATAAAGCACTTCCAAAGCCATAAGCCTGTATTTTGCCTCAGATTCAAGAAGAACAAAACGCCTCTCTATCTCCTCGAGGGTTTTTGCTTCTTTCGATATTTTATCCAATTCTATTTTGAGCTTATCCCTGTAATGCCTTTTGTTGTCCAAATCTTTCATTACGGCAAATGTAAACATTAGGGCGGTGAGTAATATGGTAACCGCTGATTTTATTAATTCTTTTTTCTTGAATGCGCGTATGCGCAGTTGTTTTATATTTTCGGGAAGGATATTTAATTCGGCGCTTATTTCTTTCAAGCCAAGGCCTATCAGGCCTGCAACTGACAAGCCTGTTGCTTTTATTTTTTCGCATACTGCTTGCGCAGACTGTGGACAGACTTTGCTGCAATAATCAGATACTTCCACAGGCATAGATATTTTTACGGATAAATCCTGCGCGGAAATATTTTTGCTTGTAAATATAATCGCGCCTGGTGCGGACGCTTGGCCTGTTTCTTTTACATAAGCGTTGTTTGTCTTTTTTATTTCTTCGGACAATATATTTTCTAGATTCTGTTGTTGGGATATCTTAAGGGACCGGCTGAAGGAAAGTTTCTTCTGCGATACCACAATTAACTCTACGTAGTTATCATCTATGTCGACAACCATACTTACGTTTGAAAGCGGGGCTATTTCACTGTACAGGTTACACAGCCCATACGAGCTTAGAATAATAGAAAAATTTTTTATCCCCAACGGATTCAAGAATGAAAGATAACCCAAAACAATATCTTTATGAACAATATTTAAATTAATGTAGGAATACCCCTCCTTGTCGGTTGAAATAATCTGATAACCGGTAATTAATTCCTGGATCGGATATGGAAGATATTTAGAAGCCTGAAAAGGTATTATTTTGTCTATTTCCGCTGGAAATTTAGCAGGCACTTTTATATATCTGCAGGTTGCCTGGTGCCTGGGTAAAGAAAGTATTACTTGATTGTTGTTATAATTTAATTTTTTAAGAAGCGATTTTGTTTTTTCAGCCAATTCCTTATCATTAATTCCATCCGCAAGCCGCACAAATTCAAAATCGATAAATTCCCTTTTATTCAAAGGCCCTTGCCGGCTTTTGATAATCTTTAAATAATCTTCGGTAACCTGGATTATAAAAATGTCTTTTTTGCTTTTCTTTTGTCTAATTTGCTTTGCCATAATTTTTATTCGTGGTAATTCGTCCCTAATTCGTGGAAATTTGTGCCAACTCAATTCTGGTGCCAATATATAATTTTTTTTGCGTCACGATTAAAAACAGTGCTTACCTGCTTTAAGGTATCTTTTGTAACTGCCTGTGCGTTAATTCTAAAATAATCGGATTTTACATCCAAAAACGCACTTATTTTATTCCAAAGAGAAAGCTCATTAGTATCAAAACCAGCATCGAAGCTAATGCTAATTATGTCTTTAAAAAAGCTTTTTTCTTCGCGCAATTTTATAATCTTTTCGGTAAGGCGCTCGGCCGTTAATTTTTCTTCCCCGGTTTCTGCATTAGCCTTTGCAAGAATAAGTAAGGCTTCTTCTTGTGCCGTATTGATATTTAATTTTCCATCGCTATAAACAGTTATTAAATCTTCTATGGTATCGTATACTTCATGGGCTTTTTGCCTGTCTTTATAAAAATACTCTAATACCAGGAGAAGCTCTTCTTTGGCCGACAAAGGCGCGTTTTTAAATATTTTTTTCTCCTCGCCGGATTCTACATTTGAACTAATCCACTCTCTAAATAATTTAGAAAAATCTTTTGCATCCGTATCAAATCCCTTTGAATTAAACAATTCCTCTACCACTCTGATACCGGAATTATTTATGTCGATTTTGCTTTGCTCATCCATTACACCGAATACCTCTTTGCCTTCAGTATTCGTATAACCTATTGTGCAGAATTCTTTTTTGTCTTCATTTGGAGAAATTTTGCCAAATATTTGTTCATTATCAGACCAGCTCTCGGAAAGTGCATCATAATCATTTGTATCTCCCGTAAGCTCATGCAATGCACGATTTATGCCGGCATTTGTAAGGCAGGAAGCCTCAAGACCGTCTTTTTGATATCGCGAAAGCCTTAACACTATTTGGGCACGAAAACCTAAGCTTAATGCGAATATGACAAGTATTGCCAAAATCCATGAGCTTACCAGCAAAATTGAACCTTTCTTACGCATAAATCCTATTTTTCTTCGGCGGCAAACACATTCCCTTGCGCTAAAGCTATTGTTTTTGTAAACTCCAACAATCCTTGCTGCTTTGCCCCTCTATCTATCAGCAACAATTTAATCTTAACCGCAAGCGGTAGGCCTTGGGCTTGTTCATCTTTTTGAGGCCAGACATTCTGCCATACAATATTTGCTCGGTCGTCATCGCTCAGGTATGCATATTCGAAATCTATATTCTTAACGCTACTTGAAAAATCCTGCGCTTCTATATTTTCGTCATCGGTCATCGCGGCTAATCCGTTATATGTTCTACGCTTAAGCGTACTGCCCTCCAGATAATATTTTATCCGGCATAAATCGCTATACTGCTTATCTTTATCGTAAATTTCCGATATATTAAAAAAATCCAAAGTCGACGAACTGCCCTTAAAAAAACTTGATTCTTCCGAGTAAGCAAAAGAGTTTCTTAAATCTGCCTCAATCCGGTTTAAGATTATGCGCGCTTCTTGATAAGTATCAAAAACAGAATCTATTTTTTTATAAGCCAGGATTCCGGTATTAAATGCAGAGTATACGCTTAAGATAACCAGCGTAATAATCGTAACTGCAATTAGAAGCTCAATAAGGGTAAAACTTTTCTTGTTTATAGTGCTCATTGATAATCAGCCTTCTGGCGTAAGATAAGTTACAAAATCAACGCTATGAGAATTCTTTCTATCTTTCGGCCAGGAAACAGAAACATTTAATTTGCTGAGGCCTTCTATGCCTGTTCGTGAAATTTCGTATTTGACATTAAATTCTCTATTTTGCACCTTTATTGTTTCAAGGCCTGAATTTTCCGGAAGTATTTTTTGTTTTTGCATTTCTTCTATTTGCCAAAACTTATCTTCTACTAAAAAAGAAGCCAGCATAATATTCTGGCTTAAATTTGCCGCAGAAAGTGAAGTCATAAAGCCACGGAAGACAAAAACAATTCCTCCTGTGAGAATTGCAACCGTAACCAGCACTTCAATCAACGAGATAGCTTTATTTTTTTTCATATCTAGCCAATATGTATCGCGTCGTACGTAACATGTAACACGTTTTTAGAGACGCGATACCTGTTACCTGATACGTGGTACGGATTATCATCTTTCCTCACTTTATCTGTATTGCCGTACCTGTTCCTTTAAATATTAACGTCATTTCTTTGCCGAATTGATTTTTAAAAACTATTGTTGTATTGTCTAAACTTGCATCTGGATAAAAAAATATATTCGTCCTATCTGCCGGTTCAGAATAAACTTCTGCATCCAACGGCAGTTTATATGCCTTGGCAAATCTTTTTTCTACAGGCACGAATTCTCCGTTTTTGTTTTTATATTTGACTAAAAAGACCGTATTATCACCCTGCTCTTGCACGATATCCAGGCGATATATCCGGCGATAGCATATTGCGCTTATCTGCAAATACTTTGCAAGATAGTAAATATCTTTAGCAAAACTATCCAGCTGAAAATTGCTGTAGGCAATTTTCAAGTTGGGCATAACTGCACCGGACAATATACCGATGATTACGATGACAATAAGCAATTCTATGAACGTAAACCCCTTGCATCTACTATAGTTAATTTTTTGTATGCTTTGCATAAAATATACTGCGGTTACGTTTTACGTCTATCGGTTGCCTGCCCGCCACAGGCGGGCGAGCTCGTTTCGTTTCTCGTTTATCGGTTGCGTCTTAATGACGACTTACACTTAACGCAACCGATACGAGCGGCGTAATCGCAACTGTTTAACTTCTTTATGTTCTCTGTCCTCTGTTATCTGTTCTCTGTTAATTACAAATATCATCTTCGGTCTTCACCTCATCCGGGCCTTTACTGCAGAGCTTATAATCTTTATCTTCAGTAGCTTCAAGGCTATACTCATACTCTCTTCCCCAAGGGTCTTTGGCTTCTTTTTTTAAATAAGGCCCTTTCCAGCCGGTTGCGCCCGGGTCAGTTTTTAGTTCGCTTAAAGTATTTGGGTAATGGCCGATATCCATTTCATATAAATCTAAAACAGTTGCCAGGTTAGCGTCTACATCTGCTTTGGCAGCGACAATTCTTGCCTGCTCTGAACGGCCTACAAGCCGCGGCATTACCATTGCCGCAAGCACACCGATTATGATCACAACAAGCATCAGCTCTATTAATGTAAACCCACGGGTACGGCTACGATTAAGAAATTTTAAGCGGCTTTGCGAAAATTTATACCTTCTCATAAGACTCCTTTTTTTGTTACGCAGATAATCACAGATTCGTAAGCAGATGATCACAGATAAATTCATCTGCGATCATCTGCGATTTGCCATCTGTGATCATCTGTGTTTCTGCTATCGCTATCCAAGTAGAGAGTAAAATTTGTTAATAAACAAATAATATAATATTCAAAACATTCACCGGGCTTTTTAAGGTTTTTACCTCGCTGTCAGATTAATCTGGAATATCGGCAGCAACATAGCCAGGACAATAAAACCTACGACTACACCCATAACTAAAATAATAACCGGCTCAATCAGCCTGCTTATAGCCTTAAGCGACCGGTCAACATCTCTTTCGTATTCATCGGCAACACGCATAAGGGATTTTTCCAAACTTCCTCCTTCTTCACCTACCGCTACTATGTTCGTTACAAAAGAAGGAAAAAGTTTTGAACCGTTTAAGCATTTTGAAAAGCTTAAACCGTCAGTTATCTGTTTTTTAAACTTTTCGAGTTCGTTTTTTAAGATTTGATTCCCTATAATGGCAATTGTAACGTTTAAAGCTGAAACAACAGCCAAGCCGCTTGAAATAAGAAGGGAAAGCGTGCGCGACAGCCTTGCGATTTCGCTTTTTAAGACAATTTCTCCGGCCATTGGAATTTTCAATTTAAATCTATCGATAAAAAGCTTTCCCTGGTTAGTTTTAACCGCACGCTGCAGGGAAAATATAACCAAAAAAATTACGGCAAAAATTATCCACCAGTAATGAGTGAAAAATACTGAAACATTTATGAGGATTTTTGTAGGTATAGGCAAGGCTTGCCCCAAATCTTCAAACATAGTAACCAGCTTAGGAATAACAAAGCCCATTAAGACTGACACAGTTAAAACGCCCACAACAGCAATAAAAAGAGGGTAAGTAAGGCTTGCGCGAAGTGACGCTCTAAATTCTTCGTCCTTTTCGAAAAATTCCGCAAGGCTTTTTATGACTTTTTCTAAATTTCCGCTGGCTTCACCTGAATGGATGATTGAAGTATAGAGATTTGAGAAAATATTGTCGTAAAGATTAAGACTTTCGGAAAGAGATTTTCCGTCTTTTATTTTGACGCTTACATCCGTAAGGACAGCTTTAAAATATTTATTCGAAGTCTGATTGGTTACTATATTTAAACTATCAAGAATATTTACTCCTGATTCTATAAGGCTTGAGAGCTGGCGGGTAAAAATAACCAAATCCTTTCTTGAAACTTTTTTAAAATAACTCTTTTGTTTATCCAGATAACTATTTTCCGGTTTGACAGATACGGGAAAATAGCCCATTTCAAGCAGCTTATTTATAGCTGCTTGCTCTGATTCAACATCTATAACCGACTGCATTAATTCTCCCGGATTTGACTTTGCAGTGTAGATGTATTTAGGCATATTTATTCGCATAGCGCATAGCATAAGAATCATTTTTTACGCTATGCGCTTTGTGCCATGCGCTATGCGCCGTCCTTCTGCGTTACCCTAAAAACCTCAGCAAAGGTAGTAACACCCTGCCAAACCTTTCTTAATCCATCCTGACGAAGCGTATGCATACCGCAAGATATTGCTTTTTGTTTTATTGCCTGAGCTGATCCTCTTTTTAAAACCATCTCCCGGATTGATTCCGTCATGACTAATATTTCATAAATAGCAGTCCTGCCTTTATAACCGGTAAACCTGCACTCGGCGCAGCCTTTTCCTTCATACAATTGCACATCTTTTTTGATAATTTCGCTGTTGCCTATTTGTCCGGTTATCGCTTTTCTTTTATGTTCATCAAGCTTACATTTACAGCTTGGACAAATAACCCTGACCAGTCTTTGTGCAATCAGGCATTCAAGGCTTGAAGAAACCAGGAAAGGCTCAATACCCATATCTAACAACCTGGTCACTGCTCCTGCTGCATCATTTGTATGCAGGGTTGAAAATACAAGATGGCCTGTTAAAGCTGCGCGTATTGCAATTTCCGCAGTCTCATAATCTCTTACTTCACCTACCATCATTGCATCAGGATCGTGCCGCAACATATGCCTAAGGGCGGTTGCGAAGGTAAGCCCTATTTTTGGAAAAATCTGGATTTGGTTTACTCCTTTTAATTGATACTCTACGGGGTCTTCAATAGTAATTATTTTTACATTTTCAGAATTTATGTGCGATAACGCTGCATACAGAGTCGTAGACTTTCCGCTTCCTGTAGGACCGGTTACAAAAACTATGCCGTGCGGCTTCTTTATCATTTCTTCCATAATTTTTAAATCTTTATCGAGCAATCCCAGACTTTCCAAATCAAGAAAGAGCTTTGAACCCAATATCCTCATGTGCACTGCTTCGCCGAATGTTGTAGGTATTGTTGATATACGTAAATCCAGCTCTTCCTCTTTGATTTTTATCTTGATACGGCCATCCTGCGGCAGGCGGCGCTCGGCAATATTCATTTGCGCCATAACTTTGATACGCGAAACTATTGCGTGATGAAAATGTTTTATCGCTTCAGGTATATTTATGTTATACAGCACGCCGTCAATTCTAAAACGCACGCGTAATTCATCCTGAAATGGTTCGATATGTATGTCAGTAGCTCTGTCTTTAACAGCTTCTGAAAGTATCTGGTTTACAAATTTAACTATGGACGCATCTTGTGCAAAAGCTGCAACATCTTCTATTCCCGCTTTTTCCTCGATAATTCTACCTGACGGCTTCTCGGCAATAATTTTTTCCAAAGTATCTGCGCCTACACCATAATATTTCCTTATAGCTTCTTCTATTTCCGGCTCGCTGGAAAGCGCAGCTTTTACTTCAAGCCCAACCAAAAGCCTTATGTCATCTATGGTACGTATATCCAAAGGGTTGGCCATGGCTATGGTGATAGTCTGATTTTCAAATTCTATGGGAATTATTTTATAGTGGCTTGCGAATTTGGCAGGCACTTTACCTATAACAAGGGGGTCTATATGTTTATCTTTTAATTCAATATAAGCTACACCTAATTGTTCGGCTAATATTTCAAAAATTTTCTCCTGCGAAGCAAAACCTAACTTTACCAAGATTGCGCAGATAAGTCCCCCACACTTTTTCTGCTCTGCAAGGCCCATCTCAAGCTGTTCAAGCGAAATTATACCTTTCTCGATAAGAACTTTTCCGACAAGAACTTCGTCTTTTACTGGCATATTAATCTAAACGTTTGAACTTGCTATTTCCTCTTTTCACCGCCCAGGAAGGGAAACAGTATAAATACCTTGGTAATTGGTTAATGTGTCCCCGAAATTACTCTTTGCCCTTTTATCCCGGATTCCGTGGCTTCCTCATTATCCGCAAAATGATACTCGGCAAGAGCTTGTTATCAATTCCGGGGACCCATAACAATCATTGAAAACGCTAACAATTTTGGTATAGCATAAATTTGATGATTTGTCAAATTTATTTTTGCCTTTTATCAAATTAGAAGATTGAGCTTCTTCCCTTTTGAGGCGTTGCTATGGTCTTTTTATAGTTGCGGCAGGAAATATAAAAACTGGTATGACTGTTTTTTAAGTGCGATTTTCTGCATTTTGGGCAATCTCAGAGGAACAATTGCGAAAATAACTTCGTCTTTCACTGGCATGTTAAGCTAATTGTTTAGGATTATTAACTTTAAAGGCTGATTTATTATTTTGTATGGTTCATTGTTTAATTTTCTTTGCCTTGATAATCAAATGACGGCCAAACAATAATTCTTTTGAGAAAAGGATTTTGTTAATTCTTCGATAGTCTATGCCACCTTTCTTTAAAGATCGCCGTTCTTTTTGCCAAGCTTGAAACATTATTAGCGGCGATACAACCGAGTAACCAAACCCTTCGTATACACTTGTAAAAATATTTTCTACCTTAAACCCGGCCACCGATAATAGATATTCTAACTCATGATAGCGGTATGGAACCAAGTGTAAATTAAAAATAATTTCCTTTGGATTTTTGGCCTGGTCTAATGGTGGCTCTCTAAAATATTCATAAGCGCCTTCAAAAATAAAACGAAATCTGGATTTAAGATTTAATATATTAGGCGTTGACAATATCAGAGTGCCTTCATCTTTTAGGATACGATTTACTTCTGCCATAACTGTATAAGGATTGCGTAAGTGTTCTACTATTTCCATAAATAGAACGTAGTCACAATATTTATCAGGGAAAGGCATTTCTTTAGTCACGTCGCAATGTCGAAACTCAATCTTATTTTTATAACGAAACCGTTTTTCATCTATATCAGCCGCAACAGTACGAAACCCTAAATCGCTAGCCATTTGTGAATAATCTCCATCGCCACAGCCGATATCTAAAAGGAAAGTTTTCTTCTGTTCTTCTGCTAAAATATTTTTAGTACTTTCTAATAAAAAATTTTTCTTCTGTTTCATTAATATCCTTTCCTTTTTATGTCGATATTTCTATTAATATATTAATATTGAAAAATTATATATGTTACCAATAAACTATTACTAAGCCATTTTGGCCGCCGTCGCCGGTATAAAGGTCTTGATTACTATCCTGCGTACCGCCCCAACCGCCTGAGCCTCCATTACCATAGGAGCCTAGCTTAATTGGCGCTATTCCTTGCCCTGGGTTCTCCTGAGAACGTCGACTACCCGCAGAACCAGTTAAGTTTAAATTTCCGCCGTTAGAGTTACCGCCAGCACCCCCATTGGTAGAACAACTCTGGATACCACATGATATGCTACCACCACTGCCGCCAGTAGCGGTTATGTCGGAACCGAAACTACTGTTGCTCCCAGCAGAACCATTCTGTCCAATGCGACCACCGCTGCCTCCTGAGCCTATAGTGACAGAAATATCACCAACAACATTGACTACTCCTTCTGAATAACCACCCGATCCACCACCGCTTCCATATGCGGGATGATGGCCCCCGCTCCCACCACCGCCGGCACCCCAAACCTTAACATATACTTTATTTACACCTGTGGGTTTAACCCAAGTTCCCGAAGAAGTAAAAACTTGCATTCCCTGAAAACTTGGTCTTTCGTGCCAACCTTTTACGCCACTGCTGTTTGTTCCATAAACTTTATCATTCCCGGGAGAAACAACATCGCCGGAAAGTTGTAATTGATTGTTATCAACTACAATACTATTCTTTGCCTTTGCGGCTAACGTCCCAGGGACAGCATCATTATCGGAAGCTTTAATCTTTTCCGCACTATCCGCCCTTATTGCATATCCGGCTGAAGCCATCTTCTGCCTTGGCGTCATTACTTCATTGCCGACTTTGATTTCTAAAAAGTAGGGTTTATCGAAAGCAACGTTAAGATTTGCAACTGAGCCCAGGAGAACAGCGAATATGCCTTTGTTGATTATAACTCCGGTTTGTGTTTCTTCCCAGAGTAAATTGCCAGCAGTTTCTGCATCATATATCCTAAAGGTAAGGTTATATGAGCCGTTTAGAGGTACCCCTCCTGTATCAGTGAGGCGGCCTTGATAGTTAATGAGATGAGGAACCTCTGCCATGGTGCAATGCACAGGTAATAAAACGCAAACAAGGACAAGCGATACAAGAATGGGAAATAGTTTCTTTTTCATTTTTAAACCCTCCGTTTACAAGTTTAATAATATTTGAAAAATAGTAATTTTTAATGGGCTATTTTTTAAGGTTTTTTTGCCTTATTAATTCTATACACCAAAAGCGAACCGCCGATTTTAGTAACAGGCTTAATCTTATCTAACCATTGTATGTCTTTAGACCGCAACTGTGTTGTTTCGATAACATACCATCCTTCACTTGGGATGATTTTATCTTCCGGAGTTAGCGCCTCATAACTAATCCGTTTTACATCGTCAGCGTAATAACCAAAACGAGATGCAACTTTCACCTTATTAATATTATTAGCTTTGCTATATTTTTTAAATCTTTTCCAATCTTGCCCCCAGGCTATATTGGAATCGTCTAATAATTTATATCCATTAGCAGAACCGCCGACAATTCTATTAAAATACGCCAAATGGCCTGGATACGCGGAAACCACATCTATAATTAAGACAGAAATTAGGACATAAAAGATTGCGGGAGCGAAACGGAAACGCTTGAAGACAAAAATACTGTATCCGACTATAACATAAAGAAATGGATATATTGGCAGAATATGACGAACACCGATGTTAACTTTATTTATAAAACAGGCGACAAAAAGATAAGCAAACATTGGAATAAAAAGTATGAGTTTCGCCCATAATTTTTCTTTCTTTATGCAAAAACCTATAAAACCTAGTATGATAAATAAAATAGCGACAAAGGGCTCTTTAAAAAATATAGCTAAGGGAAAATAATACCACCAGCCGGTGTGAGAAAATTTTCCTAAAAGATAGGAATCCTGGCCATCTGCTGCATGGCCCGTAAAGTAATCAAATCCCTTGAAGTAAGCTTTTGTGGCGCTATGAAAAGGGAACCATTCATAATTGGTGTAGTCCGCAATAACTATGCTAAAAGCAATAACTAGGACAACAAGCAATATTGCGCTTGCCCAATTGACTTTCATCGCTATTTTTAATTTTTTTGATAACACTGATGAAAGTAGGTAGACAAAAAGTAATGGAGCGATAATCGTAACGGATTTTTTATAAGACATCACAAGAATCAAAAAAGGCATAAAAAATATTATTTTCCAAATTTTATTTTTAACCGTTGCATAATCTTTGGGCATCTCGATATTAAAATACAAAATGACTGACAAAAAATACATTACGGGGATAAGGATTAAGGCGCTAAATTTAGAAATTAAGCTTAATCCTAAAAACAATCCTGTTAGTGCGACAAAAAGGTATTTTTTTGTTTCCGCAAAACGCATAAAAAAATAAATCGTAATGAAATAAAAACAGCTAACGGCGGTGTCCATGGTTACTAATGGAGTATGCGCCAAAAATGTTGGAGAAAAAGCAAAAAATAGCAGTGATAAAAAACCAGCAGATTTTCCGTTTAATTTACGCGAATAAAGATATATAAAAATAGCGAGGATTAAAGAAATGAGTATATTGGGTAAACGGCTCAAGAAAAGCATCAGATCTAGATCGTTACCCACCTTATACAGAAAGGCATCTTGTATCTTTACTATATCCATTCCCGTATTTGAAACTTTAAAAATATCAGTAGGAAAATTGAGATTTAAAAATATAAGCGGTAAAGCTGCTAATTGTTTTACAAAAGGTGGATGCTCGATATTAAAACGGTAATCGCTAAATTTAACATTTATATAGCCTGTGGCAATATGGGTTTTTTCGTCAGAAGTAACAGAATTAGTAATTGCGTAATAAATACCGCTCAATAGAATAAATGCAAGGAAAAACCCTAAAATTATTGCTTCCTTTTTTTGCATATGTTTTCTAAATTCTTACAACTTCATAATAAATGCTAATGCATAAAAGGTTAAGTTATATGAGCCGTTTAGAGGCGCTCCCCCGGTATCGGTGAGCCTGCCTTGGTAGTTGATTAAGTGAGGAACTTCAGCCAGAACGCAGGAGACAGGTGATAAAGTGCAGATGAGAACGAGCATCGCAAGAATAGAAAATAGTTTCTTTTTCATTTCAAAACCCTCCGTTTACGAATTTAATAATATTTGAAAAATGGGAAATATCTAGTCAACTTGCTGCGCGGTAAGAAACAGGGCTTTTTCCAAAGTATTGAAAAAATCCTGATAAGTCGCCGGATCATCTACAGACTGAGTGCCGTATTGTGCGTTTGCCCTAACTAGTAATTGTTTTTCACCTCTCGGCCGAACGCTTACAGTCATGGTAATAACACCTATGCCAATAAATTTTGTGCCGGTAATAGTTCCTAAATCAAAATCAGCCTTATCAAGTATGAAATCCAAATCTTGCATTGCGCTAATTACGGTTTGCATCATCTTCTTTTTGTCTGTTGTATCAAACGCCCTGGTCTGAATGGCTCTTAACTTAACCTGGCTTTCGCTCATTTCAAAAGCTTTACCGGCGGTAGTTGCGCAGCCGGAAAAAATTATAGGTATAATTAAAACCAATAATAGCCATTTTGCTTTTTGCATTTGTTTCATATTTGTTGGGCCTCCAAGAATATTGACTTGGACAAACTCTCATAAAACTTTTGATATATCTGCGGCTCTTTGATTGTTTCCAATCTGCTGATTTGATTGCTTAAATTCCAAACTATTCTTTGAAATGTAACTCGCACCGTAACTTTAGGGCCATCAAGGGAAGGTTTAACCACCACAGAAGCTTTTACTTGTTGCGTCTTATCGCAACCAGCTGTTGCGTTAGCATAAGAACCAAAGAAAGCAGAAACAAGGTCAAGCATTACAGCCCCGGTTATTTGAGCCGGATTTGTCGCATCAGCATTTTTGTATGCGCTTACCAAACCTAGGTCAGTTTCGCTTTCGCTTAAAGTAAAACCTAAATCCTGCAAAACTCCGGCTACAGATGTAATGATTGCTTTCTCATCTTTTGTATCATACTGCCGCATCTGTAATTGGCGATGCGCTAGATAATTTTCTGATGGCTTCAAGAAACCTTTTGGTATAGTAGCACAGCCGGAAAAAATACCCATTAACGATAAAACCAAAAATATTTTTACTAGGTACTTTCTCATTTAGAAATTAAAATTTTGAAGAATGATAAGCAAAATCTCTTACTTTATTCTCTTTATCAAATTTTACAACTACAGTAAGGGTTCTTTGTGACGTAGACTTAGACCCGGAACTTCCACTGCCGCCCACGCCGGCAAGTATTAAAAACAGCCCGCTTTCACCTTCACTCTGTGAATATGTAACATCTGTAGCAATTTTATCGTAAACCCAAACTTCTCTTCTTTCCTCATCAGTAGTAACTACATTGGGCGAGCCTAAAGCTTCTATTACTTGCGCTGACGTCATTCCTACCTTAATATTTCGCTGAACCGTTCCTACAGTAAGCCTATCTCCTGTATCATCCTGAACATTTTTCCTGTGAACATTAGCAGAAGCACACCCAATAAATGCAATTAAAACCATTGAAAGTATATATTTTCTTCTCATTTCAGGCCTCCTTTTGGCTTTTTGTGTTTAAATTTTACGCTATAAAATAAAATTGTAAACCGGAATATTTTATAATTCATCAAGCACAAAACTTACTTATTTCCACCCCCGGGGTGGAAATAGGATGAGATAAAAATACTAATAATTAAATATTGTGTCCCCAGAATTACTTACTATCATCATGTTTAATCTCATAGCAAATAAAACCATCTCTTGCTATCAGCCATCTGACCTGAAAAACTTTGCCTTTAAAGAAATAAGCTCTAACCTGCGATTTTGAACCAAATTCCGGATACCATAATAACACCATTGGCTTCATGTAATAATTAGGTCCTAAAATATCAATCACTTCCTGTTCCGTCATGCCTATTTTAACCTTAGAAAGTTTAGTTTCTATATATTGTTTCTCTTGCTGATTCATAGCCTGCCAGGCATCCTGACCAGTACGCACAGTAATACACGCAGTAAGCACCAACAACATAAAACATACTGCGATAATTTTACTTTTTTTGAACTCCATAAATAATTTATTAAGTGTAACTTACTTTCTAATGTTGAGGTCTGACCCTATTATTTTTGATCTGGCATCTGAAGGTTTGACCCTGTTATCTTTATACTTTATTTTTCTTAATTTAGATTATTTATCGTGATTTAACTCCCAACCTTTTTCCTTTGCTTCTTGCCTAGCCTTATCAAGAACTTCTTTCAATTGTTTTTCAAATTCTGGTAAAGGAGGGGGAGAAAACCAATTAAACATTTCTCTTAACTTATAGTTAGGAATAAATCTTGCAATTTCTGTAATAAGCTTATCTATGGAAGTAGAAAAAACCGGAACCTTATGAATTAAAATATCAGTGAGGGGGTGATCCCCATGCTTGCCATTAGCCATTTTGCTATCTCCTTTAATTAATATTCTGGATTAGCCCCAGAAACCCTTTCTAACCTTACTTGGGTGCTAGAATCAGGAATAACAACTTCAGTTAAACCTCCCGGATTACCATAAATAGGCTCTGCTGATTTCACCGTAACCCCAGAGGAATTGGTTATGGTACCTTCACTAACAAAGCGTCCAGTATTTTGTGGCGGTAAGCCTGCTTGTCCTCGAAAATTTGGTACCGTTTGGGGGTTTACTGTTGTCCAAGATCTTCCTTGTGATCCAGATCCGCCACCCCACACCCGATAAACTTTTGCCCCACCCAAACCGCTGCTTCCGCCGCCTGCAGGATATCCGGCTGCGGGCATTAAAGGCGGACCGCCAATGGGCAGTTGATCATCATCATTATAAAGAGCGCTGGCAAGAACAATTGGTTTTTTTGTATTTAATGCATTACGTACCTTTGTTTCAACCTTATGCAAGGTGCAATTTGCAATATATGCGATTGATGAAGTCATTGCGCCTTGAGCTGCACCTGCACCAAAAGTCCCGCCCATTGCCAAAGAAATGCCTCCACCAAGAATAGCACCAACTGTTGTTCTTTGCAACCCTTCACCGACAAAAGCATCAAAGCCTTTACCTTGTATAGGAAAAATACCTGAAACACCCGCACTAACTCCAGCGCTAAGTCCACCTATTACAGCCGACATCCCTGGGTTTCCACCTGTGGCAACTGCACCTAAAGCACCTGACATAGCACCGGCTATGGTATGAATCCCTGCTGTAAGCATAGTCATAGCTGCAGTTCCTTCTTGAATTGCTAAGGCTGTTGCTAGCCCGCCGATCGCGCTACCAGCCGCAAAGAATAACGCTCCACTAATCGCACCACAGATAGCTCCTGCTCCAATATCTCCCCCAGTTATAGCGGATATTGCAGCGCCACTTGCTGCACCAATAAATACAGCTGCAATAGCAAACCAAAACCAATGCCCTGTGGGATCAATATAATTAATAGGGTTATTACCACAATAAGAGTATCTGTTGAGCGTTTGCGGATTAAAAGGCGCTTGAGTTATTGTATCCGCCGTTATAAATCTCCCAATCTCCGGGTCGTAGTAGCGGGCGCCGTAGAAGTAGAGACCGGTTGAGTCGAGTTCTTTGCCAGTAAATTTATAGTTGGTAATGTTTGCGCCTTCGTTACGAGCTAATGTGCCGTAAGGCGTGTATTCGCAGTATTGGACAAGCTGGCCGTTGGCATCAGTAATAACATTTGATGAACCAAGATGGTCGCCGTGATAATAATTAGTGTTTAGCGTAGAGCGGGTAGCGTCTAGTTCGAGACTGCAAACTCTTGTAGACCCTGCAAAAATATGTTTAACAGCTTTCTGCTGTCCGCTTTCAGTCGTCAGCTCATAAAGGCTTCCAATATAAATTGTTTCGCTGTCGCCTGATGTCTGAGAGCTGACGGCCTTCTTGACTCTGCCTCCATCTCCATCATAGGTAAATGTAGAGGTAGAAGTTGATTCGATTACTTTGGTAAGACGGTTTTCAGCATCGTATTCAAGGGTTTTGTTTTTGCCGACAGTCATATTGCCATTTGCGTCATACTGATAAGTGTAGCCTCCGGCAGATGTTACGGCATGCGGACCGGCATTTTGACCATAAGCCATTACGCCAAGGTCTGACTTATAGGTCATATTGCCGATTGAATCGTATTGGTAATTGAAGGTGGTGTAACCACCGCCAACTGCCGGCACATTGCTTGCCTGGGTTAAACGGTTTAGCTCATCGTAAGTGTAGGTACGGATATTGCTTCGCTTGTTATCAGTTAGAGTTGTGATGTTGCCGTTTTTGTCGAAAATATAATTTAAATCCTGAAGGGTAGTTTGTAGTTGGTAGTTAGTAGTTAGTATATTGGATAACCTTAAGTCTTGGCCGTAAGTATAATCTGTTTTGGTATTGTTGCCGTAAATTATGTCGCGAATTTGGCCTTTGGCATTATAGTTTATTGAGTTTACATAATTTATCGTGTTCGTTGAGTTAGAAACTTTTTCCAAAAGCCCTGAATTTGCGTCATAAGAATAATTTATAACTGTGTTATCGGGGTAAGTTAGGCTGGATAAGCGGTCTAAAATGTCATAAGTTCTTGATACTTGATACTCGATGCCAGATACTCGTTTAATAGATTTAATTTCACGACCTAATTTGTCGTAGAAAAATTCGGTTGAGCCGCTTGTATCGGTTACTTTAGATAATCTTCCTATGCAGTTTTCTTTCAAATTGTCATCATATAAATAATTAATTTCGTCTACTGTCCCTGCTCCGTTGTCCTTCGTCTTCTTAGTTAAGCGGTTCAGCTCATCATAAGCAAAAGTAATGATTTGGTTTTTAGCATCGGTTTGTTTGGTAAGATTACCTAATATGTCATATTCATAAAGCCAAGTTCCCATATCGGGGTCTATCATTTTTAGTTTGCGGCCGATAGAGTCGTAGAAAATCTGGGTAATATTGCCTTTGCTGTCAATTAACTTAACAAGGTTATTTTGGATATCGTATTCGTAATTAGTTTTATAGACCCCGCCCTGGGTAAATTCGGTTATTTCAATGTTGTTACCGTAGACATCTTTAAGCGTTCCTTTCTTATGGCCTTCAGGATCAGTTGTTTCGATGTAGAGAGGGTTTATATAACTTATTGAAGCTTGCGCATCTTTTAGGGTTCCGGGGAAGTCCGAAATAGTTTTCTTTACTCTGCCTCTTATATCGTATTCATAGCGGACATAGGAAATTTGCGAGGCGTCTTCGTCAATATAATGAGGCAGTGATTCGCTGCTTACAGCGCCGCGATTATTGTAATAAGTTTCCGATGAGACTTGCCGAGCTGATGCGCCATCTTCTCCCACTGAAACTGCCTTATACGCCCTTCCTAAACCATCAATGTATTCGGTCTTGGAATGCCCCAAAGCATTAGTTGTTATTTTGGTGTTAAAATCAGGATATGAATACGTAATAACTGTTTCATTGTAAGCATTCTTGGCACTGGTAACCCTGGCTAATGAATCATAGAAAGTTTGCGAGGTATGTCCATTTGTATCGGTTACAGATGTAACTACTCCGAATTTATAGTTATAGGTTTGGGTTACGGTGTGGCCTAAGTTATTAATTACTTTTAGAGGATACGCGTAGAAATCTGTATCGTATTCGGTTGTAACTGAACGGCCAAGTGTGTCGGTTGTAGAAATTAAATTACCAAACGAGTCATAGCTATAAAGAGTTGATGGCGCGAGGCTGATGCCCGATAATGGATTAAGAATAAAGATAGTTTCTTTGGAAAGATTTCCTCTATCGTCGTATTCAGCGGTTTTTTTGGTAATGACGTTGCCGTCTTTGTCTTTAAGAAGCGACTCAATTGGCCGGTTAAAAGCTTCAAAGGCTTGAGAGTAGGTAATTGTTGCAATTTTTTCATCACCAGTCTTTGAAATATCTCCTTCGTTTTTAGTTTCGATAACATTACCAATATTATCGTAGGTAAGGAGATTTTTAGTTGAGAGAGATGTTGCATTTTCTTCATAAACAGTTGCGGTTTGCTCGATAAGCGCAGGAAAACCCAGACAGTTTTCGCCGGCAGTCGCCTTTTTGACTTCGTAAGTATTTAGGCTTTGGCTGATGAGCTTGCCATTGCCATCATAGGCAATTATTTTTTCAATTTGGCCTTTGAGCGCGCCATCCTGTCCGGATTTTCCCTGATAAAAATAGGTTTCGCTGTAGTTATTAGTTATCGGGTCGGTTACGGTAATGCGAGCAAAGCCACGGAACTCACGTTCAATTGCATCGAAATACCCTCCAGCGTAATTAAAGTTTTGAGTGTAAGTTTCGGGAAGGGTAACTGAAACAGGAGTATTGTCACGCACTGTATTAATAAGGGAAATGGAACTTGCAACATAAACCGGAAACGGAAGAAGATCATTATCGTATTGCGAAGCGTAGGTGTAGACCACTTCGGTTTTACCGCCTATGCCGTTGTCTATTTCAGTAAGTAAGTCTGCTGGTTTATTGGTTGAGAGTTGAGTGAGCCAGCGGTCGATGCCGATTTTCTCCTTATCAAAACAGGCGGCATCAGTAATGCCGTCGCCGTTAAAATCTCCGGTGGTCGCTGAATCATCGCCGGATGAGCCAAAATTCGAAAGCCAAACCCCTTTATCCACAAACTTATTTCCGGTTGAAATTGCATAGTACCATTTACTTGCTGGCTTATCCCAATATCCAATGTCCGCCAAACCGTCATTATTAAAATCCGAGATAGTTACATCCTGATTTGCGGCGTAGCCGGAAATCCAACTTGTTTCATCAACGAAGCTAGCGCTGTTAGAAAAAGCTATTTTAAATTCTCCGGTTGATTTTTTAAACAAACAAAGGTCACCCAAAGAATCCCCGTTAAAATCTCCACCTAAAGTAATATATTCTGTGTTAGCAGAACTTGAGGCAAGCCATACAGTAAGCGGCCCAAAACCGGAACCTGTACCTAAAGCAATTTTTACTTCACCGGTTTCTTTATTATAGATACCGAAGTCAGTGTATTTATCGGCATTAAAATTACCGGTGAATGGCTGCAAGGGGTAAACCGGTATGTTGTAACATTCCTGTTTCTGCTCGCATTCTTCAAACCATAAAAATCCGGAACACACCTCATACGACCGGCACTCTTCTTTCTGATAAGTAGGGGAAGGAACAGTAAACCAGGTGCCGCTAGCGGAAAATCCGGAGCTATTGGAAAGAGCAACTTTTAGCTCTCCGGTTGTAAAGTTATAAGCTGCTACATCACTCTTGGCGTCGCCGTTAAAATCTCCTGAAAGGGGTAGCCACTCACTTGAATTGCCAAAACCTGTAAGCCAGTCAACCGCATTCCTGAATACGCCCTTGTCAGATAGGCAGATTTCCCATTTTCCGGTAGATGAATTATGCAGGCCTAAATCGGTTAAGGCGTCGCCGTTAAAATCACCCATTACCGGATTAACAGAACTGTCCGCAACTGCGACATCAACACCTTTAGTCTGCAGGACGGTTAAATTACCGCTATCGGTAATGCGTCCGGAAATTTCGTGGTCGCCGACATCAGCGAAGGAAATAGTTGTGGTATAGCTGGAATTAAAATTACCTGAAGCAATTTCTACGCCATCTTTCTTTAGGGAAAAGGTCATGGCATCGCCATCCGGGTCAGTGGCTGAAAGGACTACATTAAATTGTTCGTTGGGCGTTACTGTGTATTTACTTAAAGTTAAAGTAACCTGGGGGATACGGTTTGTGCTGGTTACGATGACTTTTGCATTTTGTGTAACTGTATCAATGCCGTCTGAAGCTGTAACTGTGATATTGTAGGTGCCGCTATCGTTATAGCCGGTTATCCATTTACCCTGGCTGTCAAATGGCGCACTATAGTAAAGAGAAATTGCATCGTTGTCGGGGTCGGAGACAGTAGGAGCTATAACAGCCGTTTGGCCTTCATTGACGGTTATATCGGAAATGGGATTTAAAACTGGTGGACGGTTTACATTTTTAACGGTTATTTTTACTTCTTGTGTATCGGTTAAGTTTTCCGGATCTGCCGCTGTTACCGTGATGGTATAGATACCTGAACTTGCATAATCTGTTTGCCATTGTCCGTCTGAATTTAACGGAGCACTAAAGGTATAAGTTATTACGTCGCCGTCGGCATCAGTTGCATGAGGAATAATTTTTATTAACTCGTTTTCATTTACTGTAATGTCAGGAATGTAATCTAAAACCGGCGGGTTGTTTACGCCTACTACCTGAAGGGTAATTTCGTTACTCTCAGCGAATGACCCTTCGCTATCAGTTGCTTTGAATTTTATTTTTTCGGTTCCAGACCACCCTACGGATTGTGAAAAAGTAACCTGGTTGGTAGCTACATCAATAACAACGTTTATATTGGAATTACCTGTTACCGTATATATCAGCGGGTAACCATCGGGGCTTGTAAAATAATCATCGAGGTCGATAATATTTGTTTTTGATTCATTTTGCTGCCAGGCGAAATTAGGGATAATTTGGATTTGCGCGGGAGGATTAGATGCAATTGTCGGAATAAAACCGGCGTTTAGAATATAGCTTTGGCTTTGGGACTTTCCCGAGACCGGTTCGGATAATGTAGCTTGCCAGATTTTTGCGGATACTCCAACAGCAGCTTTCCCGCCTTGCGTTAACGCACCTGAGCTTAATTGGTAACTTGCGCTTTGGGCATTATAGGCAAGCGCGTCGCGGATAGGGCCGAAAGCAAAGAGGTGTAAAAAAATTAGAAAAATTACGCAAGTTTTGTAAAGTAAATTGTCTTTATTGCAGAAATAATTCATTGGTTAGAAAAATAATTTAATTCATTTTGAGCTCTGATATTTTAAATTCTGCTGCGGTAACTCTTTTCCATCCGCTCCCTGCTGAACAATCGATTTAAGCAACGAGCGATTTGTGTCTGCGCTATATTCGTATTCCAAAATATATTTCCACACAAGTTCCGAATTTACTTTAACTTGTATTTCCTTTAAACGTTTGGCAGTTGAGATTTTGGACGTTGAGATGTAGCTTGAAGGTATGTCCTCGCGGCTTTCAAGGAAAAATTCTACTGAATTTGTGGGTGAAAAGCCCGCATCATTTCCGGTATAATCAACACGATTAAGGTAGCATTTGCCTTGGTCTTTTATATAGGTATATTCAATATAGTTTTTATTGGTATCTATGGCTTTTGTAATGAACCAAGAATAGGTGCCGGATTGCGAAATTTCTTTAGAATTTGTAGTTTGTCCTAACCTTATAATGCTTCCGTCTTTTCCGATTATTTTCCAGGAATCATCTGTTTCTTTGAAAAATTTTGCAAAGCTACTTTCTATTTTTGCCTGATAGAGGTTATCGGTTAAGTGAACCAGTTCAGTTGTTCCTGCATCGGTTACAAAATAGAAGGTATCTTTAATGTCATCATAGCTTGGCGGGCCAAGACGGGTTGAACGCACAATGTAACCCGGGTTTAGGCTAAAACCAATACCTAGCCAGGAATTAGAGTTTGATGAGCGGTAGTTAAGGGCGAGGCTTGGCTGCATTCCTTTTCTGCCAGGACTAACTGTAAGAGGTATGGAATGGCCGAAGGAACCGGTAAACATATCAGGTAGAGGGATTTTTACGCCTGCCCCAATAGGCGCACCGGATGATATCATACTTTTTAAAGCAGCGTAGGTTGAAAAATGCATTATGGAAAAATGTATAGAGTAACTGTCAGTTGCAACGGTTGAGATTTGTCCGGTGGGAATAATTTTATCCTGGATATAATCATAAAAGCCAAGCTCAACAGAAGTTCCTGGTATTTCTGCCTGACTAAGGGTGTAAGTTATAGTTACGGGTTTTTGGAAAACGAGGCCGTAAGGCTTGCATTCAACTACGCTTAAAAGAGTATCACTTTGGGGCGTTTGAAATTCTAATGTATCTTTGTTTACGTTGAGTATTTTGATGTAAGCATTCTCGGTTAAAGCTTCTTCTGGAATAGTCAACTTTACTTTTCCATCAGGCGATACGACTTCTCCTCCTGCGGGAGTTATAAGCGTTCCTCTATAGAGGTTTACTTTTATTGAGGCTGCAGCAACATTACCTGCGGCATCAGTTGTAGTTTTAGTTATTGTATTTTCTCCTTCCTGGGCAAGGGTGACGCTGTCGGAAAAAGACGCGCCGTCAATTGTACCTGTTAACGTAATTTGTGTATCTTCTACTACCACTCCATCTTGAGGTGAGGTAATTATTATATTCGGTGGTGTTTTATCAATAGTAAAGCTTAAATCTTTAGTTGCTGAGTTACCTGCTTTATCGGTTGCGGTTATGGTAACGTTATGAATACCTTCGGTTGTATAAGGAGAATTATTGCCGGATACTTGTATCTCTGCAGCAGGAGTTAAGTTATCGTTTACGGCAAGGCTAAGAGTTACATCCTGATTTGTAGGTGTGGCAACGGAAGCTACAGAGATAGTGGGCACTGTCGTATCAAGGATAATTGTATCAGAGTAGCTTTGCGACCAATTACCTGCATTGTCTTTATATTTAACATAAACTGTTTTTTGTCCGTCGCCTGTGGCGAGAGTCCAGCTTTTTGTAGCGGCATAGTTTTCAGCAGCCGGCCAGGTGGAATTATCGTTTGAAAATTGCATTTGAGAGAGCCCACTTCCGCCAGTATTATCGGAAGCTGAAAGAGTTAGAGTAACTGCAGTTGAATTCACATATTGCGCTTCATTATTTATTTTAATTGTTCCCGTGGGCGCGGTTGTATCAGGAACATTTATAGTATATGTCCCTTTTTGTGCCCAGTTAACATAAGCATCATAATCGTCTTTTACATAAAGGTAGGTATTCTTGGCTCCGCCAAATGTAGACTTAAAGGTCACTGCCCATTTAACGGTCAGGGTTGTGCCTGAGCCGGAAACTGTGCTTTTTGAGCAGTCTAATTTTACATAGGAATTTTCAATTACGTTGGTTGATTTAGGAGTAAAACCTCCAAGCCATGATGAACCCGTATCATTTGCAAGATAGAACTTATTTGTATTTTGGTTGTAGTAAGCATAAAGGCAATTAACCTGACTTGCAGAGGTATTTATAAGAAAAAGGCCGTATTGGATATTTTTATAGCCGTCAGGGTCGGAAAATGTCGTTGTGAACATAACTTGCTGATTAGGGCTGGTTGAGCCGCTTGCAGGTGTGATTGTACCAATTACAGGCGGCCGGTTAGATATCCAGGTTCCTTTCTGTGTCCAGGACTTATAGGCATTTGCATCATCCTTTACATATAGGTAAGTTTTTTTTGAGCCGTAGAATATTGGCTTAAAGGCTACTGCCCATTTTACGCTTAGAGTTGTGCCTGAACCAGTTATCGTAGTATTTGCGCAGTTTAATTTTACGTAGGAATTTTCGATTATATTACTTGAGCCCGGTGCAAATCCTCCGAACCAGGTATTGTTTGCATCATTACGCAGATAAAGCTTATTTGTGTTCTGATTGTAATAGCCGTAGAAGCACTTTGAACCGGAAGTTGAAGTATTAATAATAAAGTAAACGAATTGTATATTCTGCCAGCCGTCTGCGTCAGTAAAGGTTGTTGTAAAATAGGTTTGCTGGTCAGTTGTGGACGAGCCGCTGGAAGGCGTAATTGTGCCTATTGCTGGTTTTGAATTTGCGGCAAAGGCCAAAAATGGAAAAAGCATTAAACAGATAACAATTATCGTGGCTGGTGGGAACCCTTTTAACCAAGTCTGGGCGTTTTGATATTTAGGCATACGCTCCATTAACACCGCAAATCCGCTAAAACTATTTACATCTTAGCGCAATCCTAAGATTTTGCGGTGTAAAAATATGCTTACAAGCGATCTATGAAAACGTTAACACTTTTGATATAGCACAGTTTTGATGATTTGTCAAATTTATTTTTACTTTTTTTCAAATTGAAAACATTGCGTTTTTTGGCTTTTGGATGATGCCTTGGTTTATTTTTAGAATTGTATTATGGAATATAAAAGAAGAGAGAGGCTAGTTTTTACGGTAAGATTTTCAGGAATTTGCGTTTGCCGAGTTTAAGGACAATACCCTGGGGAGGGATTTTTAGGAATCGAAGATAATGAAAGATAAATAATGCCTATCAGCAATTTCTTAAATTAATTGTTAAAATCATTTGAACAACTCTTTTATTTTTTCTGTTCCGTAATAGTATACGTTTCTTTTTACTTGCTTGGCGACGATAAAACCTAAGGTTTCAAGTTCTTTCAAATCTCTAAAGGCTGTTATCCTTGAAATTTGATAAATATTCATATGCATTTTGATGCTAGTATATTCATCCTGATTATTACAATAATACTGCATAAGCTGCACTTGCCTATCATTTAATTGATATTTTGTTTTGGCGATTTTTCGCATTTGTTTATTTTCTGAAGATTTTTCCTGCAGATATATATTAAAATCTTTTATGGCTAATTTAATTTTTCTAATATTATAATCTACAAAATAAGTCAAATCTAAATCATCTTGCTCACTATAAATATAAGCATTACCATACTGAGCAGGAGACCGGCGTATAATTTTTGAAATAGGCAAATAAGCAAAAGCCCAATAATTCTTCTTTAATAAATACCAATAAAATAGTAATCTCGCCAATCGTCCATTACCATTTGTAAATGGATGCAGATAGCCCATCCAAAAATGAAGCATTATAGCTTTTATAACCGGGTGCAAAAATGATTCTCCTAATTTATCATTTGCAAATACTACTAATCTCTCTATCTCTTGTTTGACAAAATCTGAGTTTGGGGGCTCAAAATAAATAAATTTTTCTTCCCCATCTGAAACTACTATATTATCATTATCATTTCTAAATCGCCTTTGTTCTCCGGCCGGTATAGTATTTTTAACAATCATTGAATGAAGTTCAAAAATAGTATCTAAATCTATTTCTTGATTCTTGTATTGTTGTTCAATAGCTAACATACTTTTATAATTATTCAGAACCATATGTTCTGCTTCAGTTTTTGGTTTACGTCCCTCATGCAAAAATTGTTTTGCTAATTTTCGGGTAGTATGGGCTCCCTCTAATTGCGAAGAAGCTATGGCTTCCTCCACTATCCCTCTTGAAATAAATTTAAATTTATTTTTATCATCAATATCTTTGGCTGAAGCAAATAGGCGGCCACCGGTATTTAAATCTACCTCATGAAAAAATTGTTCTAAGCCGGGCAAATTCAACCAAGTAAAATATTCACCATTCTCGTTTTTAATAACACTTTTCTGAGACTGTATTTTCCGCATAAATTTAACCAATGCCCATAGCTCTTCTTGAGAAAAATTAGCCGATAATTTTAAATATTTAAACCTACTCCAAGCAAGATATACAGGACAGGAAGCTTTAAAGCTTATCTTTACGATATCTTCCTCTTTAAGTATACGGGAAACAATCTCGTTTGTATTTATTCCTGATAAATCTGGTTTCTCTATTCTATATATTTGGGACATAGCTAAATGAGTTTGTTATCTTACATATATCATTGATACATATATGATACATATATGATACATGTTTTTATATTATTGTCAAGACGTATATCATTGATACATATATGATACATATATGATACCTGTCTTTATATTATTGTCAAGACATATATCATTGATACATATATGATATAATGACTTCGCTTCGCGGGCTAAAACGGGTATAATCAGTCTGATAATTACAATACTTAGCGCAAACGTCAAACTACGATTTTCAGGAATTTGCGCTTGCCGAGTTTAAGGACTATGCCTTGGGGAGGGATTTTTAGAGTTTGTTCTTTTACGGTTGCAGCTTTAGATGAGTCAGCGAATACCTGTGAAATTCCGCCCTGCGTAAGCAGGCGGCGGGCTTCATTTTTGGAAGAAACTATTTTTTCGCTAAAAAGCACTTCTATTAAATCTACACTTTCCTTGCCGGCACGGTATATCGGCATATTCTGGGGTAATTCTTTTTGGGAAAATACTTTTTCAAATTCTTCTTTTTCTTTTTTACCGGCTTCCTTAGAGTAGTAAAAAGAAACTATCTCCTCGGCAAGCATAAGCTTTGCTTCTTTAGGATGCATCTTCTTTATTTTTTCAACCGGTATATCCGTAAGTAATCTGAAATATTCGAACATTACTTCGTCAGAAATACTCATAAGTTTTCCAAACATACTCTTTGGCTCTTCAGTTATCCCTATATAATTACCTAAAGACTTTGACATTTTGCTTTTGCCGTCTAACCCAACCAAAAGCGGCATTGTAACGATTACCTGCGAAGGCTTTCCGTAAACTTCCTGCAGGTGCCTACCGACAATTAAATTAAATTTCTGGTCTGTTCCGCCAAACTCTATATCAGAATCCATCATTACCGAATCGTAGCCCTGAATTAAAGGATAAACCATTTCGACTATTGTTAATGGCCGGTTTTCCTTCATACGCAGGCTAAAATCATCTCTCTCAAGCATTCTTGCAACTGTATAGGAAGAAAGCAAAGAAAGGAATTTTGATATATCCATTGTTTTATACCAGGTGCTGTTAAAAATTATTTTTGTTTTTTGTTTATCGAGAATTTTGAAGGCTTGCTCGGTGTAGGTTGAAGCATTATCTTTGATTTCACTATCGCTTAGGACAGGCCGCAGAATGCTTCTTCCGGAAGGGTCACCGATTTTGGCGGTAAAATCTCCGATAATTAAATTAACGAAGTGGCCAAGTTCCTGGAGTTTACGCAGTTTGCGAAGTAAAACGGTGTGCCCCAGGTGGATGTCTCTTGCGGTTGGGTCAAAACCGATTTTTAATTTAAGGGGTTTGTGCTCTGCTTGCGACTTCTCAAGCTTAGTAGTGAGCTCGCTTATCGAGATTACATCAACGGCATTCTCTTTTATACAATCGAGATGGCGTTCGATTTCTTTCTTCACTGGGGAATACTCCCTTCAATTTATGTTACGAAGGTTACGTTAATTCTTCCACCTTCGACGGAAGAATTAAGTTACGGGAAGTTACGAAAGTTACCATTAAAACATTCGTTTTATAATAACATTCGTAACCTGCTTAACCTTCGTAACTTTCGTAACCTTAATAATTAGCCGGGGCATCTATCCTTGCTGAAAGGCCTATTTTTGCAGAGCCTGGGTCAATTTTTATAATCTTTACTTTAAGCTTATCCGCTGGTTTTAGTTTTTCCATAATTTCTTTATCGATTTCTCCGGAAAAAACTAAACCTTCAAGCTCTTCTTCAAGCTTTACAAACACGCCGAAGTTCGTAACCTTTACAACTTCACCATCTAAGATTGTGTCTATCGGATATTTTGCCTGTATCGCATCCCATGGGTCGGCTGTTAACTGCTTCATTCCTAAAATTATTTTCCTGCTGGTTTTGTCTATGCCTAAAACCTTAAAACTTAAATTTGCGCCTCTTTTAAGAACTTCCTGGGCGCGGGTCACGCGTTTGGTCCAGGAGATATCTTCATTATAGACTACTCCTTCAAGGCCGTTTTCAAGCTCAGCATAAGCACAGCCGTCGCCGTAACCGGTTACTTTTCCTTTTACCTCTGAATCCATGGTTATCAGGTTTTCTACATCTTCCCATGGGTCGCGTTCTAAGTGTTTTATGCTTAGGGAGATTTTCCTTTCGTTAGGCTCTATGCTGATGACTTTTGCTTCGATAGCGTCACCTACCGCAAACATTTCATAAAGGTTAAGGAATTTCTTAGTCCAGGAAATTTCGCTTACATGAACAAGGCCTTCGATTCCTTTTTCAAGCTCAACAAATATACCGTAATTCTGAATGTTTGTGATTCTACCCTTTATGGTGGTACCTGATGGGTATTTTTGTTCTATTTCTTTCCAGGGGTCAGGAGTTGTTTGTTTAAGGCCGAGAGAGATTTTTCCTTTTTCTTTATCGAAATTAAGAATCATTATCTGGATTTCATCTCCCACTGCAACTATTTCGGAAGGATGGCTGATTTTTTTCCAACTCATATCCGCGATATGAAGCAAGCCATCTAAACCGCCCAAATCTATAAACGCTCCGAAATTGGTAACGCTTTTTACCCTGCCCTTTAGGGTTTTACCTATCTCTATCTCTTCCCATATCTTTTTACGGGACATTTCTTTTTCCATTCTTACGGCATCTTTGCGTGAAAGAATGAAATTTTCTTTATTCCTGGTCATCTTTACTATCTGTAAGAAGCACTTTTTTGCAGCTTGCGGCTCTTCACCGGAGTGCCGGTAACCAGAAAGGCTTTGCGGCAAGAATCCTTCAACACCAAAAACCTCTACAATATAACCACCCTTTACTTTACGTAGTATCGAGCCTTCAACTAAATCGCCTTCTTTGTGCTCGTTTATCAACGTATACCAGCCTTTTGATTCTCTGGCACGCTTAAAAGAAAGGATTACCTTTCCTTCATCGTTTTCAACGTTTTCCACGTACACGTCAACTTCCTTTAAATTCTCAATGTCCACACCTGCGAACTCATCGCGCGGTATCATACCTTCCGATTTGTAACCCACATCCACTATAACTTCTTTTTGGGTTACGCTGACAATTTTGCCTTTTACGATTTCTCCTTCCTTCAATTCCTTGATTGAAGCGTAATAGGCATTTTCCAATTCTGATGATACTTTTTCCATTAGCTTTAAACCTCCAATTTATCCCAGGTTAACCCAGAATTAAATATCTAATTTTTTCCCTGAAGTTGCCTTGCTAGATATGCGATATCTGATAACAATCAAGGCGTTTACAGGGCAACAATTATCTCTTAAAGAATTATTTTTGTCAATAACTATCAGCTTTCAGCGTTCAGGCATCAGCTGTCAGCTGCTGAAGACTGAAAGCTGATGGCTGATGGCTATTTTAAAGGCTTTTTATGGTTTCGACGACCTTTGCCGTCACCTGGTGGCGGGTATTCTGGCCTTCTAAGCCCTCTACTTTGGCAAAAATGACCTTTATTTTACCGAATCTTAAGAACTTAGCGCCTTTGGGAAGAACTTTGTCCGTTCCGTAAACTTTAGCCGCAATCACCGGCGCTTGGGAATTTTTGTAAAGAAAACCTACGCCTTCCTTAAAAGAATCATAATTAGTTGCGCGTGTGCCCTGCGGGAAAATCAGCAAAGGCCTATCTTCCAGTATTTTTAAGCTCAAGCGTAAAACATGTAAATCCGCCTGCCCTCTTTTAATGGGTATTACATTTATTTTTTTAAGAAATGCTGCAAATAATTTATTTTGGAATAATTCTTCCTTGGCAAGATAATTTAATTGCCTTGGGCAGACCATGCCGACAATTTCCGGGTCAAGGTAGCTTATGTGGTTTGATGCCAAAATAAAAGGCCCGGCTTTCGGAAATACGTCTTTTCCTTTTACCTCTATTTTACAGAACAAACTTACAATCAGGAAACAAAGCCCCTTACAGATTTCATAAGTCATAGATCATTTTCTTGCCTAGAGAAAGCAACCTGTCTGCTTCTTGTTTAGATTTGCTTTCAGCATATACTCTGACAATCGGCTCTGTTCCTGACTGGCGAAACATAAGCCAGTTATCTTTTGTAATCAGCTTAATACCGTCTAACCTATTTATCCTTTCTATCTTTTTTCCGAAAAGTGAAGTAGGCAATTTTAAGCCGTTTACACTTTTTTTAAGGCTTTTTACGGGAATTGCCGTCCTGCTGTAAAACCATCTTCCGTAAGTTTTATACAAACCAGCTAAGAGTTTATCGTAACTCTTTTTTTCGATGGCCATCATTTCAAGCAATAAAAGCGCCGCGGCAGAACCATCTCTTTCGGGAATGTAGCCTTTAAAACCTATACCGCCGGCTTCTTCTCCGCCGATTGAAATAAGATTTTCCTTAAACAAGCTTGAAATATATTTAAAACCGACCGGCGTTTCGTAGCAAGCTACCCCAAGCGACATAGCTACATCGTCTATGATATTGCTTCCAACCACGGTTTTGCCGATACCGCCTTGTTCATTTCTGTTTTTAGCCATATGGATACTTAAAAGCGGGAGTATCACCTGCGCGTTTACGTAATTTCCCTGGCTGTCAAAGGTTGCAATCCTGTCTGCATCTCCGTCAAGCACGACACCTAAATCATATTCACCTGACTTCATCCTTTTTTCCATTTCTCTTAAGTTTTCCTCAATCGGCTCAGGATGAAATCCGCCAAACGAAGGGTTAAATTCATTGTGCAGATAATTTACCTTTATGTTGCATTTACCCAGAACATGCTCGATGAAATTATCTCCCGCGCCATACATCACATCGACTAAAATATTAAGTTTCAATTTACGAATTTTGGGAAGGCTCACGAATTTTTTCAGAAAATCGATATAAGCACAAGTTAAATCCTTCATTTCCAAAAGCTTTTTGGCTTTTGCGGATTCCAGCTCAAGCGACTTAGGTTTTGTTTTATAAAGAAGGCTTTCGACACGATCGGTAATCGTCTTATCCGCTGCTGCGCCGTCTTTAGTCTTGATTTTAAGGCCGTTAAACTCAGCGCCGTTATGAGAAGCTGTAATCATCACGCCTAAATCGTATTTGCCGGCTAAAGCATGCAGGCTTACTGCGGGAGTAGGAACCGCGCGATTGGACAAAACTGCTTTTATTTTGTTTGCCGCAAGAACCAAAGCAACGGTTTTGGCAAACTCAGCTGACAAGAATCTGCAATCATAACCAATTATCACCTTCTTATTGCCTTTACCCTGTTTATGCAGATAATCGGCAATTGCCTGGGAAACTATCCGGACATTATCAAAAGTAAAATTATCAGCAATTACACCGCGCCAGCCGTCTGTACCGAATTTAATCATTTGGTTAACTCCTTTCTAAAAGCTGTCAGCTCTCAGTCGTCAGTCCTCAGCTGAAAGCTGATGGCTGAAAGCTTTATTTATATAATTTATGCTTTTCTATGTACCCCGCCACGCTATCAGTAACAAGGTATTTTACAGAAAATCCTTTTTTTATCAACCCTCTTATGTAAGAAGAAGAAATTCCCATCTGCACAATCTGCGCGATTATGAATCTGTTTTTTGTTTCCAAGGGATATGCCCGGCGCTTGGCAACGACAATTTTTACTGCTTTTTTTAAGCTTTCAAAATATTTCCAGGTAGGAAAATCATTAGCCAGGTCGGAACCAACTATAAGGATAAATTGCGCGCGTTTAAATTTATTTTTAAGCTCGCGTACAGTATCTATCGTGTAAGAAACGCCGCCGCGTTTTATTTCTAAATCAAGCGCCTCAAAACGGCTGTCTCCTTTTACCGCAAGCTTAACCATATTAAGCCTGTCGCGGCCTTTTACATTGTGGCTTTCTTTGTGCGGCGGGATATTGGTAGGAATAAAAAAAATCTTATCCAGAGAAAGCTTTTGCGCTACTTCCTGAGCAAGTATTAAATGTCCGACGTGCGGCGGGTTAAACGTTCCGCCTAAAATTCCTATTTTCATATTTTCATTTCGCGTTCGACAAACTGCCGGTGAATCTTTTTTTTATGATTGATAAATTTATTAAAAAATATAACAAAACGTAAATATGTTTCTATGCGTTTTTTTTCGCTAACAGTATTCGGTATAATTTTATGTTTATTTACCATAATTATTTTTCAATTCTTCATATAATGTAGCTAAATTAAATAAAGCAAAATGTTTTTTTATGATTTCCCAATCCAACTCACTTAAGTTTGCCGTTATCAAACTTTTAATGTCCTCTAATTCGAAAACTTTGCGTTCCGGGCGATTTACAAATGCCTGTACTTTTAAACCAATTATGTCCTCCGGCAAAAGCACTTTTATGGCTATGGTTTTTTCGAATAAATTTTTCTCAACTGCTCTTTTTAGCATTTCTAAAGAAGGTTTCCTAAACGCATACAAAAAATCAATACTGCCGAATATCGCAGCAGGGTGCTCAAATTGTATAACATTTTCTGATTCATAAATAATATCATACATATTCTGTTTCATCATTTTCTTAAGAAATGTATTGTATTTCTTGTCGATAAGAAAGTCTAAATCATTAGTAGCCCTGACTACTCCATACACACCCAGGGCGAACCCGCCAATAAGTGCATAATCTATCTTGTTTTTTTCAAATATATCTATCAATTTTTTTAATACTGTTTTAAAATCCATCTTTCTTCCACTCTCTAAGCGGCGGGTTAAACGTTCCGCCTAAAATTCCTATTTTCATAATAATTTAGTCCACAGTCCATAGAGAGCGAAGCCTCCCCACAGGGGACCATAATCCATAGTTTTAAATCTGTGAACTATCGACTGTCGACTATGGACTATTCCCTTACCTGCCCGTCCCCTTCAACCACCCATTTGTAAGTAGTAAGCTCCGTAAGCCCCATTGGGCCGCGGGCGTGGATTTTATCGGTAGATATGCCTATCTCAGCGCCTAGGCCAAACTGAAAGCCGTCGCTAAAACGGGTTGAAATATTTACGAAACAGCAGGCAGAATCAACTTCTTTTGTAAATTTTGCCGCTTTGCTTAAATCTTTCGTGACAATTGCGTCTGTGTGGTGAGAGCCGTAAAAATTTATATGAGAAATTGCACTATCGATATTTGCCACAACTTTTATCGTAACTATCAAATCGAGGTATTCAGCAAACCAATCCGCATCTTTGGCTTTTTTTATGCCTTTTAATATCCGGCAGGTTTTGCTATCCCCTCTTATTTCCACTTTATATTTATCAAGTTCTTTTTTTAACAAAGGAAGGAAATTATTTGCCACATCTTGATGCACAAGAATTTTTTCAACGGCATTGCACACTGAAGGCCTTTGCACTTTGGCATTTACACAAATGCGTAAGGCTTTGCCTATGTCTAATGCCTTATCTACGAATATATGGCATACTCCTTTATAATGTTTTATTACTGGAATTTTGGAACTTTCTACGACTTTACGTATGAGAGCTTCTCCGCCTCTTGGAATAACCAGGTCTATGTATTCATTTTCGGAAAGTAACAAATCAACTATTTTATGTTCTGTTTTCTCGATGATAAAAAAAGGCTCGAAGTTTATGCCGCTGGATTGTATTGCTTTTTTAAGAATTTTTCCTATGGCTCTATTTGAATTTATAGAATCTCCTCCGCCGCGAAGTATCGCAACGTTAGAAGATTTAAAAAGAAGCCCCACGCAGTCGCTCGTTACATTGGGCCGCGCTTCGAAAATTACGAGGATAACTCCGATAGGAATTCTTACTTTTTTAAGCTTAAGGCCGTTTGGCCGTTGCCACTCGCCGATAACTTTTCCAACGGGGTCGGGCAGCTTTGCAATTTCTTTTAGAGAGTTGCTCATTTCATTTAAACGTTTATCGGAAAGCGTAAGGCGGTCGATGAAACTTTGCTGTAATTTATTTTTTATGGCGGTTTTAACATCTTTCGCGTTTTCTTTAAGAATAAAATCCTTATTCGCGATGAGATAATCAGCCATTTGAAATAGTATGGCGTTCTTTTTTTCGCTATCGAGCTGCGATAGCTTATAGCTGGCCTCTTTCGCTTTTTTGACTAGATTTTTTACGTATTTTTGCATAGATAAAGCTTTCAGCCTTCAGTCGTCAGTCTTCAGCCGAAAGCTGATAGCTGATGACTGATAGCTGGTTATTGTTTTTTTACAAAGTTATTCCTGTGTATAACTTCTTTTTCGAATTTCTTGCTGCGGCAGTTAGCTAATTCATCCGAAGAATAATTAACAATACCACAACCCAGGATATTTTCGTTTTCGTCTAAAACCTCGACAGAATCCCCTCTTTTAAAATCCTGCTCTGTCCTGATGATGCCTACGCAAAGAAGGCTTTTGCCGTGGTTCAATACTGCTTCTTTCGCGCCAGTATCTACATAAATTTTACCTTTTATTTTTTTACTAAAAGCAATCCATCTCTTGCGGGCCTTGCACACGGCGTCTTGCGCCAAAAATGTTGTGCCTAAATTTTCTCCGCCTACAATGCGCGAGATAACTCTTTCAGTGTGGCCGGAAGCAATAATCATCTTTATGCCTGAGCAAGTGGCAATTTTTCCTGCCTCGAGTTTCGTAGACATACCACCGCTCGTAAAGGCTTTACCTTTGGTTTTCACTAATGCGGAAATTTTTTCATCAATTTTGGTAACTGTATCTATTATTTTATCTTTATCCATAAGCCCGGGAACGTCTGATAATATAATTAAAGTCTGCGCACGAACCAAATCCCCTACCAGAGCCGAAAGCCTGTCGTTATCGCCGAATTTTATCTCATCGAAAGATATGGCATCATTTTCATTTATTATCGGAATAATATCCAGCGAAAGGAGCTTGTTTATCGTGTTTCGTGCGTTTAAAAAGCGCTTACGGTTATCAAAGTCATCCCAGGTAAGAAGAATCTGCGCGCAGGCCCTGGTATGCTTTTTAAATTGAGCGGTATATGCATCCATAAGTATAATTTGGCCAAGGGATGCAAGCGCCATAAGATGAGCTGTATCGTTTGGCTTTTTGCGAAGCTCCAGCTTATCTGCGCCGCAAGCAATTGCGCCGCTACTTACGAGAATAACCTTAAACCCAAGTTTTTGCGCTTCTAAAACATCTTTTACAAGCGCCTCAACCAAAGAATTATTCAGCTTTCCAGATGGGGCAATTATGCTGCTACCGACTTTTACGACGATTTTTTTCATTTTTCAGTTATTTTACAAAATGTTTTATTAGCTTTTTCTTCAATTCCTCAATACCTGTATCGTCAATTGTTGAAACAGGTATAACTCCTTTTAAATTAATGGTATTTCTATCTATTTTATCAACTTTATTCAATAAGTAAAAAATTTTTTTACCGCTGGTTAGAAGTTTATCGAATGAGGAAATTTCCTTCTTGAGAGCGGAAAATTCGCTTTTAAACTCACAGTGATTATCGCTGACAAGTAAGATTATTTTACTACGGAATAGGTGTTTAAGAAAACTATTTTCTAGGTAAATATTTTTTGAATTTTTCTTGATAGGAGGGGTATCCATTATTGTGAATTTCCTGGATTCAAACTCTACGGGTGCCCAGATGCAGGCCCTGGTGGTAAAAGGATAATCTGCTACTGCGTAAGATTTTCCGGTAAGCTTATTAAAGAGAGAAGTTTTGCCGCTATTTGCAAATCCGGCTATGGCGACATCGTTGGGAATACAGTAATAAAGAATTGCTTCTTTTTCCTCTCCGCTTTGGGCTGGCAGGCTGTATAGTTTTTTGAAGTTTCCTTTTCCGCCGGCACCACCCTTGCAAATTAAATATTCCTGACTATCTTCGTTTAAATCAATAATGAGATTTCCATCTAAATCAACGATTTGCGTGCCTTTAGGGACATAAACAAAAAGGCTTTCCCCGTGTTTTCCTTTCTTGTTATACTCTTTGCCTTTTTCTCCGTCTTCGGCAACAAATTTTCTTCTTTCGTTGAATTTAATCAGATCTGAAAGATGAGGGCTTACTTTTAAAATAACGTCACCGCCGCGGCCGCCGTCGCCGCCGCCGCCGATTACGCGGCGGGCAGAATACTTCATAGAAGAAAACGAGCCTTCTCCGCCACAACCTGCTTTGAAATAGACTTTTACTTCGTCGATAATCATATGTTATTTCTATTATAAATAACCAAGCTCCAAGATACAATAACCAAACAATGGCCAATAATCAATATTCAATAACCAAACAAAAAATAATAAACCGTTTGATCATTGGTCATTGAATATTGGAATTTGTTTGGAATTTGTATCTTGGTTATTGGTTATTTATACTATGATATCAGAAATTTTAAGGAGGGTATGAATTTGCCTGTGGCCGCGTATCCGGCGTGATTTCTTGCGCCTGCGGTATTTATAGCTTAAAACTTTACTTGCCTTTTCTTCGCCGTTTATCTGCGCTGTTATCTTTGCACCCTTAACATAAGGAATACCAAGGCTAACCTTGTCATCGCCGGCTACAAGAAGAACCTTATCAAAGGTAATTTCGCCGGTCTTTTGAGAAAGCCTCTCTACCTTGTAAGAGTGCCCTTTTTCTACGAAATACTGTTTTTTTCCTATTTCAACTATGGCAAACATAGGCAAAATATTAACATATTGATTATGCTACGTCAAGCATTTATTTTACCGGCTTCTGAAAACTATTATTTACCCCGCAAAGCCGCAAAAATGCCACAAAATCGCAAAAGGAGAAATACAAAGATTTTACCGAAAACCAGAGGGTTTCTTTTCGTGTTTCTTTTTGCGTCTTTGCGGGGTTTTAGCGTTTTTGCGGTGTCAATGCAGTTTTTCAAAGCTCTTTCTTAAACTTCAACACCAAACACTTTTCTTATTGCAAAGCCTATAAAAAAGTTGATTACTGCTATGCCTAAACTGATACTAGCCATCTCGAAAAATCTTTTCTTAAAGCTAAGCCCTTTGGCAACTGATGTATAGAAAGTAAAAATAAGAATCAATAAAAGGGCGTTCGTAACTGTGATACCGAGGCAAACGAATATATTTTTGAACAAAAGATAAGGAAAAATCAGAAACATTACTGTGCCTACATAGGTAATGCCGGTATAAATACATGCTTTAAGGGGCGTTTTATCGGTTTCTTCGTGTTTGGTAGATAAATATTCAGAAGCGGCCATAGACATAGAAGCGGCAATTCCTGTAATTAAACCGATAATTGCAATAAGCTTTGTATTTTGCAGGGCAAGAGTAAAGCCAGCTAAAGCACCGGTTAATTCTACCAAAGCGTCATTTAAGCCTAAAACTATTGAGCTTACATATTTCAGGCGTTCTTCGTTGATTAAATCAATTAATTCTGTTTCGTGTTTTTCTTCATCCTTGATGATATCATCTATCTGCGGTGAAATTTCTTTTAATCTATCATAGGCATCTTGCGCCAGGTCTTCTCCATTTTCCATAAGTTTTAAGCCAAAATTTAAGCCAAAGATGCGGGAAATAAAAACATAAAGAAAAATCTTAAAACTATCCGGTGCAACTTCTTCTTGTGTTATGCTTTTAAAAAACTCATAATGCGTCAACTCTTCGTTTGATATTCTGATTAAAATTTCGCTCTGTTGTTTATCTTTTATAACCGAAGCGAGATTTTTATAAATTATATGTTCGGTAAGCTCATTTTTCTGGGCTTTTAAAACTTTTGTTTTTAATTCTTGGGTTAGCATGTTTTCCTCGCTTCGCTCGGAAAGAGTACAGAGTACAGTTTACAGATAACAGAAAATATTTTACTTCTTCTCTGTTCTCTTATTTAATCAATAAAGCTTGATATGATCTTTGGGTGAAAAATTAGTTTCTATTATTCAACAGGTTGCTAAATACATTACGGGATTTTTATTCAAAAATTCGAATACTTCGGTTTGGGTCATATTTACTTCCATAAAAATCAGCACTAAAAGTACGAAAATTTTGATTTGAAATTAAGAACGGCTGTCCTGCTTCGCCCTTCAGAGAATAGAACATCGGGTCAGGCTTCGCAGGGACAGTTCTGCTTCGCCTATAGAAATCTTCGTTTTAAAAATGCAAATCCAGAACCTGATTTAAGATATTTCTCAAATTCCTCTGCCTGGAGTTTATTTTTAAACGTAATATAAGTTTGTAATTCCCAAGGCATATAGCGTTTTGTGTATAGAGAATCACCGCTGTTATGATCTTTTATTCTGCGTTCTAAATCTTGAGTAAAACCTATATAATATCGCTCCGGATAATTTTTACTTGTTAGGATATATACTATATTCATTTCTTCTTCGCTCCTTAAGATATTAAACTCTAGTAGAGCTTCTAAGGAATAGTTTCTGCGAAGCCCTACCAGCGTTTCACTTAGTGAGGGGCGAAGCAGAACTGCCCGGTCTGGACTCGAACCAGAAACAACAGATCCAGAGTCTGTCATGTTGCCAATTACACTACCGGGCAAGTTGGAAATTATTGTAATATTTATAAAAGGTTATGGCAAGGAGAATTTGTGTTTGATTTAACCAACAAAATGCGGATTTTTAGGCTTTTTTTACCTTTTGCCCGCAGCTGCCGCAGTCTTCTTTAGCTTCGAGGTTACTATCTCCGCAGGAAGGGCACCACCATCTTCCGTTTTTTACATTTACCGGCAAGGTTTCGTTTTTCTTTAGATGGCTTTTTGAGGTATTTTTTTCCGCCCGGAAAGGATTGCCCGATTGCAATATAAGAATTATGACTATTGGGGCAACTAAAAGTACAAACAATATGATGGTAATTAAAGAAATTGGCATTATAGTTTTATTTTACCATAAATAATTCCCAATTCTAATGTTTTTATTATCAAAAGCTTTTTTGTTTTCAATGTAAAACAGCTATACTGGAGCCCCACGGGTACGCCGAAGGCTTCCCGTGGTACCTTGCAATACGCCCCGTGGGGCGACATCCCACTCCACATTCATCCACGGGCGCAGCCTCGCCCGCCCTGCCCGCCTTACGGCGGGCGAGCAGGCAGGGTATTATGGTAAAGGGAATAAACTTGCCCTTTCACCTTGAAAAATATTTTCTGATGTGCTATATCTTAATTGCCCTAAGGCTAAACTTTCTCAATGCGGCATCCAGGCCAACATTTGGGGTTTTGTTTTAAACTAACCCCAGGGGGCGATCAAGTCCTGAATGCCTGAGTTAAGTGCTTAGGGTAAAATATCGCCCCCTCTTCTTCTTAAGATTCCACGGTAAAACGCCGTGGAATCTTTATTTTTAACCCCTTTTACCTGCTTGAACCAATCAAGATTGTAGACTTTTTAAAGGCATGCCACGTCTAATTAAATGAGGCCAACATTTTTCCTGTATCTTCAGCTTGGAAAAATAATGTGCTTTATTCCAAAAAATTTATAGTAATTTACCCCTTGCGCCTGTATATCGGTTAAATTTCCTGGTAAGAGACTGTGCCTGCAACCAGGAAATTTAACCGAAGCGCTGCGGGGTTAATTCGCCCCGACGTAAGTCGGGGCTCATTAAGGAGGGTTTATGAAAAAAGTATTTGTAGCTTTAATTGCAGGGCTTATTATTATTATGTGCGCTAGTCCAGCTTACAGCCGCGATAGAAACCGGTATGACAAAAAAGTAACAATAAAAACCACGCCTAAAATAAGCGTGGGGTTATCGGCTTTAAATATTAAGGTGGATTTTTCGAGAGACAGGCGTTTGATCTGGATACCAGGCTATTGGCAGCATGTAAACCATCGCAGGGGTTACGTTTGGGTGCCTGGGCACTTCGAAAAAAGAGCAAAATATTACCCGGAAGGCAAGCATCTCAAGTATTGTGAAAGATAAATCCCGTTAGAAAATTCACTCCGTTAGATATTTTTTTTCTAACGTGATAAGCGATTATCTTATTCGGGCTTTAGGCTGTAAATTTAAAAAATTTGGAGCTTGAGGCCTGAAAAATTTACCAGGTATTCTCTTCCATCCAGTTGTCTGCTCTTTTCAAATTCCTACCGGTATTATAAACATCATCGGCTACGCCCGCCGCAATACGATGCACACCGTATGCAGTATTCTTTGCCGTTTCGCAGCCATTAAGAAGTGAAACAAACACCAGAATTAACACCAGCAAAAATACCTTACGCATTTATACCTCCTTAATTTTCCGCCTTGGGCGGAAAATTAACCCCGAAGCACTTCGGGTAAATTTCCTGGCCGCAGGCCGAGAAATTTACCCGATATACAGGCGCGAGGGGTAAACATAAAACCCTAAACACATAAACCAGTTGTTAGCCGATAGTCGATAGTTTCATAGAAAAGGTTATTTTTATTTATACTAACGACTATCGACTGTCGAGAGCGAAGCCTCCCCGCAGGGGGGGCATAGTCCACAGTTTTTACTATGGGCTATCGACTATGGACTATTGACTAATCTGCTGTTTCCCAAGCTTCTGCTTTATTTTCGCCCAAGTGTCCCGTAAGGTAGAGATACGGTTAAAAACCAAATTTTGCCCGCAGCTTCGTGTATCAAGGCAAAAATAGCCAAGGCGTTCAAATTGATAACGTTGGTTAGGTTGCGCTTTTTTAAGCGATGGTTCAAGCTTTGCATCATTAATAGTTTCCAACGAACGCTGGTTTATGTTGGATTTAAAATCACCTCCGGTAGCGACATTTTCCGGGTCTGGACTACTAAAAAGCCTGTCGTAAAGGTTAACCTGCGCATTGAAACTATCGTGGCAAGACACCCAATGAATTGTTGCTTTTACCTTGCGTCCATCTGGTGCGTTTCCGCCGCGGGTTTGCGGGTCATAACTGCAAATTAATTGCGTAATATTGCCGTCTTTATCCTTAATTACTTCTTCGCATTTAAGAAAATAGGCATAACGCAGCCGCACTTCACGACCTGGGGAAAGACGGAAAAATTCCTTGGGCGGATTTTCGCGAAAATCATCCTGTTCAATGAAAATTTCGCGGGAGAAAAATATTTTCCGGCTACCCATAGAAGCATCTTCCGGATTATTTACCGCTTCAAGCTCTTCGAATTTACCTTCAGGATAATTTTTGATGATAATTTTAAGCGGCCTAAGCACTGCCATTACGCGCGCGGCGGTTTTATTTAAGATGCCGCGTACCGCTTCCTCAAGCACGCCTACATCAATTGTACTGTTAAATTTGGCGACACCTATCTCTTCGCAGAAATTATGCAGTGCTTCTTTAGGGTAACCGCGGCGCCGAAGGCCTGCGAGAGTTGGCATGCGCGGGTCATCCCAGCCGCTGACAAAATTACCTTCAACCAATTCAAGAAGCTTTCGCTTGCTTAATACCGTATAGGTAATATTTAAGCGGGCAAACTCAATCTGCTGCGGATGAAATATTTCTAATTGCTCAAGAAACCAATCGTATAAAGGCCGGTGGTTCTCAAATTCAAGCGTGCATATCGAGTGGGTAATGTTTTCTATGGAATCTTCCAAGCCATGCGCCCAGTCATACGTGGGATATATACACCAATTATCCTTGGTACGATGATGAGCGGAATGTAGGATACGGTACATTATTGGATCACGCATATTAAAATTAGGATGCGCCATATCTATTTTTGCGCGTAAAGTCCGTGAGCCATCAGGGAATTCACCTTTACGCATCCGCGTGAATAAATCCAGGTTTTCTTCTGCGCTGCGGTTTCGAAACGGGCTATCTTTTCCCGGCGCGGTTAGAGTGCCGCGCGAGGTGCGGATTTGGTCTGCATTTAAATCGCAGACATAAGCTTTGCCTTTTTTAATCAAAGCTACCGCGTATTCGTACATTTGCGCAAAATAATCCGAGGCGTAGAAAAGGCGGCCTTGGTAATCTGCGCCAAGCCATTTCACATCCTCAATGATTGAATCAACGTATTCTTGTTCTTCTTTGCAAGGGTTGGTATCGTCAAAACGCAGATTAAATTTTCCGTTGTATTGCTTGGCTATAGAATAATTTAGATAAATCGCCTTGGCGTGGCCAATATGCAAATAACCGTTTGGCTCGGGCGGAAAACGCGTATGCACCCTCGCGTTAAAACGGCCGGTTTTATTATGCTCATCAATAATTTCGGTAACAAAATTTGGTTTCATATGGAAGAATAGATGCGGATTGCCGCGGATACTTACGCGGATTTCCGCACACAAACTCGTTTGCGTTTATCCGCGTATAGATCCGCGGATATCCGCTTCTATGTTTATTGCTTTCTATGTATTAGCACCCCAATAATCAATCAGCCGTTTTAACATGGCTACAACTCTTTCTTTACCAAGGACCTCCATGGTTTCAAATAAGCTGGGGCCTACTTTTTTTCCGGAAAGCGCAACTCTCACAGGATGAACCAGCTCTTTCGTTTTAAGGCCTAAATCGGTTGCAACTTTTCGGAATTCTTGTTCTACTTCTTCGTGATTAAAATTTGTGAGGGCAGAAAATTTTTCCGCCAGTATATTTATTTCTTTGGATAAGTTCCGCGCAAGGATTTCTTTGGTATCTTCATCGTAAGTATAATCATCATAGAAACAAAATCTGGCGCGGGTAAACAAATCCGACAGCTTGGAAAGCCTGTCTTTAAAAAGCAGGAATACCTTTTTAGCATATTCTTTATCAATATTAGCCGGTAAAAAGTTTTTGCCTTTCAAATACTCTTCAACCAGCGATAAGTATTCCTCTGGGCTTTTTTTCTTTATATATTCTGAATTCATCCAGTTTAATTTATCCATAGAAAAGGCCGCGGCAGTTTTATTCACTTTTTTTATCTCAAAAATATCTTTGGCTTCGGAAAGGGTAATTATTTCACGGTTACCTCCGGGAGACCAGCTTAAAAGTAAAAGGTAGTTGGCGATTGCGCAGGATAAATAACCATCCTCTTTGTATTCGCGTATGGAAGTCGCACCATAACGTTTGGACATTCTTCCGCCTTCCTCGGATAGGATCAGGGGAACGTGCGCAAATTGCGGCACGGAAAACCCCAGGGCTTTATACATTAATATTTGTTTTGGAGTATTGGAAATATGGTCTTCTCCTCTTATGATAAGCGACATTTCCATAAGCGCGTCGTCTATACAACAGCTAAAATTATAAGTGGGGGTGCCGTCTTTTTTAATAATAACCTCTTCCTCTTTGGGCAATTCGTTAAAAACAATTTTACCGCGGATTAAATCATCAATTTCTACATTAGCATTAGCAAAATCGTATTTAAAAAATACCGCGTCGTCTTTCTTGTAAGCCCTGCCGCAATCAATAAGTTTTTGTGCATAATCACGGTAAAGGCCGAACCTTTTTGACTGATAATAAATTTCATCGAAGTCCATACCCAGCCACTTTATGCTTTCTAAAATCTCATCAAGATACTCCTGCTTTGAGCGCGCAAGGTCAGTATCTTCAATGCGCAGAATAAATTTTCCTTTTGTATGGCGCGCGTAAAGCCAGTTAAAAAGGCAGGTTCGCGCTCCGCCGATATGCAAATATCCGGTAGGCGACGGCGCAAATCGAACTATCGTCTTATCAGTACTTTTCATTTTTGGTCTCCTCTAAGAATTTGTTAAAATCTACTTTATATTTTTCTGCTTCCCTGCGTGCATCTTCTAAATTTGCGGTTTTTACATATATTTTTGCTAAAAGAGTATGTGCGCTTTCCAAAGAGGGATTAAAAAATAAACTGTTGCGGCAATACATAAAAGCCTTGTCGTAACTGCCCTGTCTGTAATAAATTTTCGCAAGAAGCAGATATGCTTCGTCATTGTTTGGATAAATCTTTATTATTTCATTTAAATATTCTTTACTTTTTTCGTAATAACCCAAAAAGTATAAAACTTTTGCTTTATCGAGATAACTTTTCACATAAGGCATTTTGAGCTTGATATTTTTAATCAAATCAAGCTTCTCGACATTCAAAGAACCAAAGTCAACTATAAGAGCCTTTAACGAAGGGTCTTTCTCGATAAGATCATCTTTGACAAAAATTATTCCATCCCAGCCAAAATATACGCATTTAAAGCCTTTTTCGTTGATATACTTTATGCTCGATGAAGGGGTATCTGCAAAATAACACATGATAAACCCGTCCAAATCATATTTTTTTATTGCATATTTTAACGCAGCTTCATTGCCTCTAATGATTTGTGTATACATATCAAAAAATTCTGGCCCGTAGAAATCCGCCCGTCCGTCGATAAAAACCTTTCTTTGCGGGAAAAAATTAAATATTAAATGGGCGCCAATGTTAAATGTGTTAAACATTCGCTCGGGGAGCTTATGTTTTTCTATAAAATCAAGCATATCTTTGGGATTTTCATAAGGGTCTATATTTAAAAAAGCGGATTTTACGTTGATTTCCTGATTTTGGGTAATTAATGCCCGTCCGCGGCCGGGGAAACTTTTAAGTTGCTGGAACATGCTTATAGAGAAAACGATAGCCAGTACAATAAAGAATAATTTCAGCAATTTAAAGCCTTTTTCTTTCAAAATATTTTTCAACAAAAAATCTTTTATCTGCGAATACCTGTCAACGAATACAGCTATTGCAACTGGAACGAAAAAATACATATTACGCAGAGAGTTTGAAGAAAATATAGCCAAGGCTATTATCAGGCCTACATAGAAAAAATTTAGTTTATGCAAGAAAACAAGGCACACTAAAGAAAATAGTATGAAATTAAAGAAAATCCGGTTATGCGAAAAATCCGAAAAGGGGCTTTGGAGCTCTTGAATGTATTTATAAAATATTTTTTGGTTGCCGGATGCGATATCTTTTAAAATTGTTAAAGGGTACTTAATTGTTTGAATGGGTTGGGGAGTTAAAAAACAGGCGAGAAAAGTTAATACAAAAATTATTTTAACTGTGTTATAAAAAGCTATATCAGTTTCTTTATTTTTTATCTTGCCCAGTAAAAGATAGATAAGTAAAACAGCCGGCCCTAAAAAGAAAAATCCGTGGATATTGACCCAAAAAACCTGAATTAATGGAAGAAAGAAAAGCAGCCATTTTTTCTTAAAAACAAAGGGCGTCAAGAATAAAATAAAAAAGAGAAAACTGAAATTATCCGGCCGCAAAGTAAATCGCCCGAAAGATACCTGAAGCCCATAAAAAATAAGCGGGAAACTAAACATCCACTCAGTTTTTAGCGAAAAAATCGCAAGCATCAGGAAGGCTAGGCAAAAAACCGCGGTTCGTAAAAAGAAAAACCCATCAATTCCCCAATTTTTGTAGAGCGAGTAAATTAAAACCTGATAAAACCATTCATGGTTAGTCCAGGGGCTGCCTGCCTTGGAAAAAGAAAATATGTCCTCCTTGGGAATACTTTTGTGCGTGACGATATATTCTCCGCACTTGGTATGAAAAAAATAATCCGCATCATTTAAGTTGTAGGAAACACATAAAACTAAAAATGCGAAAAAGATGAAAAAAACCGGAAATTTTAAAAATTCAACCGCTTTATTGCCCATTTGCATTTTTGGATAATTTTGAAGCTTGTATAAGTTTAATGATTCTTGGCTGCTTCGTGGCCCCTAGACAATGCTTTGATGTTAATATTTAGCATAGAACTATTGGCGCTAAAGATTTTTTTTAAAATCCCGGTAATTGTTTCCTGCTTAAGAATATCCGGATTTAGTTGGATAAGCGCGCCTAAAGCAACTACATTTGCACATCTTATATCTCCGCATTTAAGGGCAACCTTGCTTAACGGAAGATAAATTATCTTTTTAGCTGATAAATTTGGTTTGTCTTGTATGAGGTCTGAATTCAATATTAAGGTACAATTTTTGTCCAATCGATTTTTGAATTTCTCCAGAGATTGCTGGTTTAATATTATTGCCGCGTCAGGCGTTTCAACGAGTGGGGATGCAATAGGCTTATCTGAAATCTTTACATAGCAATACGCAGTCCCCCCTCTTACTTCTGGCCCATAAGAAGGGAAATACGTTGTGAATTTATTTTCTAAAATTGCTGCGGCGGCAATTACTTTGCCAAGGCTCATTAAACCTTGCCCGCCTGCACCGGATAGTAGTATATCTACTTTCATAATTTAAATTTGCATCGATTCTCGATGCTAGATCCTAGATACTTGTTGTCTTTATTTTTTACGAGCATCTAGTATCAAGCATCTAGCATCTAAATCGTTATTCATGTTGATTTAATAACTCCCAAAGGAAACGTTTTTACCATTTCTTCATCTATCCACTTCATTGCATCATGTGGCTTTTTCTGCCAAACCGTAGGACAGGGGCTTAAAACTTCAACTATCGAAAAACCTTTATTTTCTAATTGATTTGTAAAAGCTTTTTTGATGTATGAGCGCGCTTTTATTATTTCTTTTGGGCTGGAAACCGCGGCGCGCGCTGCAAAATTAACCCCTTCGAGGCTGGCTAAAATTTCACTAAATTTTATAGGCCAACCTTCTTTAGCTTTGGGGCTTCGCCCCCAAGGTGTAGTTATTGTTATTTGGCCGGTAAGCGTTGTTGGCGCCATTTGCCCTCCAGTCATACCATAGCAGGCATTATTTACAAAAATACAGCTAACGTTCTCGCCTCTATTTGCCGTATGAAAAGTTTCTGCCATTCCTATGGAAACCAGGTCTCCATCGCCCTGATACGTAAAAACAACGTTCTCTGGCCGGCATCTTTTTATTCCGGTTGCAACCGCAAGCGCCCTTCCATGCGCGGCCTCGCAAACATCAAAATCCCAATAATCGTATGCAACAACCGCGCAGCCAACCGGAGCGACTCCTATTGTCTTTTCGCGAAGCCCAAGCTCATCGATTACTTCGGCAACTAATCGATGCAAAATTCCGTGGCCGCAACCGGAGCAATAATGGGTTGCAGCATCCCTCAACGAAACTGGCCTTGTAAATTTTGACTTCATGTTATGCAACAATTATACGTAGCACGTCACACGTATCCTCGCCACCATATAAAAACATTTAGGCGAGTCCACTTGGAGTGGAGGTAACACGTCTTTTAAAACGTGCTACTTGTTACGTGGTACTTTTAACAAATTTCATAATCTCCGTAACCGATGGAATTCCACCGCCGGTTTTGCCAAGAAATTTGACCTCTTTGCCGGGCAATGCAAGTTTTACGTCATCAAGCATTTGGCCGAGAGATTGTTCAATTACAAATATTTTTTTTATATTTTTGGCGCACTTTTGTAAGCCCGCATCTGGATACGGCCAAAGGCTTATTGGCCTAAATAACCCCGCTTTTATTTTCTGTTCTCGAAGCATATCAACTGTTTCCCAGGCAATACGTGCCTGCGAGCCATAAGCTATAATAAGATATTTTGCATCTTCTGTTTTATATGTGGAACTTCTTTGCTCATTCTGTTTTATTTTTTCCCATTTTTCTCTAAGCTTTTCATTGTGAATCTCGAGCGCTCCTTCCTTAAGAAAAAAAGATTTTGCTATATTCGCCGGCCGGCCCTTTGCCCCTGTAAGCGCCCACTTTTTGGGAGGAAGTTTTTTCTTAAATTCGCTTTTTGAAGGAAAATCTACCCCCTCCATCGCCTGGCCGACGATTGCATCCGCTAAAATTAAAACCGGTGTCCGGTAATAATCCGCCAGATCAAAACCAAGTAAAACTAATTTGGCTGCCTCTTCGGCGGAAAAAGGGGCGAGTACCGGCGTAAAATAATCGCCGTGGCCGCCGCCGCGGGTTGACTGAAAATAATCACTTTGGCTGGATGTGATATTTCCCAGACCAGGCCCGCCACGCATAACATTTATTATAACCGCCGGCAAGCCGGCGCCTGCAATATAGGAGATACCTTCCTGTTTAAGCGATATGCCGGGGCTGGAAGAACTAGTAAGCGCGCGCGCCCCTGTTGCGGCTGCGCCAAAAACCATATTTATAGCGGCCAACTCGCTTTCTGCCTGGATAAAAACTCTCTTTTCTTCCTTCATTCTCCTTGCCATATAGGTGGGGATTTCATTTTGCGGAGTGATAGGATATCCTGCATAAAAATAGCAGCCTGCTTTGATTGCAGCCTCTGCCATGGCTTCATTACCGCTCATTAATATTTTTTTTGTTTTCATATATTATAAAGCTATCAGCCTTCAGGCGTCAGTTGTCAGCTGCCCTTCAAGGGCGCCCCTTGGGGGGGCTGAAAGCTGCCTGCCGGCAGGCAGGGCTGATAGCTATTTTTCGCATATTTCTATACAACAATCCGGGCAAACCAGGAAACAGAAACCGCATCCGCTGCAAGAGGATGTATTTTTGACTTTAGCGTATTTTATTCCTTTTTTATTCAGATCTTGCGACAAAACAAGATTTTTTGAAGGACAAAAGAAAATACAAAGCTGACAACCTTTGCATTTTTCTTTGTCTATTGAGATAATGATTGGAGCATTCATTTTTGAAGAAGAATTTCATTTACCAAAACGTGTTTGATGCGGCTTGCTAAAGAGGCGCCGTCTAAGCCATATATTTCAAAAAGTTTCTCTCTTTTTGCGAAAGTAATGAATTCATCAGGAAAGCCCGCGCGGATTAATTTAACTTTTTCAGAAATACCAACATTACCGAAAAATTCTGCGATAGCGCTGCCGAAACCGCAAGCCAAATTGCCTTCCTCAAGCGTAACTATCACTTTAAAATTGTTTCCTATATAATTAAGCAGGTTTTCATCGAGAGGTTTTATAAACCTGGCATTTACTAATAAAGCGCTGATTCCCTCGCCTTTAAGCAACGCTACACAATTAAGAGCATTTTTAACCATGGCACCGAGCGCAATTATGCACACATCTTTTCCTTCGCAGATAATTTGTGATTTTCCTAATGAAATTTTTTCATCGAACCCTAACGAATAAGCTTCACCTTTTGGATAACGGATACTGCAAGGCGAATTCAGGCTAAGTGCAAATTCCAAACTATCCTCAAGCTCGCGGCTGTCTTTAGGCGCCACACAAACCATGTTAGGAATCATTCTTAAATAACCTATATCAAAAACACCATGATGCGTTGGTCCATCTTCGCCTACGGCGCCTGCGCGGTCTATCGCAAAAACTACGTTTAAATTCTGCAATGCCACGTCGTGAATTATCTGGTCAAATGACCTTTGGAGGAATGTAGAATACAGTGCAACTACCGGCTTAATCCCTCCCTTAGCGAGGCCGCTGGCAAAGCCCACTGCGTGAGGCTCGGCAATACCCACATCATAAAGCCTGTCCGGGAATTGCTCTTTAAATAAATGCAGTCCGGTTCCCTTAGGCATAGCCGCGGTTATAGCAACAATTCTTTTATCTTTCTTGGCAAGCTCAATCAGTTTCTTTGAAAAAACTTCGCCAAAACCGTCTTTAGTTTCGCTTACGGCCAATCCGGTAGCTACATCGAATTTCGATGCGCTATGAAAATCTTCCGGATTGTCTTCTGAGGGTTTATAGCCTTTTCCTTTCTTGGTAATAATATGAAGTATTTTTGGCCCTTTTAAGGGAATAATGTTTTTAAGCGTTGGGAGGAGTTTATTAAAATCGTGCCCGTCAATAGGCCCGAAATACCTAAACCCGAGTTCTTCGAAAAATATACCAGGAACAATCAGGCCCTTGAGGGCTTCTTCAAATCTCTTTGCTTTAATGGTTAATTTTTTTGTAATCGCAAAGTGGTCGAGAAAAGATTCCAATTCATTTTTTATGCGGTTATAAACCGGCATTGAAGTAATCTTAACAAGATAGTTGCTAAGTGCGCCTACTGATGGAGAGATACTCATTTCGTTATGATTTAAAATAACCAAACAATCGCTTTGAGCGTGCCCGCAGGCGTTAAGTGCCTCAAAACACATACCACCGGTTAGAGAGCCATCACCGACTATCGCAACAGTCTTTGAATTGTTTTTCTTTATTTTCTTTGCCTCAGATATGCCTTGCACCCAGGAAACAGCTGTTGAAGCATGCCCTGATATATAAGTATCGTATGCGGATTCCGCTGAGTTCGGAAATCCGCTTATACCCTTATGTTCTCGCAAATTAACAAAAGATTGCCGCCTGCCGGTTAATATCTTGTGCGCATAGATTTGATGCCCGACGTCAAAAATAATTGTATCTTGCGGAGTATCGAGAAGATAGTGTAGCGCAATAGTTAATTCAACCGCGCCTAAAGATGAGGCAAGATGGCCGCCTTTTTTGGAAACTACCGTAACGATTAAGTCTCTTATTTCCTGGCTTAGAATATTTAGCTTATCGATATCAAGAGCCTTAAGGTCTTTTGGGGAATTTATATTCTCTAGAATCATTTTTCGCCTTTAAGAATTTCGTCTATGGCATCGTGTATGATGCACCTGTCACTTTCCTTTATTTCATAGAATTCTATACCGGTATCATGATAAAGCACGCCTTTTTTATAAGGGCTTTCACGGTCGACAACCCAGACTATCCTTCCCTTGCATACGATAATGTTTTTATTAATCTGTATTTCCAAACCAACCGTAGAAGCCATCTCGAGTTTTTCTTCAATTATCACACGCACTCCCCCGGCGGAAATATTTTCGGTATACGTAGTTATTATGTGGTCGTGTAAAGTATGAATGGTAATACAGCAAGGGAATTTTGCTCTTACGAATCTACGTTTTTCTATACCTTGATAATCCATTTTAACCTCACTTCGTTCGGTTACACAGATTAGCACAGATGCAAAACAGATGATCGCAGATAAAATCTTCTGTGATCATCTGTGTTTTTTCTTCTCATCTGTGATCATCTGTGTCTTGTTTATATTCCACCCTTTTTATAGAAAGCGCCTTGCCGGTTGTATCATCTGTTTCAATTATTACGCCCTGCATACGCACATCGCCTTGTGCTAAATTAAAACGAACCGGCATATTTGTAACAAAACGCTCAATTATCTGATGTTTTTCCCTGCCTAAAACCGAATCAAAGCTTCCTGTCATTCCAACGTCGGTAATGTAGGCAGTAAAATCGTCGATTATTCTTTCATCCGCTGTTGGTATGTGCGTGTGCGTGCCAACTACAGCTGTCACTTTGCCTGAAAGAAAATACCCCATTGCAAGCTTTTCGCTCGTTGCCTCAGCATGCATATCAACAATAATTACCTTAACTTTACTTCTTAAGTCTTCGATTATATTTCTGACTGCTCTAAAAGGACAGTCCATCGGCGGCATAAATACCCTTCCCAGGAGATTAACGACGCCTATTTTTTTATTGCTTACTTCTTTTATGAGATAGCCCCTGCCTGCTGCGAGTTCGCCATAATTAAGCGGACGCACAACATCCATTGTCTCAAGCACCTGCTTTGATTCCTGCTTTTTGAATATGTGGTCGCCTGTGGTAATTACATCAATTGAGCTGTTAAAAAGATCCGATGCTGTATCCGGAGTAATACTTGAACCGCCGGCAGCGTTTTCTCCGTTTGCAACTATAAAATCAAGGCTTAAGCTTTTTCTTAAAGACGGGAGAAGCTCTTTCAGATAGATTCTGGCCGGCTTTCCCACTATATCGCCAAGGAATAAAATCTTCATAATTATTATATTTTAATACTTTTTGTTGAATCAACAATCTTAATTTTAGTCCATAGTCCATAGATTGGAACTGTGGACTATGGTCCCCTGCGGGGAGGCTTCGCTCTCTATGGACTGTAGACTATTTAGCGTAATCGATTGCCCTGGTTTCCCGTATCGCTGTTATCTTTATGTTACCGGGGTAATCCATTTCAGCCTCTATCTTCTTTTTTACTTCATGAGCGAGAAGGGCAACCTCTTCATCTTTTACCTTGCTTGGCTGAATTATCACTCTTATTTCGCGTCCGGCAGAAATAGCATAACTTTTATCAACGCCCGGGAAAGAATTGGCTATAGTCTCAAGCTGTCTTAATCTTTTAATATAACTCTCGAGCGTTTCCCTTCTTGCTCCGGGACGGGACGCGGAAATAGCATCGGATATAAGAGCGAGAAGCGAATATATGGAACTAAATTCTTTTTCTTCGTGATGAGCTTCTGCGGCGTTTACAACTGTTTCGTTTTCACCGTACTTTTTTAAAAGTTCCGCGCCTATTTGAGCATGCGTTCCTTCAACCTGATGGTCTACTGCTTTGCCGATATCATGCAAGAGGCCTGCTCTTTTTGCAAGCCGGGGGTCAAGTTCAAGCTCTGAAGCAAGAACTCCCATGATAAAAGCCACTTCTTTCGAGTGCTGAAGCGCATTCTGGCCAAAACTGGTACGGTATTTTAATTTCCCCAAAAGCTTTATCATCTCCGGATGAAGATTGTGCACGCCTATTTCAAAAGCAGCGGCCTTGCCTTCCTCCATTAATTGCTTTTCAAAATCCTGCTTGGTTTTCTCAACAATCTCTTCTATCCTTGCCGGATGGATTCTTCCGTCCTGGATAAGCCTTTCAAGCGAGATGCGCGCGACTTCTCTTCTTATTGGATCAAAGCTTGAAAGATTAACCGCCTCGGGCGTATCGTCTATAACCAAATCGACCCCGGTTGCCATTTCAAATGCCCTGATATTTCTGCCCTCGCGGCCTATAATTCTGCCTTTTATTTCATCATTAGGAAGCTGCACAACGCTTACTGTAGTTTCGGTAGTCTGCTCAACCGCACATCTTTGTATGGCAAGAGAAACTACTTCTTTAGCTTTCTTTTCAGCTTCTTCCTTAACTTCTTCTTCCATTACCCTTATCAATTTTGCTTTTTCTGACCTTAATTCTTCTTCATATCGTTTAAGCAGAAGCTCTCTTGCTTCTTCCTGGGTAAGAGAAGAAATCTTTTTTAATTTTTCTTTTTCTTCTTCAATTAACTGCCGTAAATTTTCATTCTTATTTTCAAGCTCCTGGGAAAGTTTTTTAAGGTTTGCCTCTCTTGCAGAAAGCTCCTGTTCTTTGGTCTCGATAAAATCCAGCCTTTTTTCAAGATTTTCTTCGCGCTGGATGAGCCTTTTTTCTAATTGAAACAGTTCTTCTTTTTTTCCGGCGTGCTGCTTATCGAAATCCATTCGCAGTTTATAAAGCAATTCTTTTCCGTCTAAATCGGCCTTGCGAATGGCTTCTTCGCCTTTTAACTTTGCTTCTTTTAGGATTTTGTCCGCATCATCTTTTGCTTTTTTAAGCTTATTTTTTTCGAAAATTTCGCCGAGCCACCATCCTGAAACCAGGCCGGCAACAATACCCAATAATACGTAAATAATACCCATAATTACCTCCTTCGAAGGAACTAATTTAAGCCAAGTTTTAGTTTAATTAAACACAGGAATTTTCGCTGACGATTACGTCAACTTTTTCATCCAGGGAAGGATGGATAGGAAGGTCGTCTAGGATTTGGGATTCGAAAGCGATGCCTACTTTTTTACAAGGAGGATTTATCTTTTTTAGAAAATGGTCATAAAACCCTTTGCCCCTGCCCAACCGGTTATAATTTCGGTCAAAGGCAACAGCCGGCACAATAACCATATCTATTTCTTTAATGTCCACTTTTTTTGTCTTTTTCGGGTCAGGTTGCATAATTCCATAGGGGCCGGCCGAAAAATCCTCCTCCAGATTATTTATCTCGTAAACCTCTAAATCTTTTTTTTCTAAATCCATAAATGGAAAGCAAAATCGCTTTAATCCCAAATCTCTCCTAACCATCCGCAAAATATCTACTTCATCCTTTAAAGGGTAATAAACCATGACGACTTTTGCACGTTTGTATATAGGTAAGCTTGATAAGCGTTTTTCAACATTCTGACTCCTCCTTTTTAACTCTTCTCTGGTTAAAGAAAAGAGTTTGGCTAGTAATTTCTTTCTTATTTCTTTTTTTTCTTCACTCACGGCTAACAACATTTTGGATAGTATACCATTTTTAGCTGAATAAGTAAACCCCAAGACACAGATGGTCACAGATGAGAAATCACAGATAATCGCAGATGATTTTATCTGTGATCATCCGCTTAAAAATCTGTGATAGTCTGTGCTATCAAGGATTCTGGAAAATCAACTCCAGGGCCATTTTTAAGGATTTTTCCGTATCTACCATGGAGCTTTCCTTGGGGATAAATGCAACGATATTAAGCTCTTTTGCCTCTGCCATAGCCTTCATCGTGGGCTGCGCAGTAAACATTATAACGGGTATTTTCTTGTTGGTTTTGCGGATTTTCCGCAACAACTCAATACCGTTTATATCCGGCATCATATAATCCAGTATAATCACACGCGGGGATGTAGTATCCAATGCTTCAAGGGCATCTTCCCCGCAGCGCGCCGTAATTACCCTGTAACCCCAGGACTCTACCCTTTTTTTTATCAGGGTAAGGAAATCAACTTCGTCATCTATTATCAGTACTCGTTTATTATCCATTTTATTATTTTATAAGTTTATCTATTTTTTTCAATAGCTCCTGATAATCAAAGGGCTTAAAGACATAATCATCCGCCATGCATTCTAATCTTTTTTCTTCGATATTATCTATACTTGCTGTGAGCAGAATTATTGGAATGTGCTTTAAGTGGCATTGTTGTTTTATTGCCTTACCGGCTTCCGAACCGCTTACACACGGCATAAAGATATCAAGGATAATCAAATCCGGCCTAACCTTTTCGGCAAGCTCAATTGCTTGCTTGCCGTTTATACCGGTAAAAACCGTAAAGCCTTTTTTTTGTAAAATAAAAGATATTTCTTTTAGAATATCGGATTCGTCATCCACTAAGAGAATTTTTTTACTCATTTTCCATCTCCATCGGCATTAAGAAATGAAAAATCGAGCCTTCCTCGCTCTTAGACTCTGCCCAAATTTTTCCTTTATGCTTTAAAATTATTTCCTTGCAGATTGCAAGCCCAAGGCCCGTACCCTGTCTTTTCCCGCTGTCCTGGCGCTCTGCCTGCTCAAAAGGATTAAATAGCCTAGGCAGGCTTTCCTCGCTTATGCCAACACCTGTATCCTTAATTGCCACATGCACAAATTTATCTTCCAATTTACTTGTAATAGCAATTGAACCTTTGTCGGTAAAAGCTATGGCGTTATTGACTAGATTGGTTACTACCTGTATAAATCTATCCCTGTCGAATAAAAAGTGCGGTATTTTTTTATCCAAGTTTAATACAAATTTCAAATATTTCTTCTCTACCAAATGATGCATTGCTTTATAGACCTCTTCGATTACTTCGTTTATATCATTAGGTTTAATATCAAAATGCATCTTACCTGAATCCAGCTTCTGAAAATCCAAAACATCGTTGATTAAGCGGGAAAGCCGTTCAATATTTTTTTTGACTATCTCGAGAAAATCCCTCTGCTCATAATTAATCGGCCCGGAGAGGCCGTCTAAGATTATATTTACGCCTGTACGGATTGCGGCAAGGGGGGTGCGCAGCTCATGCGAAACAACCGCAGTAAAACGCGACTGGATGTCCTTTGCTTCTTTTAGTTTTTCCTGCGTATTTTTTAAATCGGTTATATCGCGGATAACACCGACAATAAATTTATTGCCTTTATCGTCTATGTATAAATTTTTTTTAGTAACTATCGTATGTACAACCCCTTTAGAGTCGGTCCATAATTCTTCATTTACGTTCTCGGTGCCGGTTTCAAAAACAACTTCGTCTTTCGCCCAAAATATATCAGCCTCTTCTTTTGGAAAATAATCATGGTCGGTTTTACCAAGCATTTCCTCGGTAGGTATCCCAATCATCTGGGCGTGCGCTTCATTAAGCAATACCCAGCGATGAGCTCTATCTTTTACGAAAATAGGGTCAGGTATTGAGTTAATGATTTTATAAAAATAATCGCGGCTTTCGGCTTCGCGGTATTTATGCTCGCTCATATTTAAACGCTAATTTTCGCGAATCTAACGCTAATGGTCGCGAATAGTTTTATCCGCTTTTGTTTCCCATTCGCGTGGATTCGCGTTTATACCTTAAGAAACTATCAAGGTTTTGAATTCGCGAATATTCGCGTCTCAAAAGCCATACCAATAATTAACCAACGGTTTTGAATCTTGAGTTTTATCTGTAATTACATTCTTAAGCCTAGTGTATTCCAGAAACCCCTCTTTCCCAAGTTCTTTTCCAAAGCCGCTTTGCTTAAATCCGCCGTAAGGTAGCTCATTAAAAAACATTCCATAGGTATTAATCCATACGGTGCCGGCATTGATTTGTGCCGCGAGATGCTGCGCCTTTGTGCTATCTTTTGTCCATATGGATGCCGCTAAAGCAAAATCTGAAGCATTTGCAAGTTTTATAACTTCCTCTATGGCAGAAAATTTGGTGATGCAAACTACCGGCCCAAAAACTTCTTCTCTGAAAATAGCCATTGATGGCAAAACTTGCGTAAGCACTGTCGGCTCAAAGAAGAATCCCTGTTTTAGACTCGCACCATCAGGAGCTTTTCCTCCGCAGACAATTTTTGCTCCTTGGGCTTTTGCTTTTTGTACATAAGAAATTACTTTTTCCAGTTGTGGCCTGGACATTAAAGGGCCCATCTGGGTTTCGAAATCTTCCGGCTTACCCAGTTTTATGCGCGCGGCTTTTGCGGAAAAATTATTTATAAAATTATCGTAAATTTCATCTTGGACAAAAATCCGCGACATCGCCGTACACATCTGACCTTGATTTAAAAATATGGAGCAAAGGCAACCGTTTACCGCCGACTCCAAATCAGCATCTTTAAAAACTATGCCTGCTGATTTTCCTCCAAGCTCCATAATCAGTTTTTTTACGTTTGAAGATGCGTATTCCATAATTTTCTTGCCTACAGCATTTGAGCCTGTAAAAGAAACCATATCCACACGCTTATCCGAACAAAGAGTCTTGCCAACCGTATCTCCATCGGCATTTAGAATATTTACTGCACCGGCGGGTAGCCCCGCATCATTTACAATTTTTGCAAGTATTAGTGCCGTAAGCGGCGTTAAGCTTGACGGTTTTAGAATTACAGCATTTCCCGCAGCCAGCGCCTGAGCCATTTTCCAAGAAGCTATTAGAAGCGGGTAATTCCAGGGGACAATCAAAACAACCACGCCTTGGGGCTCACGTATAAGATTGCCCTGCGCCTTAGCAATAGATGAATTTATTTCAATGCTTTCTTTTACCAGATATTTCTCTAAATTATTTGCAAAATATTCAAAAGCAGCGGCGCTGGAAGGAATATCCATAAAGGTTGTTTCTTTGATAGGTTTTCCGGTATTTAAACTTTCGAGGCTGGCTAATTCAGCGGCGTGGTCAAGGATTCCCTGCGATATTTTAAGAATAAAATTTTTGCGTTCATCTAGACTAAGCTTTCCCCATAAGCCGTAATCAATTGAATTGCGTGCGGATTTTATAGCATATTCAACTTCCGCATTTTCCGCAATGCTCACCTTAGCAATAACTTCGCCGGTTGAAGGATTAATTACATCCTGCTTATTTGGAGTTTCTTTGAATTCACCGTTGATGTATAAATTCGTATTCATCTAATTTATGTGCGGCTTAAGAATAACCTTGATACATTCCTTTGCTTCAGCTACCAATTTAAAACCTAAGGCAGCATCGGCAATGGCCAGGCGATGGGTAATCAACTTGCTTACTGGAATAAGTTTAGCGCGGAGCATATCTATTGCCATAGCTAGATCTAAGGGGGCTGCTCCGTAAGAATGCATTATTTTTATACTCTGGCGCCAGAATTCATTTACCGGAATCGGGATAGTTACATCAGGTGTTGTGGTGGCAAAGAAAAGTATTGTTCCTGCGCGGTCAACACACTTAAGTGCCTGTTTAAATGCCGAATCCGCGCCAGTAGCTACCATAACAACGTCTGCGAGCCGGTTATCGTTTGCCTGCTTAAGGCACTCAACCAAATCATTTCGCGCATCAATTGCGCTGGTTGCCCCTAATTCCTTTGCTAATTTCAGCCTATATTCATTTATATCGGTAACTACTATACGAGATACTCCCTGGCTGCGGGCCGCTAAAAGATGCAGTAATCCGGAAATGCCGGCACCTAGAATAAGTAGAGTTTGGCCGGGTTGTAGATTTATCATTCTTTGGCCGCGTAAACAACAAGCTAAAGGCTCAATGAAAGTGGCCTCTTCAAAAGATAATTCTTTAGGTAAGAGAAAAACCCCTCTGTCGACATTTATCTGGGGCACGCGAATGTATTCGGAAAAACCACCGGGGGAGAAATTTGTGGTATGCAGAGTTTCGCATACAGTATGATTGCCGCTTAAACAATAACGGCAGGTATTACAGGGAACGTGATGCGAAACAAAAACCCTGTCGCCAACTTTATACTTATCTACATCTTTGCCAACCTCGGCTATTTCACCGGCTATTTCATGGCCTAAAACAAGTGGCGCTTTTTTTACCCTGTACCACTCTAAGCAATCGCTGCCGCAGATGCCGCTTGCAATCACCTTTACCAATAATTCTCCCGCGCCAATTTTTGGCTTTGGCAATTCTTCTATCCGCACGTCCCGGTTGTTATAATACATTGCAACTTTCATTATTTTATATTTATTAGGTGGAGAGATTCATTACACAATCAATTTCTACTAATTCCTTAATTTATACCAATTTCGATTGCCATTGAAATTTATAGAAATTAATTGCCTCTCTATTCTCTACTTCTTTTTAACCTCGTTAAATATCTCTTGCGCTTTCTTTACGTTACAATTTTCATGGATTATGGCCCGTAGTGCCGCTGCCATTGCTTGCGGCTGGGCACACTGCCAGACATTCCTGCCTAAATTTATACCGATAGCTCCTTTTTGAATTCCATCATACACAAATTCAAATACTTCTTTTTCGGTTTCGCATTTAGGCCCTCCGGCAATAACCACAGGAACCGGACAGCCGCATACGACTTTATCAAAATTCTCGCACCAATAAGTTTTAACGATGCGTGCGCCGAGCTCCGCAGCAATACGGCAAGCCAAACCAAGGTATCGCGCGTCGCGTTTTTCTAATTCTTTACCAACGGCAGTAACAGCCATTACCGGAATTCCATAATTCTCACATTCGTTAACAAGTTTTGTGAGATTCATTAATGTTTGGTGCTCATAATCACTTCCTATAAAAACAGAAACACCTACGGCAGAGGCATTAAGGCGAATAATCTCTTCTACGGAAGTAGTAATTCCTTCATTAGCTAAATCTTTACCTACCATACTTGTGCCGCCGGAAACTCTTAATATAATCGGCTTGGTATTAGCCGCATCCACTGCTGCGCGCAAGACCCCTCTGGTTACAAAAAGAGCGTCGCAATAAGAAAGTATGGGCTTTATGGTTTCGCCGGGCTTTTCCAAACAACTGGTTGGGCCCTGAAAATATCCGTGGTCGATAGGTAAAAAGAAACAGCGGCCATTAGGAATAAGCTGATTTAATCGGTTTTTCATTCCCCAATCCATACGCACCTCCAATTAAAAATTATTTAATTTTTACTTGCTTAAATATCTGAAACAGCCTGCTAAACGGAACATACCAGCGGGCAAGCTGGCCTAACTGCCCCTCGAGCTTCATTTTGCCTTGGGTGACCGCTACAAAGGGGTCAAGCTTTCCTAAAAAAATCGATTGCCAGATATCCGTGGAAGCCGAAGCTACAAAAGGGGCATTACCATCAAATTCTAATTTAGTAATTTTTCCTTTTTCGAAATTAAATTTATAAACCTTGTCTGTGCCGTTAAGCTTTATGGCATACTGTAGAGTTAAATCTAATTCCTTGCCTTTGGTTGTGATAAATTCATCTTTGTTCACCAATTCCACGATTGCGCGAATATGCTCTTCTGAAAACATTAAATATGCCTTGTCATGGGTTAAATCTTCCTTCAATTCTTTATCCAAACCATCAAGAATTTCTTTTTTAAATAAACGCGCGGTCGCGGCTAACTTTACTGCTTCCTCTAAGGATTCGATTAAATATAAAGCGTCGCTAAACTTATCTGCAATAGCTACTACACCGTGGTTCTTTACTACAACGAGATTGTTAATTTTTAAGGCATTAATTACTAATTCCGGTTTAGTAATTGCAGGGGTCTCCTGCTCGACCACAGGGATATTACCCAGATAAAGTTTGGTTTCAAAAGTTAACGCCTTAAGGTCGGAATAAATCGCGAAGTAAGCGTTAACCAGCGTCGGATGGCAATGAATAATTATTTTATTTGAGAAATTTTTATAGACCAGGCGGTGTAAAGGGAATTCGCTGGTTAAGCAAGGGTTTTTAATCTCCTTGTCATTGTCGAGGTCCACTTTTATTATATCTTCATAGGTTAAGCTGCCAAGGCTTGCGCCGCTGGCTGTAACTAAAATATTATTCCCCTCTATTCTGGTGCTTAAATTCCCTGAACGTGCGACTACAAGGCGTAATTCATATAGTTTCTTACCTATATTGATTATCTCGGCTTTGAGCGTCTTTTCTTTTGTGAATATCATCTTTCAATATCCAAATAGATATGTTCCGTAATCAAATTATTCGGTGTTACATCAAACGCCGGATAATAACCTTTTACACCTTTCGGCGCAAGCTTAATCCCTTGATATTCGAGTAATTCGACTTGCGGCCTGATTTCAATTGTAATATCCTTGCCGGTTTTTGCGCGAGAAGCTGGCGGGCATAAAACATAAAAAGGAATGCCAAAATGTTTTGCCAAAATAGCAATCTGGTAAGTCCCAACTTTATTGGCAATGTCACCGTTTTGGGCTAAATGGTCGGCTCCTACAATTACTTTATTTATTTTTTTCTCATGCATTATTTGCGCAACCATATTATCCGAAATTAATGTCACGTCAAAACCTTGCTTTTGCAATTCCCAGGCGGTTAAGCGTGAGCCCTGCAGATAAGGCCTTGTTTCCGTCGCAAAAAAACTTATATGCTTCTTTTGCTGGCGAGCGAATTCTCCAATTGCCGGCATCTGCCCGCTGATATTGCAATGCGTCAAGATACTATCGCCGTCGGCCAGTAATTCGCTCATCGCGCGCGCCTGCTGAATGCGTTTATTCTTAAGTGTTTCCAAAAATCCAAGTATGCTTTCTTCAAGCGGCGCGCCAGAGACCATCCAACCCAAAACCATATCGGTTAGATATTTAAATGATAAGGTTGGCCGCGCAGCATTTATGATTTCGGCAAGTTTAAACAAAATTGGTTTTATATCTTTCTTATTTTTATTCTTTCTTATAACCAGAAGAAAAATATAAAAGACAAGAATTACCTGTCCGACTGCCCGGGTTTTCATATCCTTTATCGCTCGGACTGCCTGCTTGTAATCTTTTGCCTTTATATATTTGACCTTATGCGGCAGAAGGGTTTCATCAAGGATATAAATAGTTTTTCCCTTTAATTCAATCGGCCAAAATAGTGGTGATAGTTTCATAGTTCGTTGAATTTGCTGAATTAGTTTATTGGTTAAACTGGGGCTTAGTTTTTTCACTAATCCAGCCAGTTCACCCAATTCAACTAATTCACCTATTTATTCAGGAGATTTAACTATAAGGCTCCTATATTGTTCCAAGGCCTTAAGCGTAATACTGCCTGGTTTGCCGTTTGAAATTGCTTTGCTCCCACATTCTACCAAAGGCATGGCTTCCAGTAAAGCGCTGGTCAGGAATGCCTCTTTTGCACAGGAAAACAAATCTTCAATGCTAATTTGTGTTTCTTCCACGCTTATATTCATTTTTTTCAACTCACTAATTACTATTTTTCTTGTTATGCCGTCAAATGCCCCGCTTTCAATGCTTGGAGTAATTATTTCTTGATTTTTTACAATGAATAAATT
>JALOCC010000005.1 GCA_023227945.1 Candidatus Omnitrophota bacterium
AGGAGAAAATAAAAACTAATGGCGAAAAATACGAATTCAAATTCAAAAACGGAGGTCAATATGGCAGATACTATTGATATTGCACAATTAAAGGATATGAAGATTTCCGCTTTAAACAAGATAGCAAAAGAACTTGATATCAACGGTTTAAGCGGATTAAAAAAACAAGAACTTATTTTTAAAATACTCCAGGCAAAAGCCGAAAAGGAAGGGCTAATGTTTGGTAGCGGAGTTTTGGAGGTTTTGCCGGAAGGTTTTGGTTTTTTGCGTTCGCCAAACTATAACTATCTTCCTTCGCCGGATGATATTTATGTTTCGCCATCGCAGATAAGGAAGTTTTCGTTAAAAACCGGAGATACCGTAAGCGGGCAAATCAGGCCCCCAAAAGACAATGAAAAATATTTTGCTCTGCTTAAAGTAGAAGCTGTTAACTTTGAAGACCCGGAAGGTTCCCGAAACAGGGTTCTTTTTGATAACCTTACTCCGGTATACCCAAGGGAAAGATTTATCCTCGAAAGCACACCTGAAGAATGTTCCACCCGGATACTTGATTTGTTGTGCCCGATAGGCAAGGGCCAACGCGGCTTGATAGTTGCTCCTCCTTACAGCGGTAAAACCGTGCTTTTGCAAAAAATAGCTAACGCAATAATGAAAAATTATCCCGATGTTATACTGATGGTGCTTCTTATAGATGAACGCCCTGAAGAAGTAACCGAAATGAAGGCAATAGTTAAGGGCGAGGTTATAAGTTCTACTTTTGATGAGCCTGCTCAAAGGCACGTTCAGGTTGCGGAAATGGCGATTGAAAAAGCCAAAAGGCTTACTGAGCACAAAAAAGACGTGGTTATACTTCTGGATAGCATTACGCGTTTAGCGCGTGCTTACAACCTGGTTGAGCCTCATTCGGGAAGAATACTTTCTGGCGGTATAGATTCGAGTGCTTTGCATAAGCCGAAAAGATTCTTTGGAGCGGCGCGTGCGCTCGAAGAAGGCGGTTCCCTTACAATTATGGCAACCGCGCTTGTCGATACTGGTTCGCGTATGGACGATGTAATTTTTGAAGAGTTTAAGGGAACGGGCAATATGGAAATTTCCTTGGACAGGAATATATTCCAGAGAAGAATATACCCATCCTTGGATATTAAGCGTTCAAATACACGAAGGGAAGAGCTTCTTATCCATCCGGATGAGCTACAGAGAATCTGGATGTTAAGAAAAGCGCTTAACGAACTTAGCTCAATTGAGGCTTTAGAGCTTCTCATTGAAAAATTGACAAAAACCAAGAATAATGTAGAATTCTTACTTACTTTGAACAAATAGCAACGGTGGGGCCCCAGTGTCCCAGGCACCCAGCGTCCCAGTAAAAACTGGAGAGCTGGAGACTGGCGGCTGGAGCACTCAACAAAGGAGGTATAAAAAAATGAAGGAAAAAGGTCATCCAAAATATGAATTAGCTACAATTATGTGTGCTTGTGGACATGTGCTGCATACACGTTCAACCAGAAAGACCCTTAATGTGGATATCTGCTCAAACTGCCACCCTTTTTTTACGGGTAAACAAAAATTTGTTGACTCCGAAGGTAGAGTAGATAAGTTCATTAAGAAATACGCCAAAAAGGCCAAAAGCTGAAAGTTACAGGCTAATAGATGCTAGATACTCGATACCAGATGCTCGTAAAAATCACGACAACGAGTATCAAGTATCGAGCATCAAGGATCTAGCATCAAATATCCACTCCCGATTTTTATTTAATTTTGAGATATGCTTAATCTTGATAAATTAAAACAAGAACATCAAAAGATATCTTCAGAGCTTTCACTGCCGGAAACCGTCAAAGACAGGGAGCGGTACCAGCAGCTTGCAAGGAGATTTTCTTTTCTTGAAAAAATACTTAACCTGGAAAAATTACGTAATGATTGCCTAAAAGAGAAAGAGCACCTCTCGCAAATTATCTCTAATACTAAAGAGGAAGAAGAGATAAGGAAAATGGCTAAAGAAGAATCAGTTGCCTTAGAAGGAAAAATAAAATCCTTGCAAGATGAAATAGAAAATAAACTTTTTGAAAGCCAGGAACCGCAAAGGGATATTATCATAGAAATAAGGGCTGCCGCAGGCGGAGAAGAGTCAGCCTTATTTGTTGCAGACCTTTTAAAAATGTATTCCAAATATATTGAGAAAAACGGCTGGAAATTCGAAATGCTCAATTTAAGCCCTACAGATATAGGTGGATTTAAAGAAATAATTTTTTCAGTTTCCGGAGAAGGTGCATACTCTCATCTTAAGTTCGAAAGCGGAGTGCACAGGGTGCAGCGCGTGCCTAATACAGAAGCAAGCGGCAGAATTCATACTTCAACCGTGACAGTTGCGGTGTTGATTGAGCCGAAAGAAATTGAAATCAATTTAAAGCCGGAGGATTTGGAAATCATAACTTGCCGCGCTTCAGGTGCTGGCGGGCAGCATGTCAATAAAACTGATTCGGCAGTGCGCATCACTCATCTACCGACGGGGCTTATGGCCGCCTGCCAGGACGAGCGTTCCCAGGGTAAAAATAAACAAAAAGCAATGCGAGTGCTTAAGGCCCGCATTTTAGAAAAAATGGAAAAAGACGCATCCAGCAAAGCTAAAACAGCAAAGCGCCTTTTGATAGGAACAGGCGAACGCAGCGAAAAAATACGCACCTATAACTTTTCGGAGCGCCGCGTTACCGACCACAGGGTAAATTTTACTATTTATCAGCTGGATAAAGTCCTTGAAGGTGAATTGGACGAAGTAATTAATAAACTTATTCAGGAAGAAAGAAAGAAGTTATACGAATTAAAAGGCCTGGTTTAAAGATTAATGCATTAATGAATCATATGAAATTAAATGAGTGGATTAACAAAAGCGAAAATATTTTTACGCATAGCGATTTACAATTTCTTTTAAGGCAATTTTTCTGCGACAAAGATATATTTCTGAAACAAAAAAGCATTTCTCTGGATGCAGGCAGGCTCGCATTTTTTTCGAAGATAAAAAAGGAATATAAAAAGGGAGTGCCGTTAGCCTATCTTTTAGGTAAAGAGGAATTCTTTGGCTTGGAATTTAATGTTAACCCGGATGTTTTAATACCGCGCCAGGACACGGAAGTTGTAACCGAGAAAGCCATAGAAGTAATCAGAAATCATAATTTAATCCCCTTACGGGGACGTCGCCCCACAGGGTTTGACAAGAAAGGATTCACGGGTACGCCTGCCTTTGGCAGTCAGGCTCGTTGGGCTCCAGCCGAGATGCTGGATTTATGCTGTGGTTCGGCAAATATAGCGATAACCATTAAGAAATTTTTTAGAGATAAGATAAAAATTTGGGCTTCGGATATAAGCACAGATGCCATAACCGTTGCTAAGAGTAATGTCAGGCGCCACAAAGTAAAGATAAACTTACGCAAAGGAAACCTTTTCAGCGCTTTTTGCGGCAAGAAATTCGATATCATAGTTTCTAACCCGCCATATATAGGTAAGCCGGAAATAAAAGGCAGTTTAAAGTATGAACCGAGGATTGCCTTAGAAGCCGGCAATGACGGAATGTATTTTATAGAAAAAATAATAAAAAATGCGCATTCATACTTAAAAGAAAGAGGATTTCTGGTAATTGAAGCAGGCTACAAACATAAAAAGCCCATTAACAGCATTCTTGAAAAAACAGGCAAATATGAGATTATAGAATGGATTAAAGATTATGGGGGTAATTTTAGAGGAGTAGTTTTACAACACGCAGATGATCACGGATAGGAAATCGCAGATGATCACAGATAAATTCATCTGCGATCATCCGTTTCCCCGCCACCTTGATATTTTTATTTAGGCGGGTCTGTGCTAATCTGTGCGGAGCGAAGCGACATGGATAAGTTCACCATACACAAATCAACTCTTTCCGGGGAAGTATCAGTAAGCGGCTCTAAGAATGCTGCGCTTCCTGTAATAGCTGCAACTATTCTTACTGACGAAGATTGTATCCTTCATAATGTTCCTAACCTCATGGATATAAGGACAATGGCAAAAATTCTTGAGGGGCTTGGCAAGCAAATTACATACGATAACGGCACCATGGTTATAAAAGCAACCAAAAAATGCGGCTATGTTGCTCCTTACAGGTTAGTTAGAACTATGCGTGCTTCGTTTTGCTGTCTGGGGCCGCTACTTACGCGCCGAAAAAAAGCAAAGGTTTCACTTCCCGGGGGCTGTGTTATAGGCGTGCGTCCGGTTGATTTGCATATAAAAGGTTTAAAACTCCTCGGCGCAGATATTAAAATAGAAAAAGGATATTGTATCGCCGATGGGAAAAATATGCGGGGTAATCACTTGTACCTTGGAGGACAATTTGGCTCCTCAGTCCTTGCCACAGATAACATTATGATGGCTGCAACGCTAATTGACGGAGAAACAATTATTGAATACGCGGCTTGTGAGCCGGAAGTAGAAAGTTTAGGGCTATTTCTTAAAAAAATGGGCGCTGACATAACCGGGGAAGGCACGCCTCTAATAAGAGTAAGAGGCGTAAAGAAGCTTGGGGGGTGTGAATTTGATATCATCCCTGACAGAATAGAGGCAGGAACGTTTCTGGCCGCAAGTTTAGCTACCAATTCGCCCCTTGTGATTAAAGGAGCAAATCCGTTTCATCTTACTTCAGCTATAGAAATTGTAAAGGAAATGGGCGCAGAAGTGCAAATTGATAATGCGCGTTCAATAAAAGTAGTGCCCAAGGGTAGCCTCCGTCCGGTTAATATTACAACTCTTCCTTATCCGGGTTTTCCTACGGATTTACAGGCGCAATTTATGATATGCCTTTGTTTTGCAAAAGGAATTTCTTTGATTACGGAAAAGATTTATCCGGACAGGTTTATGCATGTAGCCGAGCTTAACCGTATGGGCGCCGGCATTCAAAGAAATGGGCCTTACGCAATAATAGAAGGAAAAGAAAAGCTTTTCGGCGCTGAGGTAATGGCTTCTGACCTAAGGGCTTCAGCTGCTTTGATTATTGCGGGCTTGAGCGCGGAAGATAAGACAGAAGTTTTTAGGGTATACCACATTGACCGTGGATACGAGCATATCGAAGAGAAACTACGCAAATTGGGAGCAAAGATAAAGAGAGAGAGGCAATAAATATGTAACGCGTCACACGTAACCTCGCCACCACATAAAAACATTTAGGCGAGTCCACTGGGGTGGAGGTAACAAGTTTCTAAAACGTGTTACGTGCTACTTGATGCGTGATACCATTTAAAATTATGGTTCTAGTAATCGATAACTACGACTCATTCACCTATAATCTTGTCCAGTATATTGAAGAACTGGGTGCGCGTGTTGTCGTTTACAGGAATGATAAAATCAGTCTGGATAAGTTAAAGAAAATAAAAATAGATAGAATTGTTATTTCTCCTGGCCCGGGTACCCCTAAAGACAGCGGCATAAGTTGTGACGTGATCAAGGAATTTTATACTAAGTTTCCGGTTTTAGGAGTATGTTTAGGCCATCAATGTATAGGTTATGTTTTTGGTGGCAAGATTAAGCGTGCCCCTTATATAATGCATGGGAAAACTTCTCTTATTTATCATAACAAAAGAGGCATATTCAAGGGGATTAAAAATCCTTTTTCTGCAACAAGATATCATTCCCTTATAATTGATAAAAAAACATTACCCGACAATTTGACGATAACTGCCCGCACGAAAGACGCAACAATAATGGCAGTGCAGGATAAAAAATACCCCTTGTTTGGAGTGCAGTTTCATCCTGAATCAATACTTACGGGAGAGGGTAAGAAGATATTGAAAAATTTTTTAAAGATATAACCAATGATAAAAGAAGCAATAAATAAACTTACACAAGCTGAAAGCCTTTCTTTTGAAGAGACAAAAGAAGTTTTCGAAGATATATTTGCACACAAGATAACACCTTCACAGGTAGCAGCTTTTCTTATCGCGTTGAAAATGAAAGGCGAATCCGAAGATGAAATTTTCGCAGCTGCAAGTGTCATCAGGCATTTGAGCAGAAAAGTTTCGGTAAAGAGTAATTTTGTCGGCATTGAACTTGAAGATGAGCAGATTTTGGATACTTGCGGAACCGGCGGAAGCGGGCTTAACAAGTTTAATATTTCAACTGCGGTCAGTTTCGTTGTGGCAGCAGCAGGAGTTAAAGTTGCAAAACACGGTAACCGCGCAATGACATCTCACTGTGGTAGCGCTGACGCCTTAGAGGCTCTAGGCATAAAAATTGACGTTGCCCCGGATATTATGGTTGAATCCATAAAAAAAACCGGCATAGGATTTTTGTATGCCCCGTTATATCACCCTGTTTTAGCTGAAGTTGCAGCGATAAGAAAAGAAATAGGCGTGCGGACTATATTTAATATTTTGGGCCCGCTTTGTAACCCTGCATTTGCCACGCACCAGGTTTTAGGGGTTTACAGAAAAGATTTAGTTAAAACTATCGCTGTTGTTTTAAAAAAATTGGGCGTAAAAAAAGCTTTTGTCATTTACGGAAAAGATTTAAGAGATGAGGTTTCTTTAAGCGGAGAAACAGTTGCAGTTTTATTGAATAACCAGAAAATAAAAAATTTTTCCTTAAAGCCGTCCGATTTTGGATTAAAAAAAGTAAATATAAAAGATATAAAAGTCACAAGCGCGCAGGAAAGCGCAAAATTAATAAATGAAGTACTGGCCGCAAAAGCCGGCCCCGCGCGTGACATTGTGCTTGCTAACGCGAGCTGCTGTTTTTATATACTTGGAAAAGCCAGCACTTTCAAGGAAGGTGTAAGACTAGCCGCTGGTATCATAGATTCAGGAAGCGCCCAAAAGAAACTATCGGAATTCAAGAATTTTATAAACTCCTATAGATAAGAAATGCATAACGTACTTTCATTAATAGTAGAGGCAAAGAAAAAGAAAGTTGAGATTTTGAAAAAGAACCGGGATGAACTCCTTTCTTTTGTAAAAAAAGCCCCTAAAGTCATTTCTTTTAATGAGGCAATAAAAAGAGAAGGCAAAATTTCTTTTATTGCAGAAATAAAACAAGCTTCACCTTCGGCTGGGGTACTCAGGAAAGATTTTTCGCACGTAGAGATTGCAAAAATTTACCGCGACGCCAAGGTAAATGCCCTGTCCGTAGTTACTGAAAGCGAATTTTTTTTAGGAAAAATTAATTACATAGAAGATATCAAAAAAGAAATTGACCTTCCGGTTCTACGCAAAGACTTTATTATAGACGAAATACAAATTCTTGAATCCCGCGCAGTAGGAGCTGATGCAATTTTGCTGATAATGCGTATACTCGACGAAGAAAAGCTCGTACGGCTTTACAGTTTCAGCAAAGAATTAGGTATGGATGTTATAGTTGAGATACACACCGAAAAAGAATTGAAAAAGGTGCTGGCAACAAACGTAAATATAATCGGGATAAATAACAGGAATTTAAATACGCTAAAAGTTGATTTGAAAACAACACAAAAATTAATCCCTTTTATACCGCAGACAATTACAAAGATGAGCGAAAGCGGCATAAATACGCTTAAGGATGTTTTGTTGATGAAAGGCTTAGGTGTTGATGCAATTTTAGTCGGCGAGAGCCTGATGAAGGCAGATGATATCGCAGAAAAAATAAAAGAATTACATATAGACGCGTAATGCACAGATAAGCGCAGATAAAAATCACAGATGACCACAGATAAAAGCATCTGTGACTATCCGCTTCCAAATCTGTGATTATCTGTGTGAGCCGAACGAAGTGAGGCGGCATGATTAAAGTAAAAATTTGTGGAATAACTAACCTGGAAGATGCATTAGCTTGTTCAAACGAAGGCGCTGACGCTTTAGGCTTTATCTTTTCCAAGAAAAGCCCCCGCTATATAAACGAAAAAGAAGCAGCGAAAGTAATTTCCGGGCTTGACCCATACATAACAAAGGTAGGGGTATTCCTGGATGAAGAAAAAGAAAAAGTATTTGAAATAGCAAATATGCTTTCCTTGGATATTTTGCAGTTTCATGGGAAGGAAATCCCTTCTTATTGTTCAGCTTTTGCGCCAAAATTTAAAATTGTAAAAGTATTTTTCCCTGAAGATGCCCCGTTTAAAGTAAAGGTTCCGCGTTACAAAATAGATGCGGCAATGTTTGATATAAAATATGAACAAAAATCCAAAGGCAAAAATACTTTAGATAAAAATATACTTAAAGAGATATCAGCGCTGATTAAAGAAGGAAGTAGAGTAATAATATCGGGCGGCCTAAATGTAAAAAATATTTCGCAGATTACCCGATTAAAACCATACGCAGTTGATGTTTCAAGCGGATTGGAGAAATTTGTCGGTAAAAAAGATATTGAGCTTGTAAGGGAATTCATAAAAAAGGTGAAAAATGCTTCTTCCAAATAAAAAAGGCTATTTCGGCGCATTCGGCGGTAAATTTATGCCGGAGACACTATTTTCCTGTCTTAAGGAGCTTGATTCCTTTTATGATAAGGCAAAAAAAGACACTGCCTTTAAAAAAGAATTCCAATCTTACCTTAAAAACTATGCGGGGCGCCCTACTATGCTTTATTTTGCTAAAAATTTAAGCAAGCACCTTGGTATGAAGATTTATCTAAAAAGAGAAGACCTCCTTCATACCGGAGCGCATAAAATAAACAATTCTCTCGGCCAGGCTCTTCTTGCCCATACAATGGGTAAGAAGAGGGTAATTGCCGAAACCGGTGCCGGCCAGCACGGGGTGTCAGCAGCAACAGTCGCGCGGCTTTTTAATTTAAAATGTGATGTTTATATGGGAGAGGAAGATATCGCGCGGCAGCGAATGAATGTTTTTAGAATGAAAATTCTGGGTGCCAATGTAATTGCCGTAAAAAGCGGTTCAAAAACGCTGAAAGACGCCTGCAATGAAGCAATGAGAGACTGGGTTACCAATGTAAGAGATACTTATTATCTTATCGGTTCAACTTTTGGCCCGCATCCGTATCCGATGATGGTAAGGGATTTCCAATCGGTTATAGGTAAGGAAGCAAGAGCGCAAATTATTAAAGAACAAAAAAGGCTTCCGCATTTTCTTTTAGCTTGTGTTGGCGGCGGCAGTAATTCTATGGGGTTGTTTGCTCCATTTTTTAAAGATGCGAAGGTGAAATTTATCGGCGTTGAAGCAGGAGGCTTAAACAAAAGCTTAAACTCAGCTTCAATAAGTTTCGGCGATGTCGGTGTGTTGCATGGAGCAAAAACTTATATTCTGCAGGATAGGTTCGGACAAGTAAAAGGAACACATTCCATCGCCGCAGGCCTGGATTACCCGGGTGTCGGGCCGGAACACTCTTTTTATAACGACTCAAACCGCGCCAAGTATGTTGCCGTAAAGGACAAAGAAGCCTTGGAAGGTTTTAAGATGCTAAGTGAGCTTGAGGGAATAATTCCTGCGCTTGAAAGCGCGCATGCAATTTATTACTTAAAAAAATTGGCAAAGCGCGCCAAAGACGCCTTAGTTGTAGTTTGTTTATCCGGCAGAGGAGATAAGGATTTGGAAATAATACAAGAGCATTTAGAAGCGGATCCTCGCTGATAGTAGCGGATTTATACAAATGAATAAGAAACAATTAATAGTAAGCCTTATAATGATCGGCTTAATTTTGGTTGCAATATTCGTCTTTTTAAATTATGAAATTCTTTATGGTAGAGGATTGGATGGTAAAAAAGATTTATATTTTTCGCCATTGTCAAATCATCCCAGAATCTATGCTGTTAGATTGCAAATTTATAATTTCGCTAAATATGTTTTGCCTTTTATAGTTATGAGTGGTCTTTTGGTATACTTTTTGAAGGATAAAAGAAGGTAATATATGGCGACGATAAAAGAAAAATTTCAGCAACTTAAAAAACAGGGCAAAAAGGCGTTTATTGCCTATGTGCCGTTTGGTTTTCCTTCTGTGCGGCACACAAAAGATATACTTTTGGCTCTTCAAGATTCCGGAGTGGATATTATTGAACTGGGTATTCCTTTTTCTGACCCGGTAGCTGATGGGCCTGTGATTCAGGAGGCAACTTCAATTGCATTAAAAAATGGGGCAAACACTCAGAATTTATTCATAACGTTAAATAAAATAAAAAAAGATATCAAGGTGCCGCTGGCTTTGATGACTTATTACAACCCAATTTTCAGGTTCGGCATCGATAACTTTTTTAAAAGTATGGATAAAGCCTGTGTTTCCGGCATTCTTACGGTAGATTTGCCTATTGATGAGGCATCCGAATATTTAAAAAAGGCTAAAAAATACAAGATAGAAACAGTATTTTTCATAACCCCAGTTACCCCGCTTGCGCGCGCAAAAAAAATTATCGAAGCATCTGGAGGATTTGTTTATTACATTTCCGTAACTGGTACTACCGGAGTGCGTGAAATTTCTTATGAAGCTTTGGCTAGCCACATAAGACAACTGAAAAAAAATACCACGCTTCCTATATGTGTGGGTTTCGGAGTGCATACAAAAGAGCAATTTGCAAATATCTGTAAATTCAGCGACGGAGCAATTATAGGAAGCGCGATAGTTAAATTTATAAGAGATAATCATTCAAAGCACGGGTTTTTGGATAAATTGAAAAAATATGTCATATCGTTGAGGGGTAGTTAATGAAACCGATATACGATAGAAACACAATAGAAATACGGTAGATATACAATTGTATTTCTATTGTATCTCGCGAGCGTAGCGAGCGTATTTCAACTGTATTTCTATTACGGTATGAATCTATCAAAATATGTACAACATAGCCAACATAAACGGTGCAACTTTCATATTTTCTCCTTTTAAAAACCTGGAAACTGCATCCTTGGGTGTTTTTATCAAGATAGGTTCACGTTTTGAAGCTAAAAAATTGCGAGGTATTTCTCATTTCCTTGAACATATGGTTTTTAAGGGCAGTAAAGATTATTCTTATCGGGAAATAAAGAGAGAAATTGAAGGCAGAGGTGGTGCGTTAAACGGTTTTACCTCCCAGGAAACAACCGCCTATTATGCTCATTTTCTAAACAAAAATCTGCCGGTTACTTTGGACATACTTCTTGACATGGTATTTTGCCCCCGGTTAAACATAAACGATATAACAAAGGAAAGAAATGTAATACTCGAAGAAATAAAAATGTATAATGACCTTCCTGCTTCGCGCGCCGCAAGCATTCTCGATAAGCTTGTCTGGCCGGATAATTCTCTTGGCGAGGAGATTATAGGAGATTTTTCTACCGTAAGCCGGATAAAGAGGGCTGACCTTTCAAACTTTAGAGATATTTATTATAAGCCTTCAAATTTAGTAATTTCTTGTAGCGGAGATTATAACCGCGAAAAAGTATTAAATTTGCTTAAAGAAAAAATTAAGAAAATTCCCCAGAGTATTAATCTTAAATATACTGCTCCGCGGCCGCTTTACGGTATGCACGTTGAAATAGAAAATAAAAAGATTGAACAAACGCATCTTTGTATAGGTTTTAGAAGCGTTTCTTATTTAAGCCAGCAAAAATTTGTTGCCGAGCTTATAAACGTTATATTGGGCGCAAATATGAGCAGCCGTCTTTTTGAGGAAATAAGGGAAAAGAAAGCTCTTTGCTATGAAATTTCAACAGATGTAAGAAAATATAGAGATAGTGGAGTGTTTGTGGTGCACGCAGGCCTGAACAAGGATAAAATCAAAATAGCCATAGCAAGCATTTTTAAAGAGCTTGAAAAGATTAAAGAAATAAAAGTTTCTGATTGTGAATTAATCCGGGCGAAGGACTATATATTGGGCCAGATAATAATGGGTTTGGAGCGCCCCCAGGGCCGGATGTTTTATCTTGCGGAAAATTACCTTTCTTTGGGTAAAATTTATTCTTTGGAAGAGATAAAAGAAGAAATAAAAAAGGTAACTGCCGAGGAGATAAGAAAATTATCCAGAGAAATATTCAAATTCAATAACTTATGTGTCTCCTGCGTGGGGGATGTGGATGGCAAGACCGAAAAATTAATCAGGAAAATATTAAGTTCATTCAAATAAGCTATCAGTCATCAGCTAAAAAGCTGACAGCTGATATCTGAAGACTGACAGCTTTGACAAAAGGAGGTAAACATTCCTAAAAAAACTTCACCAAACAAATTAAAAGCTTTAAAAATCGCGCAGTTTACCCTTGATAAAAAAGCGAAACATACTGTTATTCTTGATGTGAGTTCGCTTTCCGGCCTTTGCGATTATTTTGTTATCTGTAGCGCAGAAACCGGCACTCAGGCCGATGCTATCTTGAATTGGGTGGCTGCAAACGCCAAAGAGAATAATCTTAAGATACATCACTACGAAAAAGACGAATTGTCTGACTGGGTTCTTGTTGATTTTTCTGATGTAATACTGCATGTATTCGTAAATGAGGCGAGAAAATTTTATAACCTTGAGCATCTTTGGGCTGACGCTAAAAGAGTAAGAATCCCCAGGAAAGTAGAAGCGGATACCCGCGGATCAAAACACGGATTGCCGCCAGCGATTCGCTTGCGTAAATCCGCGTAGATATCCGCGGTAATCCGCATCTATTATAAGGAGAAATCATATGCACGAGTATCACTTAGCCGAATCAGTCCTAAAAAGCATTTTAGAAAAAACGAAACATATGTCTGGCATAAAGAGCATAACGTTTATTCGCTTAAAAATAGGTAACCTAAAAATGGTAAGCAAAGAAACCTTTAGTGAAACTTTTAAACAGGTGGCAAAAGGAACGCTTTGCGAAAATGCAAAGCTGGACATAGAGGAAGTAATGGGAGATGTTCTTGTCGTGAAGGATATTGAAGGGGAATTCTTGGGCAAATAAAGAATGTTTACCGGAATAATAAAGGAATTAGGCAGCGTAGAAAAAATATCAAAAAACAGCGCCTTGACTAAAATAGGCGTAAAAACAAAGGCTGTTTTTGAGCAAGCGAATGTTTCGGACAGCATTTCTATAGACGGCGTTTGCCTGACGGTTACAGATAAAAAAAACGATATACTTTTTTTTGATGCGGTCAAATCTACGATTGAAAAAACAAATCTCAAAAGGATAAAGCTAAGAGATTTTGTAAACCTTGAACCAGCGCTTAAAATGGGAGGCAGTCTTGGCGGCCACTTTGTCTTAGGGCATGTTGACTGTGAAGCCAAGGTAAAAAGAATAATTAAGAAAAATAATTATTGGCAACTAGAGGTAAACTTTCCGGTAAACTTTAGAAAATATGTCACAGATAATGGCTCAGTTTCTTTAAATGGCATTTCTCTTACTGTAAAAAAAGTTACACCGCGTTTTTTTACCGTTGACATAATCCCTTTTACCTACGAGAATACGAATTTGAAATATAAAAGAGTAGGCGACTGGATTAATGTAGAGTTTGATTATTTATTGAAACGCAGATAATTTCAAATGAAATTACCTGTATTTAATTCGGGGCGTGGCTCAGCCCGGCTAGAGCGCTTGGTTCGGGACCAAGATGTCGGTGGTTCAAATCCACTCGCCCCGACCATTTCTTACTAACAAATGTCGGCAACGCCATAGGTTCAACCCCGAACCAGAACAAAGTTCGGCTCGGGGTTGCCCAGCACCGAACTTCGTTCTGGTGCTGGGCAAATCCCTCTCTCCCGACTCTGTTTTTATCTGCTATTCCTTTGATACGGCCTTTGGCCAGGCTTAAGACTTCCTTCGGCCGCTGCCATCTGTTTTCCCTACTTTTTCATTGCAAATCAACGATTATCCGATAAAATATTGTGATGAAAGTTTTTTTGGGTATTGATTGGGGGGGTACCTATATAAAGGCCGGGATAGTTAATTCGAGCGGCAAAATCCTAAAAAAAATAGTATATTCCTCGAGCCAGCTTAAAAGGCGGCAAGCGTTTACAGGCGAGATAAAAAGATTAAAAGATACATTTAAAAAATATAATATCAAAGCCGTAGGCATAGGCGCTCCAGGTATAATTAATGTAGAGCGAGGCTCGATATACTACCTGCCAAATGTCCCGGGTTGGGAAAATTCCCCTCTTAAAACAATGCTCGAGAAAGAGCTTAAAATACCCGTGTTTATTGATAATGATGCAAATATTTTTGCCCTTGCTGAAGTACGTAAAGGCGCAGGGCGCGGAATGAGCCGCGCGATATTCTTAACCCTTGGCACAGGCCTTGGCGGCGCGGTTATTTTTAATGGGCAAATTATAGAAGGGAAAACCAGCGCTTCTGAGCTCGGGCATGTGGTTATTGATGTAAACGGAAAAAAATGCGGCTGCGGAGGCTATGGGTGTATCGAAACTTTTACCGGAAGTAACCATTTGCTCGAAAGGTACCGCCAGCTTAAAAAAATAAAAACTGCGCCAAAAGAAGTTAAAGAAATTTTTGATAAAGCAAAAACGGGAAAGAAAGAAGCATTAATCGTTTGGCAGGAGTTTTCCAAATATTTAGGAAAATTTCTTGCAGGAATGATTAATATATTCAATCCGCAGGTCATAATTCTTGGAGGAGGAGTTTCAGGGGCATTTAACCTGTTTCGGCCTTTGCTTTGGCAGGCTATAAAAGCGCAAGCAATGTGGCCGCAGCTTACCGGCTTAAAATTAGTTAAAGCAAAGCTAAAAGATGCAGGAATTATAGGCGCAGCCTTGTTGGCTAAGGATAAACTAGAAGCGGATACCCGCGCAACTAACGCGGATAAACGCAAGCCAAGTCCCGTGCGGATATCCGCGTAGATATCTGCGGCAATCCGCTTCTATAAATAAGGAGTGCGATGAAATTATTTATCGACAGTGCAAACATCGAAGAAATAAAAAAGGCAAATGCGCTTGGGGTTCTTGACGGAGTTACTACGAATCCTACTCTTCTTGCCAAAGAGAAACAAAAACCGCTTGAGCAACTTAAAAAAATATGCAAGGAAGTTACCGGGCCTGTAAGCGCTGAAGTTATTGCGCTTAGTGCGCCGGATATGATAAAAGAAGCGCGGCAACTTTCTAAGCTATCAGATAATATTGTCATAAAAATTCCTTCAACCGTTGAAGGCCTGAAAGCGACAAAAGAACTTACTTCCTTGGGTATTAAGACAAACCTTACTCTTTGTTTCTCGGCTTCTCAAAGCTTACTTGTTGCAAAGGCAGGTGCTACTTATGTTTCTCCTTTTGTGGGCAGGCTCGATGATATTTCCTTCGAAGGAATGGATTTAATAAAGGATATCAAGTTAATCTATAATCAATATAATATTCCCACCCAGATTATCGTTGCCTCTATCCGGCACCCCTTGCATTTTGTTGAAGCCGCCCGAATAGGCGCGGATGTTGCAACGGTGCCCTATGCAGTCATCGAAAAACTTATGCAACACCCTTTAACCGATATAGGAATTAAAAGATTCCTTGAGGATTGGAAAACTTTGGATAAAAAATAGAGATGAAAGAAATATTTAACAAGATAATATTTACTATAGCTATCTTTGCTTTTCTTTCTTGTTTTCCTTTTCTTGCCTTTCCTCAGGAAAAAGTCCTCCCGGTTGAAATTAACGGAGATGAAATAAATTATGTACAGGCAGACGGCACGGTTCTTGTCAAAGGCCATGTCAAACTGAAATACAAGGAGATGGTGATTACATGCGATGAGGCAAGTTATAATGCGAATACCAACATTGCCAATTTAAAAAGCAACGTAAAAATAGTGAGAAAAGATACAACTATTTACGGCGAAACAGTAGTTTATGATTTTAACAGCCAGAACGCAAAAATGGTAAATATGAGGATAGTATCGCCTCCGGTTTACGGTAAGGCAACTTCCGCCGGCAGCGAAGGCTCGAATAAATATGTCTTAACTGGCGGATATATCACAACCTGTGACTTGGAGAAGCCTCACTATAAACTGATGGCAAAACAGATAATTGCTTATCCTAAGGTAAAGATTGTTGCCAAAAATGTCGTGATGAAAGTTGGCGAAATTCCTGTTTTTTATTTCCCTTACCTGGCAGTTCCGCTTAAAGATAAATCTTTTCCTTTTATGATAGTTCCAGGAAGTAGCAATGACTGGGGTTCTTATGTTTTAGGCCGCTGGCGTTATCATCTTAATGACCAGCAGCGTGGCCGCATTATACTTGATTGGTATGAGAAAAGAGGCGTTGGTTATGGTATAAGCCATCATGTTGAGAGCAAAAAATATGGCGAAGCCCTTGTTAACTATTACAATATAGAAGATGACCTTTATAAGCTGGGAAATCGGGAAGAACTTTTTGACAGGTATCCGGAAAGGAAAAGTATTGACCCTAAATATTTGCAAGATGACCGTTATAAAGCGCAATTCTCGCATAGTTGGCAGCCTACGGAAAATTTGTCTTTATTAAGCGAATTTAACAAATTCTCTGACGAATTTTTTATGAAAGATTTTTTCACCCGTGAATACGAAATAGAACCGCACCCATTAAGCTATAATTTAACAACTTATTCTTTCCCGAATTCTTCTCTGTCACTTTTAACGCAGGCAAGGGCAAACCACTTTTTTTCTGAAGTAGAATATCTGCCTCAACTTGAATATGATTTTTACCAGCAGACCCTGGGTCAAACAGGCCTGTATTTTCAATCAAAGACAACTGCAGGAAGCCTTGCGCAAAAAACCGCAAACTCCGGGCTTGGTGAGTCTTCAGGAAGAGTTTATACCAATAATGTTCTAAGCCGCCCGCAAAACTTTTTTGGCTGGCTTTATATTAATCCTTATATAGGTAATTATAGTAGTTTTTATTCAAAAACTTTGGTTGACGAAGAAAATATTTGGCGTACTACCCCTACAGCAGGCGCTGACGTGAGCACAAAACTATACAAAATATTTAACACTAATTTTAATTTTTTTGGCACACCCGTTAAAAATATGCGCCATATCGTTACCCCAACCATTACCTATGCTTATACCCGTCCGCCTACAGTAGCGAATAGCAAGATTATTCAGTTTGACGCAATTGATAATCTGGCGAGAAATGAAACAGTAACAGTCACCTTGTATAATAAATTGCAAGCGAGAAATAATGAAAAAGTCTGGGATTTTTTATATTTTAGCCCGTCTTTTGAATTTCAAATTAATCGAAAAGAAGGAGTAAGCTTTTTTGATGAAACTGGCAATACCGTAGAACGAAGGGGCACTTATCTTAACCGGATAAAATCTGATTTAGAAATTTATTTTGCCGATGGTGTTTCTTTTAACGGCAATACTGACTTTGACGCTCTTACGAATGTTCTAAAAGAAGCAAATGCAGATTTAACTTTTCGTGACGTTAAAAAAGATAAATATTCGGTATCTGTTGGGCATAGATATGCCGTAGAATACGGTTCTGCCAGTGATCCTAGAATGTATAGCTCGCAAAGCACCTTGGATTTTGAATACCAGCTTACACAAAAATTGCGATTTAAGAATTACCTGCGCTATGAATATAAAACCGGAGCATTTGAAGAACAGCAATATGCTCTTCGGCAAGACTTGCATTGCTGGTGGATGGATGTCGGGGTAGATGTGGATAGGCAGAGAGAGGGTGTTACGGATTTAACCTTTTGGGTGGCTTTTACGCTTAAGGACTTTCCGGATCTTCATATTGGATTTGACCAAACTTACAGCGGTGCAAAGAAGACTTATTAAGAAAAACTATAAGATTTGTGTAGTAGGCGCAGGCCATGTAGGGCTTGTAAGCGCGGCTTGTTTTTCTGAGCTTGGTTACCGGGTAATTTGTGTTGACAACGATAAAAAGAAAATAAAATCCCTTAAGGAGAAAACCCTGCCTTTTTATGAACCTGGCCTGGATTCAATTGTGATAAAAAACATAAATAGGGGAAACCTTGTTTTTACATCAGCGCTTCCACAAAGCGTAAAGAAATCAGACGTAATATTTATAGTTGTAGGAACGCCGCCGCTGCCTGACGGTTCGGCTGATTTAACCTCGATAGAAAATGTTGCCAGGGTAATTGCAAAGAATTTGAATTCCTACAAGCTTATTGTTGAAAAGTCAACCGTTCCGGTACAAACCGGAAGTAAGGTCAAGGAAACAATATGTCGATATAGAAAAAATAATACAGAATTCGATATAGCGTCTAACCCGGAATTTTTAAGAGAAGGAAAAGCTATATATGATTTTTTTCATCCGGATAGAATAGTGATAGGCGTAGAGTACGAGCGTGCCGAAAAGATTTTAAAGAGCCTGTATTCTTCTATTAAGGCACCAATAGTTGTAACCGACATAAATACTTCAGAGCTGATAAAACATGCTTCAAATTCATTCCTGGCGACAAAAATTTCTTTTATAAATGCTGTAGCGCATATCTGTGATTTGGCAGGAGCAAATGTAAAAAAAGTTGCCTTAGGCATGGGATTGGATAAGCGCATCGGAAAAGATTTTTTGGATGCGGGTTTGGGCTACGGTGGTTTTTGTTTCCCAAAAGACCTGGAAGCCTTTATCTATATTTCTAAAAAGTTAGGCTATATTTTTGGCCTAATCCAGGAAGTTAAAAGCATAAATGACCAACAGAAAAAATATTTTGTCGAAAAAATAAAAGAACATTTATGGGTGTTAAAAAACAAAAAAATAGCAATATTGGGGCTTTCTTTTAAGCCTGATACCGACGATATGCGTTTTGCCCCTTCGATAGACATAGTTAATCTTCTTGTAAACGAAGGAGCGCACCTTAAGCTATATGACCCTCAGGCAAACAACGCAGCAAAAAAAATTTTAAGAAATAAGAAAATAACTTTTGCCAAAAATGCTTATGACGCGGTAAGAAATTGCGATTGTATCTGTGTTCTTACCGAATGGGAAGAGTTTAAGAAATTAGATTTCTCGAAAATAAAAAAAATAATGCATTATCCTTTGCTTGCTGACGGAAGAAATATGTTCGATAAGAAACAAATTGAAGTATTGGGTTTTAAGTATATAGGGATAGGCACTTGATAGGCGCTAATTCCCACGAATTTGGAACGAATTTACACGAATAAATTCAGGATTTCATTTGTGGCAATTCGTTTGTAATTTCCCGCCTTTGGCGGGATCCCGCCAAATAAAATATTAAGGTGCGGGACGTGGCCATTCGTGCATCAATATATGGATACCTACGCGTTATTAAAAAATAAAATTCAGAACAAGAAAGCTAACATAGGAATTATTGGCTTGGGCTATGTCGGCCTTCCGCTGGCTATAGCTTTTTCAAAGAAAGGTTATCTCGTCTACGGTGTTGACACGAATTCAAAACACATCGAGCGGTTAAATAAAGGAGAAAGATATATCGTTGATATTGACCCGCAAGAGGCGCTTAGCCTTATTCGTAAGAAAAGATTTGTGCCTACAATTGACGCAAGCGTGCTTGGCATTTGTGATTGTATAATAATATGCGTGCCTACTCCGCTTAGAAGAGTTAAAATGCCCGATGTTTCATATGTTTTAGCGGCAGCAAAAACGATAAAAAAATATCTTCAAAATCAGCTTATTATTTTAGAAAGCACTTCTTACCCCGCTACAACGAGAGAGGTAGTTTTGCCTGTCTTAAGGGGCACCGGGCAGCGTTTAGAAAAAGATTTTTTCCTCTGTTTTTCTTCCGAACGGGTTAATCCCGCAGATAAAAAGTTTCCTTTAACGAAAATACCAAAAGTTGTAGGTGGATTTTCAGAAAAATCAACAGAGCTCGCATGTATTCTGTATTCAAGAATAATAAACAAAGTATTTCCTGTATCAAGTCCGGAAGTAGCCGAAACTGCAAAACTTCTGGAAAATACTTTTCGTCTTGTAAATATTGCTTTAGCCAATGAATTTGCTCTTGTTTGCAATAAGCTTGGAATAAGCGTGTGGGAAGTAATTGAAGCAGCAAAAACAAAACCTTTCGGTTTTATGCCATTCTATCCGGGGCCGGGCCTGGGAGGCCACTGTATTCCTATTGACCCTTTATATTTGTCCTGGAAGGCAAAAAAACTTGGTTTTAAAACTAAAATGATAGACCTAGCTTCTTATATAAACCATTTTATGCCGAAATATGTAATAGAACGGCTTGAAAAATTATTAGGCAGCCGTGACGTGCGTTTAAAAGGTGCCAAAATATTAATTCTTGGCGTTGCTTACAAAAAAGACGTAAAAGATTTAAGGGAGTCCCCGGCAATAGAGATAATTGAAACATTGCAGAGCAAAGGTGCGAACGTAAGTTTTCATGACCCGTTTTTACCTTATCTGAAAATTGATGGAATTGATTTAAAGCGCATTGAATTTAGCAAGAAGAACCTAAAAACATTTGATTGCGTAATTGTAGTTACCGACCATAGTAACATTGATTACAATTTTATAAAAAATAATGCAAGGCTTATATTTGATACCCGTAATGTTTATAAGCGGGGCGGCGAAAATATAATAAGGCTATGATTAAGGGTGTTGGAATAAAGAAATTAAAGGTAAATTACGATACAAGGGGCCATTTGATGGAAATCCTGCGCCGCGATGACAAAATCTTTAAAAGATTCGGCCAGGTTTATATAACGACTGCCAACCCAGGCGTTGTTAAAGCCTGGCATTACCATAAATTACAGGATGATTATTTCTGTTGTGTTTTTGGCAAAATGCGCCTGGCTTTATATGACGCCAGGAAAAAATCAGAAACATACGGCAAGGTTATGAATTTTGAGCTAGGGCTCAATAATCCAAAACTGGTAAAGATTCCCAAGGGTGTTTATCACGGTTTTAAGTGTATTTCAGATGTAGCCGCAATAGTGGTAAATACGCCTACTCTGCCGTATAATAAGAAAAAACCAGACGAGTACAGGGTGGACGCGTTTAATAATGATATTCCATACAATTGGAAAAAATAAACTCTAAACCCGAAATCCTAAATATTTATTTCAAGTTTGTGGTTTATTATTTGTGATTTGTTTAGAGTTTTCCGCCAGGGGCGGATCCGCCTTGTTTTTTCAAGGTGGCGGACGAGTTTAGGGTTTGTATAAAATAGGGGGAAGAATAAAATGAAGGGTGTAATTCTAGCGGGCGGGCTTGGAACAAGACTATATCCGCTTACGAAAATTACAAATAAACATCTTTTGCCGGTTTTTGATAAGCCGATGATATATTACCCTTTAACAACACTTATGGATGCGGGAATAAAAGATGTACTTATAGTTACCGGCGGCAACCACGCAGGAGAATTCTTAAGGCTTTTAGGCAATGGTAAAGAACTTAACTTAAAAGAAATCCATTATACTTATCAAACCGGAGAAAAAGGAATAGCTGACGCCCTTAGGCTTGCTGAAGATTTTGCTGATGGAGAAAGAATAGTTGTAATCTTAGGAGATAACTTATTCGGAGAATCAATTAAACCTTATACAGAAAAATTTGCCAAACAACGCGAAGGTGCAAAGATACTTATAAAAAAAGTACGCAACCCTCAAAGATTTGGCGTGGTAGATTTTAAAGATGGCAAAGTTATTTCAATAGAAGAAAAACCTAAAAGTCCAAAATCAAGCTATGCGGTGGCCGGTTTATATATGTATGACTCAAAAGTATTTGATTTTATACGTAAATTAAAAGTTTCCCGTAGAGGAGAATATGAAATTACTGATATAAACAATATGTATATCAAAGAAGGAATTCTTACTTATGATATTTTAAAAGGCTACTGGACTGATTGTGGAACATGCGAATCACTGCTTCGGGCAAATATAATTGTTGCCAAAAAACAAGGCATTAACCTAAAAAATTTATAGGGTGTTAACCTAAAAGGTTTATTATGAAGTTACTTGTAACAGGCGGTTGTGGGTTTATAGGCTCTAATTTCATACACTATATTCTTGAAACATATCCGGACTACAAAGTTACAAATCTGGATTGTTTAAATTATGCCGGTAATTTAGAAAATCTTTCGGATATCGCTAAGAATAAAAATTATAAGTTTGTAAAAGGTAACATCAGAGACTTTAAGGTGATGAGCAAATTAATAAAAGAAAGCGATTATGTGGTCAATTTTGCCGCGCAAACCCATGTCGACAGGTCTATAAAAAAGGCCAGCGAGTTTATTGAAACAAATATAAACGGAGTATTTACTTTGCTTGAAGCCTGCCGTAATTCCAAAATAAAACTTTTCATACAGATAAGTACCGATGAAGTATATGGCAGCACCTTGGAAGGCGCATTTATAGAAACAGATTTGCTTTGCCCCTCAAGCCCTTATTCGGCATCAAAGGCAGCAGCGGATTGTTTGTGCAATGCTTATGCGGCTACTTATAAAATCCCAGTGATAGTAACAAGGTGTACAAATAATTTTGGGCCTTATCAATACCCGGAAAAAGTAATACCACTTTTCGTAACCAATCTTTTGCAAGGTAAGAAGGTGCCGCTTTACGGAGACGGGCTTAATGTCAGAGACTGGATTTATGTTTATGACCACGTGCGGGCGATTGATTTTCTGATGCATAAAGGAAAGACAGGAGAAATATATAATATATCTTCGAATAACGAAGTCTCAAACATCGAATTGACAAAACTAATACTTAAAAAATTTGGCCTCGACGAAAATTACATAAAATATGTGCAGGACCGCCCTGCTCATGACCGCCGCTATTCGCTGGATTCTTCAAGGTTACGTTTACTTGGCTGGAAGCCGGTTTATGATTTCAGTACATCTCTGGACGCAACTATTGATTGGTATAAAGAAAACACTAAGTGGTGGACGAAAATAAAACAGCAAAAGTAGAAGCGGATTACCGCGGATACTTACGCGGATTTCCGCACACGAACTCGCTTGCGTTTATCCGCGTTTAGATCCGCGGATATCCGCTTCTATAAAAGAAGCGAATGCATAAGAAAATCTTAGTTACCGGTTCACGCGGCATGCTTGGCGCAACGCTTCTGCCGTTGCTTAAAAACTACGACACTTTAGGAATAGATAAGGGTAATTGCGATATTACCAACAAAAGCTCTTTGGCAAAAACCATAGGGAATCTAAAATTCGATGTAGTGGTGCATTGTGCGGCTTACACCGATGTAGATGGTGCTGAAGGAAAGACAGGCAGCGCATTCCTGGTAAATGAAGAAGGAACAAGAAACGTAATTGAATCCATCAATAATAAAGACTGTTTTTTTATCTATATAAGTACAGACTATGTGTTTGATGGTAACAAAAAAACTGCATACACAGAGGAAGATATTGTTAATCCTCTAAGTATTTATGGCAAATCAAAACTGGCAGGAGAGAACTTAGTAGCGGGGTTAAATAAGTATATCATCATAAGGACAAGCTGGCTTTTTGGGCCCAATGGTAAAAATTTTATTTCTACGGTATTACGCCTTGCAAAAGAAAAAGAAACAATCGAAGTAGCCGGTGACCAGATAGGTTCTCCCACGTATACACTGGATTTAGCCAAAGCGATATCGGATATAATTAATATATATTTCACAAAAGGTATTACGTCAGGCATCTATAATATTACGAATACCGGTTTTTGCAGCTGGGCAGAGCTTGCCCGCTACATAATAAAAGAAGCAGGATTTAAAACGCATGTTGCAGAAATTAAATCGAAAGAACTTAAGCGCGCAGCCCAGAGGCCAAAAAATTCTATGCTTTCAAAAGAAAAATTTAAAGGTTTAAGTGGATATTATTTACCCACGTGGCAGAAAGCAGTTCAACACTACTTGAAAAACTATTTACTTAACTGATTGAACATTTATGATTGAATTGAAAAATAAAAAAATTCTTGTAACCGGAGGAGCAGGATTCATCGGCTCCCATATTGTTGACAGGTTGATTGCCGAAGGCGTTTCAGTCGTTGTCCTTGATAATCTTTGTTCAGGTAGAATAGAAAACATTACCCGCCATAAAGAAAAATTAAAATTTATTCAAAAAGACCTGCGAGATGATTCTGCCCTGGATGAGGCATTAGAAGGAATTGATTTGATATCGCATCAGGCAGCGCTGAGAAGCGTTCCAAAATCAATGAAAAAACCTTTGGAGTATCACGACGTAAATGTAACGGCCAGCCTAAAACTTTTTTTAAAAGCAAGAGAAAAAGGTATTAAACGTATAGTAATTGCATCCAGCAGCTCGATTTACGGCGAACGGTTTGATTTTCCTGAAAAAGAAAGTGATTATCCTAAGCCCATTTCTCCTTATGCTGCGACCAAGCTCATAGATGAGCATTATGCTTATCTATTTAGCAAGCAATTTAGCCTTGGGGTGGTAGCACTACGTTATTTTAATGTCTATGGGCCAAGGCAATCTCTCGATGATGAATATGCTGTAGTCATCCCAAAGTTTATAACTTGCCTTTTAGAGGGAAAAAATCCCCCGATATACGGTGACGGCGAACAAGAGAGGGATTTTACTTATGTAGAAAATGTAGTTGAAGCAAATATCTTAGCTTTAACTAAGCCGGGCATAGAAGGGGAGGTCTTTAATATAGGTAACGGCGCACCCAATTCAGTAAATGGATTATTAAAATCATTAAATAAGATTATGAATAAGAATATCAGCGCCACGTATTTACCGCTTCGTGCGGGCGATGTGCGCAAAACCCATTCGGATATAAGCAAAGCAGCTAAGCTTTTAGGATGGCAGCCGGAGATTGGTTTTGAACAGGGGCTTACGAAAACAGTTGAGTGGTTTAAGAACGTGGGACGTAGAACGTAGGATGTAGGACGTGGGACGAAAATGAATATACTAATAACTGGCGGAGCAGGTTTCATCGGTTCGCATTTATGTAAAGCTTTCCTTCAAAGAGGAGATTATATAATTTGCGTTGATAACTTTATTACCGGCTCAAAAGATAACATTAAAGAGTTTCTAAATAGCCAAAATTTCCGGCTTATTGAGCATGATATTTCAACACCTTTATACATAAACGACAGCATAGATTGGGTGTTGCATTTTGCATCACTGGCTTCGCCCAAAGATTATATAACTTACCCGATAAAAACTTTAAAATCAGGGTTACTTGGAACACATAATTGTTTAGGTATCGCTAAAGCAAAGAATGCAAAATTTTTCTTTGCTTCAACCAGTGAAATTTATGGGGACCCGTTGATACATCCGCAAGTAGAAGAATATTGGGGCAATGTAAACTCTATAGGCGTGCGTAGCTGCTATGATGAGAGTAAAAGAGGCGGAGAGGCCCTTGTTTATGCCTATAACCGCCAGCATTCAATAGATGTAAGAATAGTCAGAATATTTAATACTTATGGACCCAATATGCAGATAGAAGACGGAAGAGTTGTTTCCAATTTTATTGTTCAGGCCTTAAGGGGAGAAGATTTGACTATTTACGGCCGTGGCAACCAAACCAGGTCTTTTTGTTATGTTGATGATCTTGTGGCTGGTCTGTTAAGAATAATGGAGGTTAATTATAAATTACCGTTAAATCTTGGGAATCCTTCTGAGTTTATGGTAAGTGAGTTGGCAAAGTTAGTTCTAAAACTGACAAAATCAAAATCAAAAATAAAATTCTTGCCTTTGCCGGAAGATGACCCCAAGAAAAGAAAACCGGATATCACAAAAGCAAAGAAAATTCTTTCATGGCAACCGCAAATACGATTGGAGGAAGGCCTTAAAAAGACTATAGAATATTTTAGGAGAAAACTAGAGGCGGATACCCGCGGATCCATACGCGGATAAACACAAACGAATTGTTTGCGTAAATCCGCGTTACTATCCGCGGTAATCCGCTTCTACAACAAAATAAACACATATGAAAGTTCTAATTACAGGCATAACCGGATTTGCCGGCTCGCATCTTGCAGAATATCTATTAAGTAAAATCAATATAAATATATATGGCACAACTTTTCTTGATTTAGAAATAAAAAATATAAATCATATAAAGGAAAACATAAATCTTTACGAAACAGACATCAAAGACTATAAAAACATAGAATCTATCATCGCGGAAGTTATGCCAGATAGGATTTTTCATCTGGCCGGGCGGACATCTGTTGGTGATTCATTCTCTAGCCCGCAGGAAACCCTGGTTACAAATATCACGGGGCAATTGAATATTTTTGAGGCCGTAAGAAAACTTAAGTTGAACCCTTGTATACATATTGCTTGCTCTTCCGATGAATATGGATTTGTTTATGAGAATGAATTGCCCATAAAAGAAACAAATCCATTCCGGCCGCTTTCTCCTTACGCTGTTAGCAAAGTAACGCAGGATTTGCTGGCTTGGCAATATTTTAAAAACTATGGCTTAAACATAATAATTACGCGGGCATTTAATCATACCGGTGTCCGTAGCAGCGAAGCATTTGTGTGCTCAAGTTTTGCAAAGCAGATTGCTATGATTGAAAAACAGAAACAACCGCCGGTCATATATACAGGTAACCTTGACTCCATCAGGGATTTTAGCGATGTAAAAGATGTGGCAAGGGCTTATTGGCTTGCCTTAGAAAAGTGCAGGCCGGGAGAGGCTTATAATATATGCAGCGGCAAAGGTTATAAGATAAGAGAAATTTTAGATATACTTGTTTCATACGCAACAACTAAAGTGGAGATAAAACAAGACCCAAAAAGATTAAGGCCATCAGATACATCTGTTATCGTCGGCGATTCTACTAAATTCAGAAAGGTAACGGGATGGCAACCAGAAATCCCCCTTGAGAGAACTCTTGAAGATTTGTTAGATTACTGGCGGCAAAATGTGTAAAAGCTGAAAGCTTTAAAAAATGAAAAAACTCACCATACCACTAGTTGACCTTAAAAGAGAATACGCGTTTCTCAAAAAAGGAATCGGCAGGCAGATAAAAGACTGCTTAGCCAGCCAGCATTGGATTCTGGGCGAAAAAGTAACGCAATTTGAAAAAGAACTTTCAAAATATTTAAAGTCTAAATACATAATAGGCTTAAATTCAGGAACAGACGCCATCATTCTTTCCTTACGAGCGCAAGCAATGAAGCTTAAGGGTAAGGAATATTTTGATAAAGAAGATGAAATAATTACAACCCCTTTTACTTTTATCGCAACCGCAGAGGCCATAATAAGAAGCGGTGCAACCGTTGTTTTTGTTGATATCGACCCAGAAACTTTCAATATTAACCCTCAATGCATCAGAGAAGCTATCAATAAAAATACAGTTGGAATTTTACCAGTACATCTTTTTGGCCTTGCCTGCGATATGGAAAATATCGTTGAAATCGCCAAGGAAAACGATTTGTTTATCGTTGAGGACGTTGCCCAGGCTTTTGGGGCAGGGTATGTATCAGAGGACAGAGGACAAAAGATAGAAGACAGAAAAAAACTGGGAACGATAGGCAACTGTGGGGCTTTTAGTTTTTTCCCTTCAAAGAATTTAGGCTCATACGGAGATGCCGGCGCCATTTCAACAGATGACAGGAAAGTAGCTGAACTCATAGTAACATTGAGGAATCACGGCCAAACCCATCAATACGATGCAAATTACATAGGTTATAACTCGCGCCTTGATTCTATCCAGGCAGCCATTCTTTTGGCAAAGCTGAAATATGTCGATAAATTTAATAATTTACGCATCAAGATAGCTCAAAAATACCACGATGGCCTAAAGAATATTAAAAACATTTATCTGCCATCCGCCATTCCTTCGACACGGCCTTCGGCCAGGCTCAGGACTTCCTTTGGTCGCTGCCATATGCCATCTTCAACGCCTCAGCATGTCTATAACCTCTACACAATTAAAGTTGCAGCGAACATCCGCGATGGAATGCTCAAATTTCTGAATAGTGCCGGTATTCAGGCGCGCAGCTATTACCCTCTGCCGTTGCATAAAATGGAAGCATTCAAAACGGCAAAAATTTCTGGAAATCTTATTAATACAGAAGAAGCTTCAAGGGGCGTATTATCTCTTCCAGTAAACCCTTTTTTAAAGAATAGAGAAATCGACTATATCATTGAAAATATTAGAGTTTTAGCAAAAAAATAGCCAATTCTGCTACATAAAGAAGCGCCTTGACACTTCTTGATACATTGTTATAATCATTCCGTTGTTTTAATGGAAGCTTATTATGCAAGTCATTCCTAACGAAATTTATACCCTCAAAGAAACTGAAGAAATACTAAAATTGAGCCGTTCAACTATCCTCAGGCTTATCAAAAAAAGTGAACTTAAAACCGTAAAAATCGGGCGTCAGCATAGAATTTTAGGCCGGGAAATTCTAAAAATGGTAAGATACATAGAAAATTAATAGTAGATAATGCTGAACAATAAGAAAGCTATAGTTACGGGTGGCTGCGGGTTTACCCAGCCCCTTACATATGGGCTAATGGAAATACAAATAAGTTGGAGGTTTAGGTGAAGGCGCTTGTAACGGGAGGGGCCGGGTTTATAGGCAGCCATATGGTCGATAAGCTTATTGGCGAAGGTTATGAGGTTACGGTTTTGGATAATTTTTCAAACGGCAGGCTGCAAAATTTAGCTAACCACAAGAATAATAAAAACCTTAAGACAATTGAAATTGATATATCTGATTTTGATAACATTAAAAAGTATTTTAACGGCATAGACGTAGTATTTCATTTCGCCGCCTTGGCGGATATCGTCCCATCGATAGTCAACCCGTTAGACTATTACAAGTCAAACGTAACAGGAACTGCTGCAGTTTGTGAAGCTTCCAGATTGGCTAAAATCAAAAAATTAATTTACGCAGCATCATCTTCCTGCTACGGTATACCGGATAATTTTCCAACACCGGAAACCGCTGAAATCCGGCCCCAATACCCTTACGCTCTAACCAAATATTTAGGAGAACAAATTATCATGCATTGGGGCAAAGTCTACAAACTTCCCGTTGTATCTTTAAGGCTTTTTAACGTTTATGGCCCGCGCTCAAGAACATCCGGCACGTATGGCGCAGTTTTTGGAGTATTTTTAGCACAAAAATTAAACAATAAACCATTTACTGTAGTGGGCAGTGGCAATCAGACCAGGGATTTTACTTTTGTTACGGATGTGGTAAATGCTTTTTTTACGGCTGCACAAATTGATTGTAAAAATGAAATTATGAACGTCGGCTCAGGAAATACTTACAGCATAAATGAATTAGTTAAGCTTTTGGGAGGGGAAGTTACTTACATTCCTAAGCGGCCGGGTGAGCCTGACTGTACATTTGCGGACATTTCGAAAATAAAAAAAATATTGGGCTGGCAGCCGAAAGTATCTTTCGAGAAAGGTGTACGCAAAATGCTTGATAGCATAGAATATTGGAGGCAAGCTCCGCTATGGGCGCCTGACACAATAGAAGAGGCAACAAAAGATTGGTTTAGGTATCTTGCAAGGTGACTATGAGCACAAAAGTACTTTCAAAGATAAAAACAATTGACGAGTTAGGCAAAACACTTGCCTTTGAACGTAAACAAGGCAAAAAAATAGTTCATTGCCATGGAGTATTTGACCTGCTGCATCCGGGGCACATAAAACATTTCCAGGCAGCAAAGAAAAAAGGGGATATCCTGGTAGTTACATTAACAAAAGATGAATTCGTAAACCGTGGGCCGGGAAGGCCGATATTTGGCGAGCACTTACGTGCAGAAAGCATAGCAGCGCTTGAGTGTGTTGATTTCGTTGCAATTAACAAGTGGCCTACGGCAGTTGAAGCCATAAAAAAATTAAAGCCCAATTTTTACGTAAAAGGAAACGAATATGCAAAAAAAGATGAGGATGTAACGGGAAAAATTTATGAAGAAGAAGAAGCGGTTAAATCGGTAGGGGGCACTTTGCACTTTACCGATGAAATAACATTTAGTTCCTCATCGCTTATTAATGCATTTTTTTCTCCCTATCCGGAAGAAGCCAAAGAATTCTTTTCGGGCTTCAAAAAAAAATACACGAGTAAGGATATTTTAGGTTCGCTTAAATCGCTCGAAGACTTAAAGGTGCTTGTAATTGGCGATATTATCATCGATGAATACCATTATTGCAGCGGAATGGGCAAATCCCAGAAAGATAACATTATCGCAACCAAATATAATAGCGAAGAAATCTTTGCCGGAGGCGTACTTGCTGCCGCAAACCATATAGCTGGTTTTTGTAAAGAGGTTATGTTGGTAAGTTGTGTAGGCACCAAGAATGATTACATGAATTTTATCGTAAATCATCTAAAGCCTAACATAAAAACCATATTCCATTATTGTAAAGACATTCACACAGTTGTTAAACGCAGATTTGTTGACCCGGCATTCTTAAACAAATTATTTGAAATATGTTACCTTGAAGACGCCGGCCATATTTCTGCTTCCGTCGAAAAAGACATATCGGAATGCATCGAATCTATAATAAAACAATTTGACATGGTTATAGTTACCGATTTTGGCCACGGGATGATTACGCCGAAAATCGTAAAAATACTTTGCGATAAGGCAAAGTTTCTGGCAATAAACGTCCAAACCAATTCCGCCAACATCGGTTTTAACCTGATTACGAAATTTCACCGTGCGGATTATATTTGTATAGACGAACCGGAAATCCGCCTGGCATGCCATGATAAATTTTCAAATCTGGAAAAACTCATTTCTCATGTCAGCGAAAAATTATCCTGCGATAAAATGATAATAACCCGAGGGCATAAAGGCGCGCTTGCCTATTCAAGAAAAGATGGGTTTTCCCACATTCCCGTATTCTCCAAGGAAGTTCTGGACAGAATCGGCGCAGGCGATGCATTCTTTTCGATAACCGCGCCCTGCGTATATAAAAATAATCCCATGGAAACCGTAGGTTTCATCGGTAACGCTGTGGGGGCAATGAAAGTTTTAATCGTGGGTAACCGTTCATCCGTTGAACCGGCGCCTTTATCTAAATATATTACTACGCTTTTAAAGTAAATATATGCAGTATTTCAGAGAATTAAATAACATCATAAACAAGGTTGAGGTTAATTGCCATAAAGGAAAAAATATCCTGCTTGAGAAGGCCATAACGGATATTGTAAATTCAATTATTAATTGCAGCAAAAAAGGGAACAAGGTGATATTGACAGGTAACGGCGGCAGCGCCTCTATTGCCAGTCACACCGCAACCGACTTATTAAAAAACGCAAAAATTCCCGCATTGGCCTTTAGCGATTCAAGCTTGCTTACCTGCCTTTCGAATGATTTGGGCTACGAGAACGTTTTTAAAAAACCAATAGAGATGCTGGCAAAAAAAGGCGATATCGTGTTTGCCATAAGCAGCTCCGGCAGCTCAAAGAACATCTTAAACGCTGCGAATATGGCTAAAGACAAAAATTGTTTTTTAGCTACCCTGTCGGGTTTTAAGAAATATAATCCTTTACAAAAATTGGGCGATATTAATTTTTATGTGCCTTCGCAGTCTTACGGTTACGTAGAGCTTACACATTCCATAATTTGCCACTGCATTACTGATCGTTTGGTTGAAAAAATGAAAGGAGGCCATTAAAAAATATGCGCAAGATCAATAATGTATTAGTGACCGGAGGGGCAGGTTATGTCGGCTCCATGCTTATCCCTAAACTTCTTGCCAACGGATATAACGTCAAAGTAATAGATTTATATATGTTTGGAGATAATGTTTTGGATTGTGTAAAGAATAACCCAAACTTAAAACAAATCAAAGGCGATATCAGAGACAAAGAATTATTGGCAAAAGAAATACCGGGAACGGATGCAATAATCCATTTAGCTTGTATTTCTAATGATCCGAGTTTTGAATTAAATCCTACCCTTGGCAAATCCATTAATTACGATGCTTTCCTTCCTTTAGTAAGAATCGCCAAAAAAAATCGGGTCAAAAGATTTATCTATGCCTCCAGTTCGAGCGTCTATGGCATAAAAGAAGAGGATAAAGTTACCGAAGAGCTTCCCCTAAAGCCCTTAACGGATTATTCTAAATATAAAATGCTTTGTGAGGAAGTTTTGGCGAAAGAAAGAATGCCCGGATTTACTACGCTGATATTACGGCCATCTACGGTTTGCGGTTATTCTCCCAGATTGCGTTTAGATTTAACCGTAAACATTCTGACCAACCACGCTATCAACAAAGGAAAAATTACTGTTTTTGGCGGAAGCCAAAAAAGGCCGAATATTCACATGGAAGATATGACTGACCTTTATGTAAAAACATTGGAATATCCCGATGAATTAATCGACGGAAAGATATTTAACGCAGGTTATGAGAATTTCACAGTAATGGAGCTTGCGGAAAAAGTAAGAAAAATTATCGGTAAAAACATACCCATTGAAGTAACCGCAACCGATGATAATAGGTCCTATAAAGTTTGCAGCGAAAAGATTAAGAGAGAACTTGGCTTTAGCGCAAAGCGCAGCGTAGAAGAAGCAATCGAAGGCCTCCAGGGTGCTTACCAGCAGGGTAAAATACCAAATCCTATGGAAGACAGCCGGTATTATAATATTAAAACAATGAAAACCATAAATCTTAAATGAATATTCCTTATGTAAACCTTGCCGGGCAAAATAGAGTAGTAAAAAAAGAAATCTTGCAGGCAATAGGAAAGGTTTTAGAGAGCGGGCAATTTATTCTTGGCAAAGAGGTTGAAGCCTTTGAACGTTCTTTTGCTAATCTTTGCGGTACAGAATATGCTTTAGGCGTAGGCACGGGAACGGATGCTCTTGTTCTCGCACTTCGCGTATTAAATATAGGGCCCGGCGATAGTGTAATTACGGTTGCGAATTCTTTTATTTCTACCGCAAGCTCTATTGTTTTAGTCGGTGCGAAACCGGTATTCGTTGATGTGGGTGAAGATTATAATATAAACCCTCGGTTAATTGAAAAAGCAATAAATTCCCGCACAAAGGCAATACTACCGGTTCATCTAACCGGCCGGCCGGCAGATATGAAATCTATATTAGAAATAGCAAAAAAACATAAATTAACAGTGATTGAAGATTGCGCCCAGGCGGTTGGTGCAGAATATAGAGAAAAATGTGTTGGTTCATTCGGCACAATAGGTTGTTTCAGCCTCCACCCTTTAAAAAATCTAAATGCCTGCGGTGATGGAGGGGCGTTGACAACCAACGACAGGAATCTCTATAGAAAATTGCAGATTTTACGTAACAACGGTTTTAGCACTCGCGACAATTGCGCCGCTTGGAGCGATAATTCAAGACTGGATACCATACAGGCGGCATTATTACTCGTTAAGCTTAATTACCTGAAAAAATGGACTGACAGGCGCCGGGAGAATGCCGAATTTTACCAAAAACATTTATCCTGCCTTACACAAGTCAAAGTTCCTGTTGAAAGGCCTTATGAAAAAAGCGTCTATCATACTTTTGTTATCCAGGCGCAGGACCGTGATAGGTTAAGCAACTTCTTGGGCCGTAAAGGCATTGGTACAAAAATACATTATCCTATCCCCATACATTTACAGCCAGCGGCAAAAAGCTTAAAACAAAAGAGTGGTTCTTTGCTTATGACTGAAAAGCAGGCAAAAATGATTTTGAGTTTGCCGATTTATCCCGAACTTACTACTAAGCAATTAAGTTATATAGTAAATTGTATCTACGATTTTTATAATCAATAGAATTACCATAGATTATACAGATAAATAATATTTGCGTAATCTTATCCAAAAAGGAGGATCCGGAATGAAAATTTCCTATTCTTATTTGGCCAGGCAATTTAAAAATATTGACCCCTATCTTAAAGATATAAAAAAATTAGTAAAAAGCGGCGATTTTACTTTAGGTAAGGATGTAGCAAAGTTTGAAGAAAATTTTGCCAAGCTTTGTAAGATACCTTTTGCTTTGGGGGTCAGCTCCGGAACAGATGCCCTTATCCTTTCTTTGGAAATTTTAGGCATAGGCCATAACGACGAAGTTATTACCGCGCCCAACACCTTTATTGCCACTGTTGGTGCAATTGCAATGACCGGAGCACGACCGGTATTTGTAGATAATAACGAGGAATATACTATTGATGTGAACAAGATTGAGAAAGCAATTACGCCTAAGACTAAGGCGATACTTCCGGTTCATCTTTCCGGATGCCCTGCGGACATGCCTAAAATTATGGAAATTGCCAAAAAATATAATTTATTGGTAGTGGAAGATGCGGCCCAGTCCATACTTGCTACAATTGACGGAAAACATGTTGGTTCGTGGGGCCAGACTGCTTGTTTTAGCATGCACCCTTTAAAAAATTTAAATGTCTGGGGAGATGCGGGGATAATTGTTACTCGCTCAAAGGAATTATGCGAAAAATTAAAATTATTTCGTAACCATGGCTTAGCCACCCGCGATGAAATCGAAATATTCGGCCATAATAGCCGGTTGGATTCTCTACAGGCCCTGGTTGCGAACCGGCTGATTAAAGATACCGTTTCCATTACCGATAAGCGTATTGAAAATGCTATGCGTTTTGACGAAGCTTTTAAAAAACTTAAGGGTTATATTACAATTCCACCCCGCAGGCCCAATGTAAAACAGGTGTATCATACTTATGTAATCCAGGCAAAAAATCGAGATGGTTTATACGCGCATATGCTTAAAAAGGGGGTAGAGGTAAAAATTCATTACCCTATACCTTTACATTTACAAAAGGCCGCGGCTTATTTAGGGTATAAGGCCGGAGATTTTCCGGTTTGCGAAGAACATTGCCGTACAATCATTACTTTACCGGTCCATCAACATCTGACTTCGAAAGAGATCGATTACATGATTAAATGCGTACGTGAGTTTTATTTGGGATAGGAATTAAGTATGAGCAAAAATACTACATTAAGAGATAAAGCTAATTATATCAGAGCAAATGTTGTTAAGGTTTCCGTGCGAAATCGAGCCGGACACATCGCTCCATCTCTATCATGCGTTGATATCCTTGTTGCTTTATATTACAGCGTAATGGATTATCAAGAAACAAATCCTTTGTGGGAAGAGCGGGACAGGCTAATTTTTTCCAAGGCACATGGTTGTTATGCTTTATATGCTATTTTAGCTGACAAGGGTATTATCCCTGAAAAAGAATGGGAGGCTTTTTATACTAACGAAAGCAGTTTGCTCGGGTGTATGGAGCGAAGAATAGAGTTTGGCCTTGAAGCCGGCTGTGGTTCACTTGGCCACGGTATACCGATAGCTACAGGTGTTGCTTTCGGAGCAAAGTTACAGAATAAAAAATATCATACTTTTTGTGTTGTTGGAGACGGAGAATTACAGGAAGGTTCTACCTGGGAAGCTATACAATTTGCCATTAAACACGAGGTTGGCAATCTTACGATTATAATTGATGCTAACAGGCTTCAGGCAATGGACTTTATTGTTAATATTTTAGACAAGGAAACTAAAGATATTGTAAATAGGCTTAAAGGTTTCGGCCTCTCTCCAGTTATTTGTTCAGGCCATGGCGTAGAAGCTTTAGCCAAACATTTACAAAAAGCAAAAGTAAGCATAAATAACAGGCCAAATGTAATAATCGCTGAAACCATAAAAGGATTTGGGCTAAAATGTATGGAAAACATTCCCAAATTTCATTTCAGGATACCTACTGAAGAAGAATTAGCGCAGGGCAAGAATTATGAGTGAAGCAATTAATTTTCGAAGAGAAATCATAGACACCGTTATTCCCTATTTTCGTAAGGACCCCCGGTACTATTTGTTAGTTTGCGACATGGGTTTTGGAGTAATTGATAAAGCGAAAAAGGAATTCCCGGAAAGGGTAATTAACTGCGGTATTATGGAGCAAGGTACCGTTGGTATCGCAAGTGGTATGAGCATAAGCGGGCTTATTCCGGTTGTTTATTCGATAGTTAATTTTTTAGCCTTTCGGGCGCTTGAACAGATAAGAAACGATGTAATTTTACAAGAATTGAACGTTAAATTTATTGCAACCGGCGTAAACGATTATTTTGAGTTCCTGGGGCCTTCGCATTGCTGCGGCCAGGATGATATAGTGGCAATGGAACTAGTTAAGATGAAAGTCTACGACCCTTATACCGACAAAAAACCTTTCAGCAAAATTGTAGATGAATGGATAACGAGCAGCAACGCAGGCTATATAAGGGTTTGACATGAATAATAAAATCGATATTTCCGTGATAATGCCTGCCTTAAACGAAGAAAAAAATATTCGTCCAGCCATTAATAATACCCTTAAAGCCTTTGATGAGTTTAAAATAAATGGGGAGATTGTTGTCGTAAACGACGGTAGTGATGATAAAACAGAAGAAATTATTCTAGAATTAAAGGAAAAAGAAAAACGCCTGAAATTAATTAAACATACAACACCTCGGGGGATAGGCGCGTCATTTTGGGAAGGCGTTGATTGCGCGTCAGGTGACGCTGTAGTGATGCTTCCCGGAGATAATGAAAATGACCCGTGGGAAACTTTTCGCTATGCAAGTTTACTTAATCATGTAGATGCAGTCATTCCTTTTGTTTTTAACCGGCAAGTACGCTCCTTTTTTAGAAACGCTTTATCATGCGCTTATAGATTTATTGTAAATTCAACCTTTGGGGTTAATTTTAACTATACTAACGGCACTATATTGTATAGAAAATCAATTTTATCCGAAATAAATTGTAAAAGTACAGGCTTTTTCTTCCAGACGGAAATCCTTATTAAGGTTGCGAAAAGAGGCTATCTTTTTGCAGAAGTGCCTTACAGGTTAGGGTTGCGTCCGGAAGGAATATCCAAGGCTGTAACGTTCCCGTCTTTTCTGAAGGTAGCAAAAGGCTATTTAAGATTAGTAAAAGATATTTATTTTGATAAGAATGTGAAAGCGGAGCGCGGTAATTTTAGCAAGGATTCCCAATCGGCAAAAAGATACAATTCGATTAATAATTAAATATTACAAATGGCTGATTTAATATTAGACGGGCACAAATTGCTTTGGCATAAAAAGCGTCTTGAAATGTGGCTTCGCGGAGAGCGAATCGCCCCCATCACTATAGACTGCGCTTTAACTAGGGCTTGCACTTACAAATGCGTTTATTGCTATGGCCAACTTCAGTCTAATGACATAAAGAAAATGACCAAGGATGTAATTTTTAGATTTCTTGACGATGCTGCTGAGATCGGCGTAAAAGCTATAAGCTTTGTAAGCGACGGAGAAAGTACCTGTTCGCCGCATTTGTATGATGCGATATCAAGGGGAAAAAGCAACGGTCTTGATATGGCTCTTGGCACAAATGGCTATCTTCTTAAGGATGATAAATTAGGAGAGATATTGCCGGTTCTTACCTATCTTAGATTTAATATATCCGCAGCTGATCAGTTGAGTTACGCGAAGATAATGGGTTGTAAAAAAGACTGCTTTGACAAGGTAATTGAAACAATCAAAAAAAGCGTAGCGATAAAGAAAAAAAATAAGCTTAAGGTTACCTTGGGGCTTCAAATGGTGCTTCTTCCTCAATTTGCCGACCAGGTTATTCCTTTGGTTAAGCTTGGCAAAGAACTGGGCGTTGATTATCTGGTGATTAAGCATTGCAGTGATGATGAAGCAGGAAGCCTGGGTGTGCAATATGATAAATATTTTGATTTGGTGAATATCTTAAAAGAAGCAGAAAGATACTCCGATAACAATTATCTGGTAAAGGTAAAATGGTCAAAAATATTAAGCGGCGGAAAACGTAAATATTCCCGTTGCTTTGGCCCCGCCTTTATTATGCAATTTTCAGGTTCGGGTTTGGTTGCTCCCTGCGGAATGCTTTTTAACGATAAATACAAGAAGCATCATATCGGTAATATTGCCGAAAAATCTTTTAAGGAAATCTGGCAGAGTGAACGTTATTGGCAGGTGCTTAACGGGATTGCAAGTGAAAATTTTAACGCCTGCACGATGTGCGGTTCCCTTTGCCTGCAGCATAAAGTAAATGAGTTTTTATGGGATTTAAAAACCAAATCCGCAGCGCTAGATGCGCCTGTAGGCTTAAAACCAATGCATTTAAATTTCATTTAATCTATGGAAGACATTATATTTATAAATCCAAAGGCGGACGAACTGGGGCCCGTTGATTTTTTAGTGCCAAAGAGCGTTCCTCTGGGACTGGGGTCGCTCGCCGCTTATTTGATGGAAAAAAAATATAGCGTCAAAATAATTGACGAAGAGGTTGAAAGGTTAACGGTAAAAAAGATAAAAAAACTCACGCAAAACAGCCGGCAATTATTCGGCATCAGCTGCATGACGCCCACCGCAAGCCGCGGTTATGAGCTCGCAGATTTAATTAAATCAACATACCCTGATTCAACTATTGTTTTTGGAGGAATCCATCCAACCGTCCTGCCTGAGGAGGTCTTAAGCAACAAATCTATTGACCTTGTAGTTAAGGGCGAGGCTGAACCGGTGATTGAGCGGATAGTTATTAACCATAAAAATGGTGCGGGATTTAAGGATATACCTTCTTGCTCTTATAGAGACGGCGCAAATTTTATCCATAATCCAAGGGCCCCGCTAATTGACATAAATGTTTTGCCCGACATCCCGTATCATTTATTTGACCCAAAACTCTATGATATGGGTTTTGTTATATCTTCAAGAGGCTGCCCTTATAATTGTGTTTTCTGCAGCCAGCGCGCAATTAACGGAAATACTTATCGTTATCGGGCGACAGATAAAGTAATTAAAGAAATAGAAACATTAATTTCACTCTATAAGCCATCTAACATTGTTTTTTTTGACGACATTTTTACTCTTAACAAAAAAAGAATCCATGAACTTTGTAGCGGGATAATAGATAGGGGATTGAATTTGAAAGCCGAATTTACGATGGTGACTCGCGGAGATAGTATCGATGAAGATCTTTTGTGCAAGCTAAGAGCCGCTAATTTTACCGGGCTGGCTATCGGGGCAGAAACTGCCAGCGAAGAACTTATGAAAATGATTGATAAAAAGGAAACAGTTAAGGATGTCGTAAAAGGTATTACTTTAGCTAAACAGCATGGGTTTTTGGTAGACGTAGTATTTATCTATGGCCTTCCCGGAGAAACAAGAGAAGATAGGGTCGCGGCATTTAGATTGGCGCAGGCGTTAGACGTAGCCAAGGCGCGTTTTAATAACGCAACGCCATATCCCGGCACCAGGCTATGTAATATTGCCAAAGATGAAAATAACCTTAATATAGTCGGCGCATGGAAAAATTTTACGCCGACCGGCGCTTTAGCTGCAGCGCGGCCTTTTAAATGGGTTTTGCCATATTACCCTAAAGGCTCAACGCAGCAAGACATAATTATGGATGTCATCCAGGCAAATATGCTCTATTTTCTGCAGCCGCACCGCCTGCGCGTACTTATCAAAAACTCTATTGACCGCCGGGGCACAAAATGGCTGGTTTTACCCCCGAAATGGTGGCTTAGTATTCGCTATATTTATGGCCTTATCAGCGTAATTTTTATAAATTTAAGCAGGCTAATGCTATTGGCTAAGTGGGGGTTGCAGGGAAAACTTCTGATTCAATGTAAATACGACAAATAATTATTCAATCAGGATTTTAAATAAAATGAACACTTTTGGCAGAGAGAAATTTGTTACTTTTTTTTATAACGATTATGAATCTCTTGGCATAGAATACATTTCAGCTGTTCTTAGGAAGGAAGGCGTAAAAACAAAACTGATTTATAAAAATCTTATAGATTATTACGCCTTTGATTCATCCAGGAAGATAGACGGGAAACTTTATCAAAAAATTGCTTCTGAAATATGCAGCCACAACCCCGACGTTTTAGCGCTATCATTATTGACCGATACTTTTAAGGCCAATATGCTTATTGCCAGTTTTGTTAAAGAGTTAAATCCTAAGATTAAGATATTAGCCGGCGGGGTTCATGCAAGTTTACTACCCCAATTGACCCTAAGTTACCCGCAAATCGATGCTATATCGATAGGGGAGGGGGAATTTTCGGTATTAGCTTATATGCAAAGCCTTGATGCCATCTATGGCGGCGAATTCCCCCTTTTAAAAGGCATCGTCTACAAGCAAAACGAAAGATTAATAGGAAGCTTTTTGGATTATACGATCAATGAAGAATTAGACAAAATTCCTTTCCCCGATAAGGATTTGTTTTACAACGAGGATCCGTCAATGAAGTCGCACTATTTTGTCCAATGCTCAAGAGGTTGTCCATTTGCTTGCTCCTTTTGCATTAATGATTATTTGAATTCCAAGGTAGGAGGGAAACGGTTTCGTTACCGTTCTCCGGAAAATATAATAGAAGAACTCATGCTTGCTAAGCAAAAATATTCTCCGTCCTTTGTGGCGTTTCTGGATGAATGTTTTGGATTCGATAAGGAATGGATAACTAAGTTTCTTAATCTATATAAAGATAAAATTGCGCTACCTTTCTTGGCCTCTATACATCCTAATATAGTAACGCCGCAATTAGCGGATTTGATGCAAGATGCCAACTGTGCTTATGTGGCTATGGGTGTTCAATCCTTAAATGAGAATATATCCAAGACTGTTTTAAAAAGAAGTATAAAGCGGGATAAAGTAGCTAAGGCGATAGAATTAATTCGCTCAAGGAACATGATACTTCAATGCGACCATATTTTTGGCATTCCCGGCGAAAACCGCAGCGACATGCTGGATACCTTGTCTTTTTACAATGAAAACCGCCCGAGCCTGGTGAGCGTATATTGGCTAAGTTTCTATCCGAAGGCATATATAACAGAGTTTGCCAGAGAAAAAGGTATTATTTCTGAGCAGGATATCGAAGATATTGAGAATGGGAAGATTTCTTCGGGAATAAAAAGAGTATACGGTTATTACGATATTAATTTCTGGATGAATTATTTTATTTTTCTCAATAAAAACTTCATACGCTGGGTTATAAATTCCGGTTTTTTGAGTCTTTTTAAAATAAAGAATATCTTTATTTCAAGCGCCTTCCCGCGGGCGCTTTTCGCGCTGTTGCATAAAAGAGATTGGAATAGATATTATATGAGAAGAGTTATTATGAAAAAAATAAACAATTTAAAGGTATGGGGGCCTTCTTGAATTCGTTATGGCACAGTATTTAAAGTTACCGCAGCTGCATAGCCGCGTATTTCTTTACGGCATTGTTTTGATAATAATTATTTCCGGAACCTTAAAGATAAACCAAAATATAGCTAATAAAGGACAAGGCTATTTTGTGCTAAAAAATATAGACCAGGCAAATGAGGCGGCCCGGCTTGGGTATATTAAATACGAGGTCAATGATTATGCTGAAGCTTTTGGTTTAAAATGGGAATCAAAGCCGGGAATTAGAAGAATAATTCGTTCCGGCCCGGACGATTTTGATGATATAGGCTATATATCAATGTTAGAATTAATCGCGCTTGGCGGCAAAAAGATGACGCTTGGGCTCGTAGAGCAATTGCATAATATCGTTTTTATACTTTCTCTGGTAATGCTTGCTTTTGCGGTAAGGAAACTGTGCAATAATATATTTGCCGGATGGTTATTTTTAATCTTAGCTTTAATATTTAAAAAAAACATTCTTTCCTTAGTCTACGGCTCGCCGGATAGCCGCACTTTCGTAATATCTTTTTCTTGCGCGGTAATGTTTATTATATTTTCATTAAATTGGCTAAAAAAATATTTTTTTACGGCTAAAGGATCAATGGCAATATTATTTTTCGGCATGATAGTCGGGATAATGATGCTGTTTAGATCTTCCGAAGGGTTGGCGGCAACTTGTGCTATTTATTTTTGCATAATTTTTTTAAATGTTAAACTCCGGGAAAAAATTACCTCAGCGCTTATTATATTTTTAGGAATTTTTTTCGTGACGATTATATTACCTATAGGGTTTGCTTTGCATAGAGATATTAAAACAGGGGAATTTACAGGCGACCTTAAACCTTATCTGCAGACCACCGGCCGGCACGCCGCATGGCATTCTCTTGTTGCGGGTTTAGGCAGATACCCCAATAGCTTGGGCATGAGATACAGTGATATAGTTTTGTATGATCTTGTTCGGGCTAAATACCCTAAAGCCATGCACCCTAAGCTTAATATTCAGGGAGAAGGATATTACGATGTTTTACAAAAAATTTATTTTCAATACGTCGCCAATCACCCTATTGAGTATATTAAAAATGTTGCTCAAGGATATCTTGAATTATTTTACGTTATACCCTATGTTACCAGTGTAGGGAATCTACCCTGGTTTTATGGATATCTTCCAATAAAACCGGGAGTTATCCCTTATGAAAGAGATAAAGCTTGGAACGTAAATGGCCTTGTCTGTTTAAGGTTATTTTATTTGCGGCTCAGTTCTACTGAATGGATAACATTTTTTCTTGCTTTTTTCAGCATTGCCGCTGCGGTTGTTTCGACGTTTTTTGGCGTCCCCGCGAAAACATACCGCGGTGTTTTTTTGGCAATTGTTTTTTATTTATTCTTACTTGCCACGCAGCGCGCCTTAATTCCTAATCATGGGCTAAACTTTATCGTTGCCTTTTGGATATTTTCTATCATATCTTTTCTATATATATGTTTTACTGATAATGTAGCAAGATATTTTTTCTGCCATAAATTAAAAGTTTTAATAAAAAACTACAAAATTAGGAGATTATAGATGCCTAAAAAGTCATCTATTCGCGCCGAAGATTACAATTTAGTTTCTTCTACAAGAAACGAGAAAGTATCTACCGATGCTATTGCCATAATCATTCCGTGTTATAACGAAGAAAAAAGGCTTAAAAGGGATGCCTTTGTGGATGAGCTTTCAAACTATTCCAATCTAACTTTTTTATTTGTAAACGATGGCAGTAAAGATAATACTTTATCAGTTATACAAAAAATATGTACCGTCAATCCCGAGAGGGCTTTATGTTTTTCGCTTGAGGCAAATAAAGGTAAAGCAGAAGCGGTAAGGCAGGGCATGCTTTATTTATTAGAAAAGGATAAATACGATATTATTGGTTTCTGGGACGCTGATTTGGCAGTACCACTTTCAGAAATTTGGGATTTTGTTGAAATTTTTAAGAAGAATTCGAATATAAAAGCAGTAATTGGCAGCCGCGTTCATCTTGCCGGCAGGTCAATTGAACGTGTGCACCTGCGACATTATTTTGGCAGACTGTTTGCCACTGTTGTTGATTTGACTTTTGACATTCATGTTTATGACACTCAATGCGGAGCTAAACTTTTTGACAGTAGAATACTCGCTGCCGTAGCTAGAGAGCCTTTCTGTTCTCGGTGGATATTCGATGTAGAGATTATTATACGCATATCAAGGTTAATCGGAACTCGTGATTGGTTATATGAGGTTCCGGTAGAGGAATGGAAGAATATTTCCGGGACAAAACGTTCTATTTCCGCTTACACCCAAGCCTTATTTGATTATATGAGTTTAATGATGGAGTATCGGCGTTGAAATTATTAAAAATTAATATATTTAGGTTGAAAAATTATCTTATCGCAAAATTTAATTTCCCTTTGGTTCTATTATTCCTGTTCCCTTTTTATTTTGCTTATAACTTATATCGCGGCAAGGTTTTCTTTTCGCATAATGATTTTGCGGGAATGTATTATCCTTTTCGGCAGTGGTTCCTTGGCCGCCTTATGAATTTTAAATTCCCCCTCTGGAATCCCTACTGGGGTACAGGCCATGAAGCAGTTATATGGTCTACGGTACCCCTTGACCCTTATACATTTTTTGAACTTATTATAGGGCCTCAATATAGATACTTTTATCTTATACAATGCATGGCGCTTGTTTTAGCCGGATATTATATATTTAGAAAAATGAAACTTGATTCATGGGCGGCAACAACATGTTCTTTGCTTTTCTTTTTGTCCCCTTTAATCACGTATTGGTATTTTGAATTTATCAATACCAATACCTTTATAGCGCATATGTTTACTTTTTTATTTATAATTAAATGGCTTGAAACGGGCAAATGGCGGTATGTTTTATTGATAGGCTGGTCATTCTTTTTGGGAATGTTTGGAACAAAGTTAGAATTCTGGTTTTTTGAATTTATTTTTTTTACTTTATTACTGATAACTGCCTTTTTCGTCATAAAGCCCAAGAGGCCTTCAATGATTATTTTTGCCTGGCTGAGCATTTTAGTTGCGATTTTAGCACAAAGCTGGCAAATAAATCTTTTATTAAATGCATTAAGTAATTCCGGACGTATGCTTGTACCGCACAGCTTAGCAAACCTTTTTTCTTTTGAATTATATAAGAATCTTTTTCTAAGCCTGAGCGATTCAGAACTAATTCCACTTACGCTGATTTGCGTTTTTGCATTTATCGGGCTATACAACAGGTCTCGTTACCGCTGGGATTTTATTTTTTTAGGTTTAATCGTACTTTTTTTATTTAAATCTTGGGAATTCACCTTTTTGCCATTATTTCTACGTAGTCCCGTTTTCTTCGGTGCCTTACTTGCTTTTTTACTTTCAATTCGTAAAACCTCACAGAAACATTTGTTATCTGCCTGGATTATTTTTATGCTTGGTGCTTACTATTGGTATAAACCGCTGGTTAATTTTGATGAGCTATATTTACTTCGCACAGCCCCGTTTCTTTTTAAATTAGTATGGGGATTCTTTGTTTGGTTGGGATGCTTAGAAGCGCATAGCAATAAAATAGTTAGATGGGCATATCTGTCTATTTTTATAGTTTTTCTACTAGAAACTCAAGGGCAGATTATTTTAACTCACCTCTTTGGCCTTGTTTGGATTCCGGGACGGGACAATTATTTAATAGATTTTTCTTTTGTTCTTATGGCTGCCTTTGGGGTTATGCGTAATTTTAGATTCAAATCAGTTATTTTAAAACTCGCCCCTTTTATTATCGTGTTCTCTGCATATAATAATTTATACTATACCCTGCCTCGTCAGTCAGTTCCGGGGTATGCAAACCCCCTGTTGCGCTCGGGACTCAATTACGATCCTTTTAAGGAAGTCCCGGACTTGAAAACAATTATCGAAAAATTTAGCTATATACCTTATCGCAGAGCGCTTGACCCCGATATTGAAAAACAGCTTCCTCAAAACCAAGGGACATTTCTTCTTGAAAAAACAGATAATGTCACATTTTATGGCAGTATGAAACCATCGCGATATACTGAATTAGTAAATTTTTATAATTATGGTATTACCCCGGAAGATAAGATATCGGGTTATCCTTCGGTCTATTCAGAAAAAACAATCTCACGGCTTCCCAAATTAAAAACTAAAGGGTTTACTAATAATATAATTTATTATTTTACGGTTTGGACCATCCCGCCCTTAGATTCAGATTTACTTAAATTGCTGGGGGTGGACTATATTGTGACTAGAGATAATAATTTGCTGCTTTCGTCAGCGCAGAAATTAGGGCTTAAGAATATTACAAAATACGGAGATTTTAATGTGGCAGAGCTATCTGAAACGTTGCCGCGCTCATTTTTAGTCTCTAATGTAACTGGAGATAATTTTGATGATTTCAAAAATAATATGCGCCCCTCTATTAAATTAGAGAACCAACACTTATCGAGGGCATCAAATACCTATCTTGTTAAACCCGCACACATTCTTAAGTATGAACCCGAATATGTTGAAATATCGGTAGAATCTTCTCGTGGAGGATATTTGGTTTTGACTGATATTTTTCATCCCTACTGGTCAGCTTTTGTTGACGGAAAGCTTACGGAGATTGTTCCGGCATTTTATGCTTTTCGTGCAATTAAGGTGCCCGACGGTATACATAAAGTCGAATTTCTTTGTAGGGTACCGCATTTTGCCGTAGCATCTTTCACATCGATTACATTAGTCATAATATTTCTGATTGCAACCTTGTATCTCTGGAATAAAGAATATAATTTTAATGTCAGGCAAGCGCAGAAGAAATAATATGAAAAGGCCCCTTTACTTTATAGATTATATTAAAAACGAAAAGATAAAATAGGGTAGTATGTTAACAAATAGAATGAAAAATATTATATATATTGCCTTGCTGGTTGTCATAGCTTTTTATCTTATTTATCCGTTGCTGGCAGGAAATTATATGTATGTTACCGGAGAATATGATATTTATAAATCTTTTATGGTTAATTTTATAGATTCCTTAAAAAAAGGAGTATTGCCCACTTGGAATGAATACGTAGGATGCGGTTCTCCCGCAATGCTCTTTGGGCATTATCCGATCAGCCAAAATACGATATTCTACATGCTTTTTGGATATAATGAGTTTAATTCTTATTTTGTGCGATTTTTAAATTTGTTAATTTTGCTTTCTACTTTTATATATGCCTGTAAATTTTTAAAGTTTAGCTATTGGCTTGCCTTGCTCGGCGCACTTGTTTATTTCAGCGTTAATTTCGTTACGCGATTTATTATTACTGACACAATAGGCAATGTGCACCTGGTTTACCCGCTTCTGGCGATTTTAATTATAAAGATTATCCAAGATTATAACAAAAAAGATATATTGATTTTCAGCCTTTTTTATATTCTTTGGTTAAGCGGAGCCCATATCACTTATTTTTTTATGCCCTTGACAATGCTTTTCTTCTTCTATTGGGTTGCCATATTCGTTCTCCATAAACCTAAAATATTTAAATTACAGGAGTTAAGAAAGTATATAGGACTGTGTTTTATGTTATTTATTGTTCCTTTATCGGCAGTACTATATCAGTATTATTATATTTATGATGTGTTAGTTATTTCAAATAGAATTAAGCAGGGATTAATCGTCAGTCCCTTTCAGCCCGTAGCCTGGGAGCAGCTGGCGGTTTCGTTTAGGTCTTCTTCGTATATTTGGGTAGGAGTATCTTTATTCATAATTTATATAGTTTTTAAAGTAATAATTTCAAAATATAAATCTTTCCAGAACAAGAAGTTAAATATTTTTTTTATATGGTTAGTAGCATTAACAGGCATTCTTTTGCTATTTTTTCCAGAAAAGAGTTTAAGCCTGCTCCGCCCACTAGGCCTAGATTATACGATAACAGCTTCTAACGGCAGCAATAGCAACTATAGATTGGTGAAACTGTTAAAAGAAAATCTTATCCCCGGCGGCGGTTTTTCAGGAAACGCAAACGGATGGAAAACTAATCTCGCAGCCTTATCGATTATCCCTGATGGGCAATCCGGAAGCTGCCTTAAGATCACGACGACGGATGATGCAATAGGTTACGCTTATTATGCCTTTGCCACTAAACCTAAACAGATGTATAAAATTTCAGTTTTTTACAAAAAAGGCACGGCAGCAAACGGTCAAATTAAGGTAGGAACTTCGATTGACGACACATCTTTATATTATTCCGATGTTATTTCTAACGCTGAGTGGAGACGATATGATGGTTCCTTCCAGGCCACAGGTCCCGTTACCTATCTTACCTTGGTCGATCTCACTTCTTTAAAAGGTGAAACTTCTTATTTTGATACGGTTGCTCTTTATGAGCTAAAGCCATCTGTTCTTTCCGACGGCATCCCTCTTTTAAAATCCACTGTTTTTAAAATTTCATTGTTTTTATTCTTTTTGATAAACACGATTATTCTTTATAAGAAAAGGAAAAGTTTTGCTATTTCGCTTCCGGAAATCTTCAGCCTGCTCGTTATTTTTATTATATATATTTCTATGTTGTCGTACTATTTCTTTTCTCCAGAGAACATAATCGGTGATGTAAATGGGTATGATTTTGATTTATTTAGAGAGATGAGCTTTGCTTTTCAGATTATTTTTACCTTTTGCGTGTTATATTCTATAAAAGCATATAGAAATAATAAAATAATGAAAATTATGTTAGCGTTATTGATTATTCTGTATTTAATGCGTTCACATTTTACAATATTGCTATTACGCTTTACGGGTTTTGTTTGGTATGCTACAAGGGATGGAGTAATTTTCAGCCTCATTTTCTCTGTTTTATTTATGTTTGGTCTAAAACAATTATTCAAAGATTTCTTGCAGTTTTTTAAATATAACAATAAAGAGAATGCTGTCTTTATCAAAAATTGTTTCCTCGCCTCTCTTATTATCCTTTTTGTGTGGGATTGCGGACATAAATTCTACAAAGGTACATCGCACCGCTATGTTTTTGGCGCGAAAGATAAAATTTGCAGTACTGCAAGAGAAAGGGGGTATCTGGCTGGCAAGCGTGAGATTGTCTTATTAAATAATGAACTGCTAGAATTGGATAAATTGACAAAGCATTTTTATCGAACATTTACCCCTGAGAATAATTTTCTTTATTTAGCCGGCGAGTTGCAGCAATATAAAATTTACGAAGCTGCTATTTATGAGTCTAGTATTTCAAAAGAAATGTATGATTTTTTCAACTACACTATCTTGGGGAAAAACCGATCAAATGCTGCGGAGCTTAAAGATGTATTACCGTATTTTTTATTCACAAAACATGTTCATGCTGGTTTAGGGCTTACTCATAAAGAAATTATGTATAGCGATTTCTTTATGTTTAATCCAAAAACCGACGCCGAATATCTAAAAAATCAAAATATTGAGTTCTTGTGGGATATTGCCCAGGTAAAATATTTGATTATCGGTCCAGAATTTTCAGATGCTTTGGATAATTTTAATGATAAGGAAAATTATAAATTACTTGGTAGATATAGAGAGTTAAGGTTAAATTTGTACGAAATTATTAAAAATAAAAATTATTCAAAATTAGCTGTTTATCCGTTAGCCGATAAAGAAAATCAAAACGAAATAATTGAAAATATGAATTCAACGGATATCAAGATATTAAAAAGCATATATTCAAAGTTAATATTCTTGGATCAATACAATGCAGACTTTGAGTTATCAAAAAATTTATCCGGTGATAATACGAGATATTACAAAATTGATTCAAAAAAACGGGGTATTCTAATTGACTTTGAAAGTTATAATCGCAATTGGCGGCTGAACGTTAACAACAAAAATCAAAAACTTAATAAAGCGTTTCAAATTTTTAAAGCAGTAAGTATAAACCCGGGCATTAATGAAATTAAATTAGAATATAAAGTCAAATATTTCAAAGAGCTATTTTTATTATCCATTATTGTAATTTTTATATATGTCAGCTTATTAATCCGGATCAAATATGTGGAAAATAATCAATAAGCTCATTTGCTAATATTATGGACAACGCGATTAAAAATTTTGTAACTAAATATAACAGGTTTGTTTATTTTATTACAGCACTGTTGTTTGTTGTGGTTATATTTATTTTGATTAACTCTTTTTTTATCGATAAAAGAGTAGTTAATCAGACATGCTTGTGGGATATGGCCGGTAGGCCATACAAAACATTTTTGTACGAACTAAACTTACCTCATCAAGTAGGTGCTATCTTTGTTGGAGGAACGCCAAAAAAATTATTCCCAACAGAAAGATGTTATGGTGCACATAACATAGGTGACATTTTTACAAGTCAATTACGCTCTCTTTTATTTGGCACCAAAATAACAGAATTTTCAATAGCTTCTTACATTAATTTTATATTCGTTATCTCTGCTATACTTTTTTCTCTTCTGGCCGGTTATTTGATATTTAAGAATGGTTATGTTTCAATACCCCTATTTTTGTTAATCGCTTTTTTCAGGTATTTTGACCAGGGATTGATCTATGGGCTTCCCTTGAGGCACGCCTATGCGGTTTTTAATCCCCCGCTAATATTCTGTATTTTCATGACAATTATTTTATCTTTTAGAAATCTAAAGAAAAAGCATTGTCTAATTTTCATTTTAGCTGGATTTATAGTTGGTTATATACAACACTGTAGAACCTCTGAAGGCTACATTGCTATTGTTTCATTGTTATCCGTTGCCCTTATGATCATTGGGGGGTATTTGATATTTCAACGGCATAATCTTAAGAAAATATTTATTAATTTATTAATTATTTTCATAGCTATGTATGTCGGCTATTTAGGATACCAAAAAATGATTAGCGCATTTAAATATGATAGAGCCAAAAAATTTAATTTTGCTGTGGCTAAAGAAAAATTAATGTCTAATCAGGCTTCTTTTCATAGCCTTTACATCAGTTTATTCCGTTATGAAAAGCCAAATAAATTTGGTGATAAAATAGGTTATGAAGCTGTTTACAATAAATATCCAGAGATGAAAAATAGATTTGCTGCTGACATTAATTATGTTGAGTTAGCGAAGTCAAGAGAATATTATGCAAATATAAGAGAAATTTATTTTGATTATTTTCTGCATAATCCTAAACATTTTTTAGCTTACGTTGCTAAAAGTATTTATGATTATATCTTATTTTTGCCGTACTACAGTTGGACAGGAAATAAATCAGCTCATGCTTATCTTCCTAAAATTAATGAAGATGTAGAAATCGAACCACAGGATTTAGCGCCGGACTTTAAAGATAGCGCTTTTAATTGGATAATTAATCTAAAATTGAAATATTTGCCAAAAAACCCATTATTTTTGATTTATTTTGTATGTGCCTATGCTTTGCTTATTGAAGCTATATATGCGTCTTTTGTTAAATTTAAAGAAATTTGTAAGCCCCGCCACAAAAGTTTTGAAAATAATTTACCAATTTATTTACTCGGCTGTATGCTAATATATTTCCTTTTTACCTCCATTGTAAGAATACTTATTCCCACTCATGGGCAATCTGCCGTGGTAACATTCAATATGATTATTATTTATAATTTAGTTAGAATAGTTGTTTCAAAAAATCCATTGAGGATAAAAAAGATAATCGTGCCTGCCTGGGTTATATTGTCTATAGTAGCAATTTTATTCTTTCTTAGCATAAAAGGCATTGCTTTATTGAGTAAACCTCTTTCTCTTGTGAAGAACGGCACCTTTGAACTAAATACCGAAGGATGGACAGCATATCAAGCTAATTTAGCTAATGCTAATAATGGCGAAGAGGAGGGGTGCCTGCGAGTTACAACATCACAGGATGCAATTGGCTACGCTTATATTGGAATTCCTACTAAGGTAGGGGAAATGTATAAGATTAGTGCTTACTTTAGAAGAGGAAGTTCTCATGACGGTCAAATCAAAGTGGGAACATCAGTTGACGATACTACTTTATATTATTCCGGTGTCCTTTTCGATAATCAATGGACACATTATAGTGGGGTATTCAAAGCCGCCACCCCCATTACCTATATTACATTAGTTAATCTTTCTGATAGTAAAGAAAAAACTTGTTTTTTCGATAGTATTGTCGTTACGAAATCTGAATATTATTCCGAATAATAAATTTAACACAATGATACCCTTTAGTAAACCTGTAATATTTAAAAGTGCTGAAAAGTATATAAAAGATGTTCTTCATAGTGGAAAGTTATCTGGCGATCATGATTTTACAAAGAGATGTAATGCTTGGCTTGAGAACAGAGCTAAGACGAAAAAAGTTTTTTTAACTACCTCATGTACCCATGCCCTTGAAATGGCCGCACTTTTGATAAATATAAAAGAAGGTGACGAGGTTATAATGCCTTCTTACTCTTTCTCTTCCACCCCAAATGCGTTTGTTTTAAGGGGGGCAACAATAGTATTCGTTGATATCAGGCCAGACACGATGAATATAGATGAGACTTTAATAGAACCTGCTATAACCAACAAGACAAAAGCTATCGTGCCTGTTCACTATGCGGGAGTGGGTTGTGCAATGGACGCTATTATAGAAATTGCTAAGAAGTATAATCTTTTCGTAATAGAAGATGCTGCTCAAGGATTAATGTCTACTTACAAGGGTAGAACTTTAGGAGCTATAGGCAATATTGGTGCTTATAGTTTTCATGAAACTAAGAATTATAGCAGCGGTGAAGGAGGGGCGATACTTATAAATGATGATAAGTTTATTAAAAGGGCTGAAATTATTAGAGAAAAAGGGACAAATCGTTCACAATTTTTTAGAGGAGAGATAGATAAATATAGCTGGCAAGATGTCGGCTCATCTTATTTGCCCAGCGAATTAAATGCTGCTTTGCTTTTTTCGCAATTGGAAATGGCCGATAAAATAAATAAGAACAGGTTAAAAAGTTGGAACTATTATTATACAACTTTAAAGCCTTTAGAGAAGAAGGGGCACTTAGAGCTTCCCAAAATACCGGCAGAATGTAAACATAATGCGCATATATTTTATATAAAAGTAAATAATATAACCGAAAGGTCAAAATTAATTAAATATTTAAAGGATAAAAATATTAATGCTTTATTCCATTACGTGCCATTGCATGGCAGCAAGGCGGGGAAAAATTATGGAAGGTTTTCTGGTCAAGACAAGTTTACAACTATAGAGAGTGAGAGGCTTTTACGTTTGCCGTTATATTATAATATGTCACTGTCGGAGGCAGAGCTGGTTTGCGAAATAATTAAAAAGTATTTTGTAAAGGGTGGCTGATGGGTAATTTAAAACAATATGGCTTTTATGATTATTTAAGGTCGGAGTTTCCGTCGCAGATTATCGTAGAGAATACCGAACTTTGTAATTATTCCTGTATTCATTGCCCGCATCATATTTTTGAAAAATCCAGTAAATATAGAGGCAGAAACTTGGATTTAAGTTTACACAAGAAACTCATAGATGAAATAGCCAGTGCCGGTAAAGGATATTGTCAATATATAAGGTATGCTGCTCTCGGGGAAACATTATTGCAATCTAATTTTATTGAGATGATTGAATATGCCGGAAAATATAGCGGGGCCCTATTAAATATTACTACTAATGGATTGTTACTTACAGAGAAAAAAGCATATAGTTTGCTTAACGCAGGTGTTAATACGTTCGATGTTAGTATAGACGCGTATTCAGAAAAGGTGTATCGAAAAATAAGAAAAAATGGTGACTTAATTAAGGTACGAAACAATTGTTTGAAACTTATCAAAATAATTAAAAGGGGAAAGTATAAAGCTAAAATGATTGTTAGTTTTGTTGAGCAACCCTTTAATCATAAAGAAAAGAATAAGTTTGTTAAATTCTGGAAAAACGCTGGAGCTAATTTTGTAGTAATAAGGCCCATGCATTCTGCAAGCGGAAGCATAAAAGAAATCGCTCAGAAAATACGAAAAAATGCTCAAAAGCGGACTCCTTGTATATATCCTTGGGAAAGACTTGTTTTAAACCCCCGAGGCCTGGTCAGCTATTGTCCAGCAGAATGGGGATATCAAGGGTGTTTTGCAGATTTACGCAAGACAACGATAAAGAAAATTTGGCAAGGTAGCTTTATGGAAAGATTAAGAAAGGCTCATTTAGAGAATAATTTCTCAAAGTTTCCATTTTGTCGACAATGCCCGGATTGGCGATTAGTGATTTGGCCGGGTAGAGGCAGAAATTATTCTGAAATGATGGAGAAGATAGTGAAAAAATAAGACTGATTAATTCTGTATTTTAGCGTGCTATGAGGCTATATATTGGAACTATTTCTAAAATAGGTTAATTATATGACTGTTTGGCAACAATTGAGAACATGATCGAAGATACTGCAATTTCTTTAGTGAGAGTAAATTGTGCAAGATGCGGTGATTGCGAATCGATTGCTGTCGTTAATACTATTGACTACGAAAGGTCGGGACCAGGGGAGTTTGAAGTTGTCAAGTGCCTAAAATATAGAGGCAATAGTAATTCAATTTGACACACATAAGGGAGTTTAATGAAAGTCGGTTTAATCCAATCTAATTTTATCCCGTGGAGAGGATATTTTGATTTTATTGACGAAGCGGATTTGTTTATTTATCATGACGATTTGCAATACACTAAAGGAGATTGGAGGAACAGAAATAAGATAAAAACTGAAAAAGGAATGGCTTGGATTACAGTGCCTGTTTCTTACAAAACAACTAATCAGTTGATTTATGGTACTTATATAGATTATACTCAGGATTGGACAAAAAGAATTATTAATAAATTATACAATTATTATAAAGACGCCCCATATTTTAAGGTTTATGCTGACGTTTTTTTTGCCATTCTAAATAGCAAATATAAAACTATTTCGGAACTTAATATCCATGTTAATAATTGGGTGATGAGTATTTTAGGGATAAAGACAGTAATTAGAATGTCGTATGAATTAAATCCTGTAGGTAGAAAAACCGATCGAATTATAGATATTTTACAAAAAGTCGGTGCCGATACCTATTTATCAGGGCCTTCGGCAAAAAACTATTTGGAAGAAAATAAGTTTAGCGAACATGGGATAGCTTTGGAGTATAAAAATTATGAATATAAGGAATATAGCCAGCTTTTCGGCAAATTTGAGCCTAATGTGTCTATACTGGATATGATTTTTAATATAGGAGCGGATAAGAAAGAATATTGGAAAAGCATTAAACCAAATATAAAGGAGTTATAATGAGCAATAATCGTATATTTTCTATTGTTATACCGATTTATCAAAATGCGGATAATTTAAACGAGACCATTCCCGCGCTATTAGATCTTCAGAAAAAGTTGATAGGATATAAGTTAGAATTAATCTTTGTTGATGATGGCTCAACTGATGGTTCTTATGGCATTCTGCGTAAATACTTTGAAATACATAGAGATAAAATAATAATAATCAAACTAACAAAGAATTTTGGCCAAATTTCTGCTATACAGGTAGGGTTGAGGGTTGCAAAGGGTGATTGTATTGGCATCATCTCGGCCGACATGCAAGATCCTCATGAACTTTTCATAGATATGATTAAGAGATGGGAGACAGGAGTGAAATTGGTTATTGGCGAACGCGCAGGCAGAGAAGAAGAAGCTAGAAAAAGTATTCTATCTAGATTTTGCTGGGGTATGGTAAACAGATTCGCTGTAAATAATTATCCTCTTGGTGGATATGATTTTTGCTTGATCGATAGACAAATCGTGAATGAAGTAAATAATATAAATGAAAAGAATACACATATATTCATTCTAATATTTTCTTTAGGTTATAAGTATGAAATTATTCCATATATTAGGAAAGAACGGACTGCAGGTAAGTCTAGATGGACTTTTCCTAAAAAAATAAAACTTTTCATAGATATATTTATTTCATTTTCTTACACACCGATTAGAGCTATAGCTTGTTTAGGTTTAATATTAGCTATTTTGAGTTTTATCTATGGCTTTTTTATGATTGTGAATACAATTATTTTCGGCAATAAATATCCCGGTTGGACGACGATAGTGGTTTTAATCACTTTTTTTGGAGGAATTATTCTTATAACATTAGGGATAATCGGTGAATATTTATGGAGAATACTTGATGAAGTAAGGAAAAGGCCTAATTATGTGATAGAAGAAATAGTGGAGAACAAACAAGGTATATAGAATGATAGAATGCACTAAGTGCAGGCAAGGGCATTTTATAGAAAATACTGAAAGAAATAGATATATTTGTGTTGTTTGTGGGTTTGAAATTTTAACACATAATGATTTAACAATATTTCATCCAGAAGATTCCGTTACGCAAGATAACATAGAGCCATGCATTCTTGATGATTTAGTTTCTTTTGAAGATAAGCATTTCTGGATAAAAGCCAGACGGAATATCATAGGGGATATTTTTAAAAAATTTGTTAATTATACGGACAAAATAATAGAGATCGATGCTGGCACTGGAAATTTCGCAGCTTATTTAAGCAAAATCGGATATAAAGATATTTCAGTCGGCGAAATTCATTTACGTGGCCTTGAGTATGCGAAGCGTTATGGAATAAAAAAATTATATCAATTTGACCTTACAAAAACTCCGTTTTCAGAATATTTCGATATTGTGGGAATGTTTGACGTTCTTGAACATATTGATGATGATGATTTGGCCGTAAAAAGTATTTATAAGATGCTTAAGCATGGCGGTAAGGTTATCATAACTGTTCCGGCTCACAAATGGCTTTGGTCAAAACAGGATGCAATAGCTTATCATAGAAGAAGGTATTGCATTGAGCAGCTAAAAAAAATGTTTCAGGAAAATAATTTTAAGATAATCAAAATAAATACATTTTTTGTATCAATGTTACCCTTTTTATTTATTAGAAAATTGATTAATAAAGATACTGGTGTTATAAAGGAAAATGATTTCAAAAATAGATTTAAAGTGAACCCAATACTTAATTATATTTTGTCTAAAATATTAGAAATCGAAAATATATTCTTATCAAATGTGCCTTTAAAATGTGGAACCAGTATAATATTGATAGCTGAGCGACTGTAAAAATATAGGATACTATATTGACTTATCTGATTAAAAGTTTATAACCGGAAGAATAATATCAATTATAAGGAAGGATAATGTTTTAAGATGAAAATAACACTACTTAATGTAGAAAAGACAGGCGACAATAAAGACTTTAACGCAGGCTTTGGCACCGCCTTTCAGGTAGGCAGTTCCTTTGGGGCAAAGTTTTTAGAACGAATGAGATACGAAAGGGAATATTTGCCTTTATTGTCTTACGGATATTTAGCGGCGATATTAAAACAAAACGGCCATACGGTTAGCTATGCGATAAACACTATACCAAAAGACGCAGATTTAATAATTATGCAGTGTTCGTTAATCCGGCACAATGCAGAACTTGATTTTATTAAAGCTATCAAAAAAAATACTAAAGCTAAAATAGGGTTGATAGGCCCTTTTGTCTCTGTTAGGCCGGATTTGTTCATTGAGCATGCAGATTTTATTGTTAAGGGAGAGTTTGAAGAAGTTGTTCTTAGGATGAAAGGCAGCTATATACCCGAAGGTATAGTTGAAGGCACCCCAATACAAAATTTAGATATTTTGCCTTTTCCCAATTGGAGCATTTTCCCTGTAAAGCTTTACTCCTGTAGGCCGCTACTACCTAAGATGCCTTTTATCTTTATTCAGAGTTCACGAGGCTGTTCATATTCCTGTAATTATTGTCCATATAAAGTAGTTGGTACCTACAGAGAAAGAAGCATAGGAAATGTTATTGAGGAAATCCAGTATCTCATAAAAGATTACGGGATACGTAGTTTCATGTTCAGGGACCCCTGTTTTTCTTTTAATACCCAAAGAACAATTGCTTTCGCTGAAGGGATAGTAAAAAATAAAATTAAATTTGAATGGTGCTGCGAAACTCGATTAGATAGATTAGATAAAAAATTGGTTGATTTATTATATGCGTCCGGATTAAGGGCCCTTAAAGTAGGAATTGAATCAATAGATGACAACGTTTTGAAATTTCAGAAACGAAAACCAATCAACATAAAACATCAGGAAAATATTATTAATTATTGTGATAAAAAGGGTATTAGCGTGCTTGCTTTATACCAATTAGGGCTTGAAGAAGATACAAAAGAATCAATCCTTAAGACTATTAAGTATGCTAAAAAACTAAATACAGATTTTGCCAATTTTACGATATGTACCCCAATACCCGGTACGGAATATTATGATCAGATAAAAGACAGGATATGCGAAAAAGACTGGGAAAAATTCAATAATTTTTATCCAGTCTTTAAACATAAAAATCTTTCCAAGGATGAGCTTATCGCGTTTCAGGAAAAGGCAATTGTTTCTTACTATATAAGGCCGAAGCTTATATTTAGGCATTTATTAAGGAGTTTTAAATGCTATTAGTGACGGGCGCCAGCGGATTTGTCGGACGGCATCTTTTAGAAAAACTAATTAAAAAGGGAGTAAAAGTAAGATGTCTGGTCAGGAATAGGAATAAGGTTAATTTAACGAATCCTAACTTAGAAATTATTGAAGGTGATATTTTAGATCAACATATTATAGATAAAGCCACAGAAAACATTGATTTAGTAATTCATCTTGCAGCTGTAATAAAATCTTCAAATCCGGAGAGAATTAGAGAGGTAAATATTGGGGGTACGACAAAAATAATTTCAGCCTGCCGTAAGAATAAAGTAAAGAAAATAATCCATATTAGTTCTTTAGATGCCGCCTTAGGCATTACTAACCTTTACGGTACTACAAAAAAAATTAGCGAAGAAATTGTTAAGAAATCAGATATTAAGTATATAATATTAAGGCCATCATTAATATATGGAGAAGGCTCTAAAGATATAACTGCATTAGCGCGAATTGTTAAAAAATATCCTATAATTCCCATAATAGGCAATGGCAAATTGCAGCCGCTATATATTGATGATTTTTGTGAACTGATAGTTAAAATGATTGATGGCGATGTGCAGGATAAGGTTTATTTTGTAGGAGGCAAAGAACAGCTTACCTTGGGACAATTAGCGGATAAGATAGCAGCTTTAAATGGCAAAAAAATAATAAAAATTTATATACCATTAGAAATATTTTGGCTACCGCTCAAAATATTTAACATATTTTCGAGAAATTCGCAGTTAAGTTATGATTCTTTAAAATTACTTAAGTTTAATAAAATCTGTGATATAGGCGAGGCAAAAAGAGATTTTAATTTTACACCGATGAGCATAGATGAGGGTTTGCGTTTAATGGCGCAATTAGGCTTTAATTGAATTTAGCAGAAAATTATGGCGAAGATATTACTTATTAATCCTTCCTGGCGGCCGACATATAAGAATATACTTGGTTCTATCGGCGTTCCTTTTTTCCCTGTCTTGGGTTTATCTACCATAGCAGCCGAAGCGAAAAATAAAGGACATAAAGTAGAAATTCTAGACCTTTCATATAGAGAATATAATCCCGATTTGGTATACGAGCGCGTCAGAAATAACTCTTATGATATTGTTGGTTTTACCGGAACAACGCCTTTGTTTGCTCAGGTGATACAGCTTTCCAAGGGTATTAAGAAAATAAGTAAAAATATATTTACTATAGGTGGAGGCTCGCATTGTTCTGCTTTGCCTGAAAGGTCAGTAGAAGAGGCAGATTTAAATGCTGTTTGCGTAGGGGAAGGAGATTTTATATTAACTAAAATAGCAGATGGAATGCCTCTTTCAAAAATTCCCGGCTTAGTCTACAGAGACGTTAACGGACAAATTATCAGAAATCCAGCGAGTGAATGGATAGATGATTTAGACAAACTTCCTCTGCCTGCCTGGGATTTATTTGATATTAAAGAATATCTTCCTTATACTTCACGTTTATTGGGTAAACGACCGCCTGTCTGTTTTTTTGAAACTACGAGAGGCTGCTTATTCCAATGTGACTATTGCGCAAGCAAATTAACGAAAGGAAGAGGATTACGGAAAAAATCCGTAAACAGAGTAATTGAAGAAATACACTATATGAAATCTTTAGGTTTTAATGAATTTTTTATCTGTGATGATATATTTACAACCGATGTCGAACGTACAAAAGAAATTTCAAGAAGAATAATCAGTGAAAAAATAGATATGGCGTGGCAATGCCAAAACGGCATTCGTGTAGATTCAGGAGATGATGAGATGTTTAAGCTTATGCGTAAGGCCGGTTGCTATAAGGTTGCCTTTGGTTTTGAATCCGGAAATGATAAGGTGCTAAAGGAATTCGGCAAAGGTGGAAGGGCTTCAATTGAAAAAGCTTTTGCAACGGTAAAAATGGCGAGAAAAGCAAATATAGATGTATTTGGTTACTTTATGATCGGCCTTTTAAACGACACGGAAGAAACCATGCGCGATACTATTGAATTTGGCAGAAGATTACAGCCGGACATATTAAAAATAAGCACCTGTATCCCTTTCCCTGGTACAAAAATGTTTAACGAACTGAAAGAACGCAATCTTTTAAAAGTTTATGACTGGGAATGCTATAACATATACAGAGCACAGGATTTCTTCGAACATCCCAATCTTAAGTGGGAAACTGTCGAAAAATATTACAAGTTGGCATATAAGCGTATGATTTATACTAACCCTGGTTTTATCATGCGCCGGTTGATAAAGTCTATCAAGAGAGGAGAATTATTTTACGATATTTATTATTTTTTTAAATTTATGCTGGCAGGCGGAAAAATCTAATCATAAAATTAATTATATATTGATAGTAAAATAAGGACTTTAATCGGATGAAGAAAGTAAACTGGGACACTTTTAACAATGACGAGGAAATCATAACTTATTTGCGCAGTCTTTCTCGCTATAGAAATACTGCTTTTAAGTCAGCGTTTAGCCGGGGAAAATTCTTTTTTAAACTTTTATACTGCCGATTATTTAAAATCGATAAGCCCCTATTTATTGTTTTGGTTACCAATAATAAATGTAATTTAAAATGCAGATATTGTTATGGAGATTATGGAAACCGCACCGACGATAAAGATTATTCTACGAAAGAATTGTTAAAGTTGATAGATGAATTAAAAGAAATAGGAACTCAGCTGATTACAATGCATGGAGGAGAATCTTTGTTGCGTAAAGATATAGGTGAGATAATTAATTACGCAAAACATAAAGGATTCTATATAAGTTTCAATACTAATGGTTACCTTGTTCCTAATAGAATAGCGGACTTAGAATGTCTAGATACCATGGTGTTTAGTTTAGATGGAATGGAAGAAAGTAATGATAAAAATAGAGGAAGGGGATGTTTTAAAAAAGTTATGGAAGCCATAAGTATAGCTCAGCAGAATAACATACCCTGTGTTATCTCGGCAACCTTAACAAGGGATAATATGCAAGATATGGAATTTCTTGCAGAGTTGGGATTAATGAAAAATATCAGAATACAATACAGCATACTTTATAATTCGCCTGTTCTCAAAGACAAATGTTCCGATATGGTTATGTCTGATAAAGAAATTAGAGAAGTTGTCAGAAAGATATTATCCCTTAAAAAGAAAGGGCATCCAATTTATTATTCCGATAATGTTTTGGCGGCAGCGATTAACTGGCCCGTTCCTATCGATGAAAAACCATACTTTGCCACCAAGGATAAAGCAATATATAAAAACCATAAATTAGTATATTGTTATCATGGCAAATTAAAATACCAGATAGACGCTGACGGCCGCGTAATTACCTGCTGGGTCCATGATAACGCCCATGCTCCTAACGTGAAAGAACTTGGCGTTGCGAAAGCAATAAAAAAGTGCCACAGTGACAATAATTGTAAGCATTGCGCTTTTTTAGCGAATAACGAGCATAACGCGCTTATGCATTTGAGCCCCAGAAATATTTTGAATAATTTTTTTATCCAGGTTAGCGACGCTTTTAAAATAAAAAATTAATATATTAAAAATATGATTTATTATATTGTGATAGGTTCATCTAGGGGGTTGGGGTCGGCATTGGTTGAGGAATTGCTGAGGCAAGAGCATTGCCAGGTTATCGGGGTAGCCCGAACAACACTCAAAGACATAAAAGGTCACGAAAAATGGATAGCTTCAGGAAGGTATCGTCATGTCGAAGCGGATATATCTTCTTCTCGATGCCACCAGATTCTAAGTTCTGTTGCCAGGAACTTATCCCCTAGCCCCATATGTATAATTTTCAATTCCGCACACATAGAAAAGGATATTAATCCAGATAATAAATCTATTAATTATGTTGCTTTTGAGCGAGTAAACCGCGTAGGAATTGATGGTCTGGGAAATATTCTTTTTATTTTCCAGGAGCATTTATTAAGATACGGGGGGGTTTTTGTAGGTATTTCTTCTTTTTGGGGTACCATTCCCCCTCTTTTTTTACCATGGGTAGCTTATCCAGCTTCCAAAGCCTATTTAAATATAGCCCTACGCTGTCTTAGGGTGTGGTGGCGTGGACGCATTAAAGTATTGATTGTAAACATAGGTAACATTGGTAAAGACACTTCATTGCCTAAGTGGATAGTGCCGACCTATTCTATGGCAGCCAGAAAAATTATTTATTCTCTCTCGATAAAGAAAATACCCAGGGTGATTAATTATCCCTTTTGGCACGCAGTAGTTTATCTATATATTTTAAGATTTATTCCTGAAATATTTTATTTATGGATATTTAAATTATACTTTAGGTTCCAGCCACCCCAAAAGAAATCAGAGAAAAGTAACAAGATAGATGTTTAAGGAATCCGAGAGAATAGAGTTCGGAACAAGGATAATATTATTAAGATGAGTTATGTTGCAACTAAAAAGGAGGAAGGCAATGGATAAAGAGGTTGATTTGGAACATTTTAAGAATTTTAAATATGATGTAGTGATAAAAAAAAGAGGAAAAAAATTCGTTTTAGTTATTCCTGAATTAGGTATTATCGAAGAAGATGATAATCTCGAAAAAGCATATCAAAGAGTAGAGGCCGGAAAAGAAAAACATTTTCAAAAAATTATACAGTTTGACTTACAGGATGAAATCGTGGAACCTAAAAAAGTAATAGCAGAGAAGCTGGATAGCAAAAAAATATTTATTACGAATATTGCTATTTTTGTAACTAAAGTCATAATAATTCTTTTTATAGCTACTTTAGCTGTGAATTTTATATCAGACCGTATAGGAAATATCACAAGTGTCTCCATAAGCCAATTTGTTAACGAGAAAGCGAAGAGTTGTTACAACAGATTGCACGATATCCCGGATGAAAAAATTGAAAAAACAAAGCTTCAGGTGCGCAATGCGATAAAAAAGTTTAAACCGATTCTTAACGAGTTTAAGGTTTTACTGCATGATGATGCTCAGCAAAACGCCGCTGCTGTTTCCCCGGGAAATAGCAATGAATAAGTAATTATAAATTAAAGCCGATACTTCAAAGTTATGATTTTAATTAATTCATCGCCAAAAGATGCTTTAAAAATATTCCAGCCGTTTTTACCCATATTTGTGCCGGTAGGCATTGGATGTTTACTTTCTGCTGCCGAAAAAGAAAAGATCGCGGTTAAATACATAGACGAGCAGGTAGAGGATGACACTTTGGCTTTAGTAGAAAAATATACCAAAGAAATGCAACCGCCATATATCTTTGGTTTTAGTGTTTTAACCGCCGCGTTTAAGGAAGCGCTTTTTATATCTCGTGAATTAAAAAAAAGATATCCCGATTCTTTTATAGTATTCGGCGGCGTTCATCCGACCGCAATGCCGCAAGAAGTATTGTGGCATAAACACATAGATATTGTTATAACCGGAGAGGGCGAGAAAACGTTAATTGAACTATATAAACATATCAAAAACAAAAAAGAATTTACGCACCTGGAAAATATTTCTTTTAGAAATAATGGCAGTATTGTTAATAATAAACGCGCTTTCAAATTGGATAATCTTGATACTTATCCGAAGTTTCCCTATCATCTTTTTTCTACTAAAAAATATGATTTAGGCTTTGTCTTAAGTTCTCGAGGTTGTCCTTATGAATGTATCTTTTGCAGTAATCGCGTTACAACCGGCAGACAATATAGGTATAGGTCAGCCGGAGTTATCGTTGAAGACTTGGAAATGTTATATAGGCAATATAATAAAAGGTCGATACTATTTTTGGACGACAACTTCTTGGTAAATAAAGAAAGGATATATTTGCTCATAGATGAAATAAAAAAGAAAGGATTAGATAAAAAAATGATATTTAATTTCCAGGCCAGAGGAGATAATGTTAATTACGGAATTTTAAAAGATTTACATGATTGCGGATTCAAAAGTATTTTTTTTGGTATAGAAACTTCTAACGAAGAAATTATGAAGATAATCAAAAAGAATGAAACGGTTACTCAGTGTGTAGATGCTGCCAAGCTGGCGAAGAAAATCGGTTTTCATGTGAGCGCGACATTCATTTACGGTTTACCTAAAGAGACCCGTGAAGATAGGTTAAATTGTGTTAAATTAAGCAAAGAGATAGGTTTAGATATGGTTAGGTATAATAATGCAACCCCTTATCCGGGAACGGAGTTGTATGAGCTTGCAAAGAAAGAAGGCCGCCTGAACGTCCAGGGTGTATATGAGAATTTTAATTCCGTATCTACGTTTATTGAAAACCCTTTTAAAAAAATACCTTTTTCTTATGTTCCGCAGTGCTCTAGCGAAGAAGAAATCCGCAGAGATATATTGTTCAGCTATTTTAGTTATTACCTTGACTGGCGAAGGATTAAACAGATATTTGCAAGGCCTGATTTAGGTGTTGGATGGTTTAATGCCGGCAGTAATTTGATGGAATTTTTAAAGAAATTACCTTCGCTTGTCTTTTTGGGCGCAATGATTATAAGTAAATTCTGCCAATTGTTTTACTTTATAGTTTTAAGAAAAAATACGCGTATTTCTTTAAAATGTTTTTTTAAAGTTTTCGACGGTCTTTTGTGCAAAGAAGTCGAAAGTAATCCTTAACCGGCCCAAGCCTTATGAGCGTTTTTATTTTTAGCTTACTTTTAACCGTAACTGCTTTTGTTGCTCACTTCATCGTCTGGAAAATCCGCCCGCCTGTGCATCAGAAAAGTGTACTGATATTTATATTTAGCGCGATTTTACTTGTTGGTTTGGGCCTTTTGTCTAACTTCAGGCAGTATATAAATCTTTTAGGAGTGAAAGCCCCGCAGGAATTGTATGAATATTTTCAAATTTGTATTTTTTTTATTTCTATAAGTCTTGCTTACATGGTTACATATTCTGCGCTTGAAGCGGATAGCCCATCCCTCGTTATGATTATGACTATAGCGAATTCGGGAAACGAAGGGTTAACGCAAAAAAATTTTGAAAAAAAAATAAATAATGATAGTTTAATAATGCCAAGATTAAAAGATATTTTAAGTGAAAAATTAGCATATCTTGACGGCGATATATATAAACTCACTTCTAAAGGACACATTATCGCGCGCATATTTATAACTTACAGAAAGATAGTAAAGAGAGAAAGAAAGGGCGGATAAATGATGTACTTACATGTATTTTCACCCATTGGTGCATTATGTATAAATGTGTTAGCCCAGGTATGTTATTGCCGCTTTATTTCAAATAAACACCTGCTTAAATCTCTTTTTTTTGGTTTTTTCTGCGGAATATCGGGGTTAATTCTTGCTGAGGTTTGGTATGCGGGGAAATCTTCATTAGCTGTTTTTCAAAATGTTCCTCTCATACTTATAAATATATCCAGTTATTGCGCCCTTGGTTATTGCTATTTTCATTTTGTAAATTTAAGTGAGACAGCACGTAGAATAAGGATAATAAGTGAATTGGAAAATGCAAAGGCCGGTCTTTCGGCGCAAGAAATTTTAGAACGCTATAATGCGCAGGAAATAATAGAAAAAAGATTAGGCAGGCTTTTGAAAAGTAATCAGGTAATCTGCACCAACGGCCGATATTATGTAGGTAAGCCTTTCATGCTATTTGCGTCAAAGGTTGTTGTTTTCTTAAAATTATTTATATTGGGCAAAAAAAGCGAATTTGATGAGTAGCATATTTTCCAATAACATTAAAAAATTTTCAAAAAAAACAGAATATCTGATACCTTTGTTATTCTATATTATTTTTGCTTTATTTTTCTTTAGGGATATTTTTTCAAAATTATATGTAGCGCAAATAGGAGATAGCTATTTTAGTTTTTACAGTTGGAATACATTTTTCAGGGATTATATAACTAAAGGCATTTTTCCTTTTTGGAATCCGCTAACTCTTTGCGGGCACCCGTTTCATTTAGAATCAGTCAGTAATTTTAGCTTCTCTAACCTACTGCTTAGCTTTTTAGACGTTAACGCCGCATGGAATCTAAAAGTGTTTTTATCGAGCGTGTTGTCCGGATTTTTTATGTTTATATTGCTCAGGCGCCAATTTGGGCTCTCTTTGGCCGCTTCTTTTATCGGCGGCCTTATTTTTATGTTTTTAGTTTCTGACACGGAAGATAATCCGTTATATTTCTTGCCCTTGATATTATTCTTTTCAAACAAATGGCTTAATACAAAAAAGTTTTTATGGGTATTTGTAGCCGGGCTATCTTTAGCCGTATATTTTTTAAACGCAAATCCTCACTTTGTATTGTATTATTGTTTTTTTCTTTATTTATATATCTTTTTTAATTTAATTTTTCAAAAAAAATATGGCGGCATAAAAAACATTTTGTTTTGCAGCATAAAGGCATCTGCGCCTTTTCTAATTTTTGCGTCTTTATCCCTCTTTCGTACATTGCCGATGTATGAATTATCTCAACTTTCTCATAGAGATACTATGGTAAGTATTTGCTATATGTTTTTTCCGGCAGACTTGATAAATTTCATATACCCCAAGTTTTACTTAAGTTCCCTGCGTCCCGACCTTTATTTTATCCCGCAAAGAATATTTCACGGACTATCTTCATTTCTCTTTGGAAAAGGAAAGGTGGACTTTATATCGTCACCCTATATGGGGATATTACCGCTCATCCTGATACTTGCCGCTATTTTTAAAAAAAATAAAAGCTATATAGAGAAATTTTTTATATACTGCGCCGCCACCGTAATATTGTATGTTATTTTTAATCCTTTATTGCACAGTATTACGCAGCGGCTTCCTTTGCTTAAGAACTTCCCTTTTATCGGCAGAAGTTATTCTATCTATTACTTTAGTATGGCTATTTTAGCAAGTTTTGGAATCGAAAGCTTATTCTCGCGCGAGAGCCTTAATTTAAAAGCAGTTAAAAAGATATTATTTTATCTTTTATTGTTCCTGATCTCTATGGTGCTTTTTAAAATAATTATATACATAACTTTAATCATCTTTGACAAGCAAATATCATTGTTTTTATCAGAAAAGATTTTACCGCGGATGTTAAGGCAGGAGTTTTATGGCGCATCAGCAGGCTTTTATTCTATGCGTTTTGGGCAACTATTGGATTTTTTAAAATCATGGACATCACCTGGAAATACATATTTTCTTTTCCCTTCGCTTTTTCTCACCCTTTCTTTAGCCGCAATATATCTTTTCATCAAAAATAAAATATCCAGAAACTTATTCTTCGGCCTCGCGGCTATAATAATATTTTTAGATATTCTATTTCATCTGGGCATTCCGGCGATTTCCTATAAAGAATTAGTTCCGCCATACAAGTCAGCCGAATATATCAAAGAACAAGAAGGGATTTTCAGGGTAATGCCTGTTTTGCAAAACTACGATGTTCGAAACCCGACACCCAAAGATGAAAGGACATTTTTACGCCCGGAAACAAATCTTTTGTATGATATCGCTACCCCCGAAGGTTATCGTTCGTTGATTCTTTACAGATACGCTCAAGTTATGGGTTTATTGACCTATAAGTCTCCAAAAGATTTAAAAGCAAGATTATGTGAGTTTGACAGGATAAATGATAGAATTGCAGATTTTCTTAATATAAAATATATTGTCACTTTTCCAAAAAATGAGGAATTCAAAAATGGCTATGATATAGTTTATCAGGATAATATTCATAAAATATTATTAAACAAAAATGTACTTTCACGCGCATTTTTGGTGCATAATGTAAAAATTATGAAACAAAGAGAAGAGATATTAAAAGGATTAGGTTCAAACTTTGATTTTTCAAAATCAGTTATATTGGAGGAAAATCCAGTAAGTTTTAAGTCACATAACGAAAAAGTCTACGATTCAAAAGTTTTTATAGAAAAATACGAGCCTAATAACATAAGTATATCAGTTGATAATCCGAAAGAGGGTTTTCTGGTTTTACTGGATTGCTATTATCCCGGTTGGAAAGCATTCATTAACGATATGCCTGTAAAAGTTTTTATAGCAGACTATATCTTTAGGGCCGTGAGAGTTCCACAAGGTAGGCATATAGTAAAATTTGAATATGAACCAAGGATGTTTAAGATAGGTTTAGCAATAAGTTTAGTTTTTTTTGTTTTCTATATCGGCCTATGCTTCTTTATGAATAAAAAAATAAATGGAAAAGGCTGATATAACGATAATCGGCTCAGGCGTTGTAGGTTTATCTGAAGCCGCGCGCATTTCAAAATCTAACTACATCTTATATGTTCCTGAAAAAAATCATTATTTTGGCGGAGAAACAAGTTCAAGAAACAAAGAAACTATTAAAACATAAGGTAATTTTGCTCCTTGGAAAATTTTGTATATTCAATCTACAACCTGATTTTTATAAGCCGTTGCTAAATAATAGTCTATGTAAAAATCGCTATTAATACAACTTATATTGAAATTAGCCTTAGCATTTAATAAGGTTTGTCTTTAGGGTATGGAAAAAGTTGATGTAGTTATTGTTGGCGCAGGAATAGTTGGTTTGACGATTGGCGCAAGGCTTGCCAAAGCCGGCCGTTCTTTATATGTCATTGAGCGCCACGATTCTTTTGGCCAAGAGATAAGTTCGCGAAACAGCGAAGTCATACATGCCGGTATTTACTACCCCAGCGGTTCGCTAAAAGCGCGGTTGTGCGTTGAAGGCAATAAGATGCTTTATGAAATTTGCTCTAAAAATGCTATTGGCCATAGGCGCGTAGAAAAATTAATCGTGGCTACAAACGTTAAAGAAGAAGAAAAAGATTTGCCGAAACTTTTAGAAAATGGCAAAAGAAACGGCGTGCTTGGATTAAAAATTATTACTAAGTCTGAGGTAGCGAAGATCGAACCAAACATAGAAGCCCGCGCAGCTTTGTATTCTTCTAGCACAGGGATAATTGATACACATAACCTAATGAAGTATTTCGAGTATAAGTTAAAAGAAAATAAAGGTGAAGTTACTTATAATTGTAACGTAGTGGGTTTACGTAAATTGCCTGATGGCTATGAGGTGACAGTAAAAGATACATCCGGAGATATTTTTAACTTCCATTCCCAAATTGTAATTAATAGTGCTGGTTTGGAGTCGGATAGCATTGCGCAGATGGCAGGCATAGATACTAAAAAGCAAAATTATTGTTTAAAATATTGTAAGGGCCAATATTTTAGAGTTACGAATTCTCGAAAGCACGCTCTAGTTAATAGGCTCATTTACCCTGTTCCACATGAGAGGGCAAGTGGCCTTGGGGTGCATGCGACAAAAGACTTAGCCGGAGGATTGCGTTTAGGACCGGACGCCTATTATGTCGATAGAAACAAATTTGACTATGAAGTTGATATATCTAAGCGCAAGGCTTTCTGCGGCGCTGCTTTAAAATTTCTCCCTTTTTTAGAAGAAGAAGATTTAATTCCCGATACAGCCGGAATGAGGCCAAAACTTCAGGGAGAAAATGAAGATTTTCGTGACTTTGTAATTAAAGAAGAAAACTGTATAGGTTTTCCCGGATTTATAAATCTTATCGGTATAGAGTCCCCGGGCCTTACCGGTTCCCCGGCAATAGCGGAATATGTGGAGGGCCTTATAAAACCAATTTTATCGTAAAATTAAGGATTATTTTAGGAAAATCAAGAATTAAATTGGCGTTTTTGGAATCTTATTTTAAATAGGCTTATAAAAGACTTTATTCCATCACGCAGGGGTTTTACTTTTGAGGTTTCCCTTTTGTCTTGCCAGCGCACTGGAACTTCTTTTATTTTAAAACCATACTTAGAAATAAGATAAATAAGTTCGCTATCAAAACTCCAATCTTTTCTGGTAAGTTGAGAAAAAAGTTTTTTTGCTACGCCTTCCTTATAAAGCTTAAAACCGCAATTATAATCTTTTACATTTGTACCTAAAATCATTCGGGAAAGCAGTATATAGGTATTACCCATAATGATTCTATGAAATGGTTGATATTCCTCAATCACTGCTCCGGGAATTCTACGCGAAGCAATAGCTATATCGTACCCATCAAATATCGCCGCCAGCAGCCTATCTATTTGATTAATTCGCGTTGAGTTGTCAGCGTCCATAAATAGCACAAATTCACCTTGTGCTGCCTGAACCCCTTCTTTTACAGAATACCCTTTACCGCGATTAGGCGAATGTTTTAACAATGTGAAATGCTCAAAAATTTTACCTTCTAAAACTGCGAATTCTGCGGTTTTGTCAGTTGAGCCATCATCTACCATTATAATTTCATAAGTGTAATTTTTAGTTTTAAGATACTGGGCAATATCTAAAAGTGTGGAGGAAATGTTAACCTCTTCATTGTATACAGGGATTACTATTGATAGGTAAATATTTTTATTTGATTCTATCATAATTATTTATTATAACACAATATTTCTATTGTTAAATGTAGAAATTCTCAGATTGATCATCTATTTAAAATATGCTAATATTTTATCGTACTTTTTCATTTTTAACCCAGAAAATGCAATTGTATTTTCTGGGTTAAAGGCCGCCTCTAAACTTTCCTTGAAAAATTTAGATAACGGCGGGGTATACCGAAAAAATGCTCCGTACCAAATGGTACACTGTGGTTTATGCCTAACGAAATGCAGTACCGGCGGCGAGTGAAACTTTTTGATTACCCAACAAGGTGTTCTGCTGGACCATTAACTGCCTGCCTGACGGCGCGCGGGCATTCTTTCGGTTAATATGGTAAGAGCGTTCTTATCTGCGTAAAAAAACTACATACGCATATTTTTCCTTATATGGGTAATAGAATCTGGATTTGATGTAGAAATGCTTTACCTTGTCCCAAAAAAGCTATAAAATAAAAGAAGTACCAATGGTTTGATTAGATTCTCCCACTAGCAGAGGAAGCCCCATACAGAATTCGTATAAGATGTTTCTATGCCTTTTATCTATAAAGCAATCACATGACAAAGATTAATAAGGTAAAGTTTTGTTTAATCTTTATTATCGGTCTTGGCTTTTTATTGAGGGTGTGGGGAATAAATTTTGGACTGCCTTATCAGTCTCATCAGGATGAGCCAATAATAGTAAATCACGCGCTTGCTTATGGTTCTGGAGATTTTAATCCCCACTTCTTTATCATCCCGCCCCTTACTTCCTACATATTATTCTTTTTCTATGGCGTTTATTTTGTTATCCTGAAAATATTTGGCGTTGTTGCCAACACAGAAGTATTTGCTATAAGTTTTTTTAGAAATCCTACTCCTTTTTATGTAATAGGAAGAATTGTAATTGGAGTTGTACCTAGCATCTGCAACGTGTATTTGACATATAGGTTGGCGCGTATATTTTTTTCAGAAAAAGTAGCGCTTTGTGCAGCATCGATAATGGCTATAAGCTTTATCAATACCGTTAATGCGCACTATATTTATACAGATAACCTTCTGGTGTTTTGGGTACTGCTTGCATATATTAAGATGGCGTCTCTTATAAAACAGGCCAACAGGAAAAACTATGCAATGTCTGCCATATTTATAGCTTTAGCAGCAGCTACTAAGTATAATGCTATTTTGCTATTGGTGCCTTTTTTGTATACACACTTTTATGTTTCCAAGAAAAATATTGCAGGGAAATTATTTAATCTAAACTTAGCCATGGCTTCCGGTGTTATTATTGCAACATTTCTTCTTGCAAATCCTTTTGCTTTCTTGGACTGGAAGTTCTTTTTGTATTCGGTTACCACGCGTATTCGCCATGGTTATATAGGATGGGGCCATCACCTTACGTATTCTTTATTTGAAGGGATAGGTGGTTTCATGACACTCTTGGCAATAGCAGGTTTATGTTTGATGCTTATACGAAAATATAAAATAGCCTTATTTCTTGTCTTATTCCCTTTTTGTTTTTATATCCACCTCGCCTACGCAAGCCAACCATTCTCAAGATATGTTTTAGTTTTAATACCTTTTTTAGCTATAGGTTTAGGATACATTCTTTTTGATTTTTTCTCTAAATGGCCCAGGCCTAAACTTCTTCAAACACTATGTTTTATTATTTCTGTAATTGTTATGTTGCCCACAGTAATAAAGTCTATTAAGGCTGACATGCTTTTTGCAAGCGAAGACACGCGTCTGTCCGCAGCACATTGGATAGAGCAGCACATTCCTGTTTCTTCCCGAATACTCTTTGACAATACTTCTTTTATGCCGCAATTAAGCCAAACCACCAAGCAGCTTCAAGAAAAACAAACAATAATTGATAAACAGCCGGAACTTAAAATGCTAAAAAATAAAAAATTAGATTTTCAGATTAAAGCATTTAAAGGAAATAAAACTTATGAGATTTATTATCTCGGAGATGAGGCTAAGGGCGCCGGGCAATTCTTAAATCTTTGGCCAATAATCACCGGCGACGCAGAAAACTTAGAGAAATATAAGATAGAATATATTGTTTTTAATAATATGACCGGCTCTGATAAGGCAAAAGCGCTGCATAAAGTTATTTACTCCAGGCACAAGCCTGTAGCGATATTTAATCCGTATAAAGATAGTCAGTTTCGTAGCTCATATGATATGGTGGATGAGACTTGTTTACCGGTCAAAGATAAAGAGCTTTTTTCAAGAACAAAATCCGGGCCATATATAATTATATATAAGATAAGACAAGATGAGATTATTTAAAAAACATTCAGGATTTATTTTAGGATTCTTGGCCACTATACTGCTATTTCTTTATCCTTTAATATTTATGCGTTCCAGCTTCTTAAATGGAGATAACTTTGTCCAATTTTTTCCTTGGTTTAAAATTTATAGCGAATCACTTAAAAACTTTAATTTTCCGTATTGGATAGGATATATGCAAAGCGGTTTTCCCCTGATGGCAGAAGGGCAAATAGGTGGTTTTTACCCTTTAAACATATTTATGTTCTTTTTCTTACCGTTTAAGGCGGCATATAACTACTCTATTATTTTACACTTTATATTGGGCGGTGTTTTTACTTACTTATACGTACGCAAAATTGGAGCAGATCAGATAGGCGGTTATCTTGCCAGCTTACTTTTTTGTTTCTCAAGTTCTTATGGGGGTTGTTTTTATAACATAATAACGTTAAGAACTTTAGCATGGTTTCCTCTAAATCTATTTCTATTTGAATTATTTTTTGAAAAACAAAAAGTAAAATATGTTTTATTTGCCGGCATTATTTTGGGTTTGCAGTTTTTGGCCGGATTCATTCAGATGGCGGCATACAGCGCCTTATTCTATGTACTATATTTTGTATACAGAGCAATTTCGGAAAAATTATCTTTAAAGAAAATATTTTTTTCACTTTTATTTTTCTGCGCGGTATCTCTCCTTATTTTCTTGCCACAGTTTTTTCTTACATATCAATTGGCGAAGTTTTCTAACCGCGGAATCGTAAACTTAGGATTTGCGCTCTGGGGTTCTTTTTCTCCGGTAGGCATATTAGGGCTTATTTTTCCATTTACTTCTTTGGCATTTTTAATGAGAAACGAGTTTTATGTGGGAATTTTTAGCATTTTTTTTATAATATTTAATTTTTATAACTTTAGATACAAAACCCCCCTGGGGGCGGTATTCTTTATATTCCTATTTTCGTTATTTCTATCTTTAGGAGGTTATAACCCGCTATATGTTTTGATATTAAAGCTCACTAAGTTTTATGTTTTTAGGAATCCATCAAAATTTTTATTTTTCAGCACATTTGCATTATCTATTCTATCTGGCTGCGGTTTTACAAAGTTTTTTAAAACGAAAGAAAATGAGAATAAACAAAGAGCTTTTTCTGCTTTTAACAAAATACTTTTATTTTCCGGCGCTATATTCCTGTCGATGAAATTATTGCTACACCTTTTTAAGGGCGAAATTATTAGCGCCGGTAATTGGTATGTCAAAAATTTTATATATCAAATGCCGCATCATCGTCACGGCATTGAGTATTATTTAAAAGAGGTTGAGCTGATTTACAATAAGCTTGTGATTAGTTTTTCCTTTTCCAGCATATTCGTAAAAATATCATGGATTTTTGTCATCGCCGGTTTATTAATGCTGCCTATTTTATGCAAAAATAGGTTAAAAAAAATTATAGTTGCATTAATTATTTTAGATCTGTTTATATTTAGTTTTTATGGCATAGGCCTTAGGAATAATATTGGGCCATTTTCTAATTTAATGCCTCACAACCCGGAAATTTTCGAAATTTTAAAGAACGATAAAGAATTTTTTAGAATTATGCCGTTTGATATAAAATCAGAAAAATTACCCAACTGGACCTTCCCAAACGCAAATATAATATATGATATTGACAGTGTTGCTTGTTATACGCCCCTTGCTTTTAAACATTATCGTGACGCGGCCTTAGAGCTGGAGATCGTTGATGATTCATTAGGGCTTAATTCTCCCAAAGAAGACGCTATATTAAAAAAATATAATTTATTAAGATTGCTCAATGTTAAATATGTTATAACTTATCGAAAATTAAATTATGATTTTTTAGAAATAGTTAAAGCGAAAAACGACACCTTTCTTTATAAAATGAAAGATTACCTCGGGAGAGTATTCTTCGTTGAAAGTATTGATAGAGATATAAAGTTGCAACCGACTAGAAATTTAGAATTGCTGAAATATGCCCACGGTTTCGCTAAGATAGATATCAAAACAGACAAGGCGGGTTTTTTGGTTTTCTCGGAGAATTTTTATCCCGGGTGGAGCGTTTATGTTGATGGACAGAAACGGGAGCTTCTTAAGGCCTGGGGTTTGATTCAGGCAGTAGCTATAGATAAAGGAAAACACACAGTGATTTTTAAATATCAACCAAACTTTTTTAGCAAAAGATGAAGAAAATTATCATAGTCATATTATTACTTAGTATTTTTTCTGCCTTAGCTATTTCAAGCATGCTTCAACAATCAGGCACCTGCGACGAAATAGCTCATCATATACCCGCAGGTTATAGCTACTATAAAAAATGGGATTTTAGGCTAAATCCATCCAATCCGCCTCTTTCTCGATATATCATGGCGTTTCCCTTGGCATTTCTTGATTTAAAAGCGCCATTTGACGATAAAAGTTGGCAGGAAGCAGATACGCCAGCTTTCGGTAGAAAGTTTTTCTTTGAATACAACAAAGAAAAATCTCGCACTATCCTATTATTAAGCAGGTTGGCCATGGTTTTTGTAGGGATATTTACAGGATTTTTAACTTATCTTATGGCTTCGCAAATCTACGGTAGAAGAGCCGGGCTGTTTGCTTTATTTTTGTTTTGTTTTACACCGGAGATTATAGCGCATGCTAGCTTAGCCACTACGGATATTACTGCTGCATGCTTTATGTTACTTGCTTTATATGCTTTTTGGAAGTTTATGAAGTTGCCTACGAAAACAAAGCTTTTTATGGCAGGGATTACTTTAGGGTTAGCGCAATTATCAAAATATAGCGCAGTTATATTTTATCCAATATTTTTAATTTTAGCCTTAACAGAATGGTTGTTATTTAAGAAAAAATTTTCAAAAATATTCAATTCGTTGATTCTAATTTTTGTAATATCAATTGTCACTATATGGCTAGGTTATGGTTGTAGAATGAAGCCATTCTTAGCAGAAACAACAAAACAGGAAGAAAAGATAGCTTTTGTACAAAATTTAGGCGTAAAAATTATCCCTTTTTGGAACAATGAGTTATCGCACAAGACCGAAACTTTTTTAAAAGAAAACCCTTTACCGTTAACTACCTACATTACAGGTTTCCTGGGCGTGATGAAGCATAATAAAGAAAGCCATCGGATGTTTTTTTTGGGAAAATGGTCGAATCGCGGCAGCTATTTATACTATGTAGTAGCTTTCTTAATAAAAACACCGGTTGTTATGATATTTTTTTTATTTATGGCTATTTTTTCTTTACTGTATAAACGGCTCAGCAAAGATGAATTATATCTTATTCTTCCCGCGGCGATTATTTTCTTAGCTGCTTCAATGAGTAAGCTACAATTGGGCACAAGGTATATTTTGCCCATTTACCCGCTATGCATTATCTTTTCTTCACGGATTATCCGGCTTATTAAAAATAATGCGCAGAGAACAATTGTAGCCTTATTAGCAATATGGTTAGTTTTGGCAAATATCTTTGCCTGGCCGCATTATCTTTCGTATTTTAACGAATTTATCGGCGGAGCAAATCATGGCTGGAAGTATCTAAGAGATTCAAATATTGATTGGGGTCAAAACCTTCCGGCACTTTCAAAATACATGAAGAAGAATGATATAAAAGAAATTACGCTTGAATATTTTGGACAAGACGACCCTGCGTTGTATGGTATAAATTTTGAAGAATTTAGCTATGCTGAGCGTATAAAGCCTCTCAACAAAATATATGCAATAAGCGCACAATATCTAGAAAATGTTCCTTGGTTTTCTGTCCATGAACCCACAGCTAAAGCGGGTTATTCTATATTTATCTATGACTTTAGAAAAGCCGGTAAATAAAAAACGCCTGCCCCTTCTAATAATTTGACTACTAATGACTACTAGTGATTATTAAAGAAAAAGTTTGACAATTAGTGAAAAATCCTTATAATACCGCGCAAAGGAGAAATAGATAATGGAAATACGTCCAAATGAAGTCTATACTACTGAGGAAACCCAAAAACTGCTTAAAATAAGCCCTTCTACTACTATGCGTCTTATCAAAAAGGGAATCATTCGTACTGCAAAAATAGGAAAACAATACAGAATCATGGGTAAGGAGTTATTACGTATTCTTTCCCCGGAGTTAGAGAATAAAGTCGGCAAGGTCTATAATAAAGGCAGATACTGGCTACATGATGGAATAGATGAGAAGTGAGCGCAAAAAGATAAAAATTAGAGATAGGCTAGTTGGGGAAGGTTATCCCACTCTGGTTATAGCAGAGATAGGTAATAACCATGATGGTAAAGTTTCTCAAGCCAAAAAATTAATCAAAGATGCCTATGAAGCCGGCTGTGATATTGTTAAATTCCAAACACACATTGCTTACGAAGAAATGATAGATGACGGAGCCACTCCGCCGCATTTTAAGGAACCGCGTTATAAATTTACGCAGAGGATGCAACTTAGCAAGAAAGATCACATAATTTTAAAAAAATATGCAGAAAATTTAGGACTTATATTTCTTTCTTCTCCTTTTTCCGAAAAAGCCGTTGATTTATTAGAAGAGATAGGCGTGAGCGCTTTTAAGATAGCTTCAGGAGAGCTCACGAATATACCTTTTCTGCATTATGTTGCCAAGAAGAAAAAAACTATCATTATGTCAACGGGAATGAGCTCGTGGGAAGAAATTGATAGAGCTGTTTCAGCTATAAGAAAATATAACAACAAGTTAATCTTAATGCAGTGCACTTCGCAATACCCCTGTCCTTACGAAAAAGTGGGGCTTGGTGTCATTTGGGCGCTTAAAAAGCGCTATGATTGTCCTGTTGGCATTTCCGATCACACACCCACCAATTATACCGCATTTGCGGCAGTAACTTTGGGAGCGTGCATAATTGAGAAGCATTTTACTATCGATAAGAGTCTTTACGGGCCGGACCATAAAGCTTCGTTAGTGAAGGAAGAAATGAGAAGCCTTATCGAAGGAGTGCGGGCAATAGAAACAGCCCTAAAACCATTTGATAAAAATACCTTAAGAAGCCTGGGGGCGGTGCGTGATACCTTTCAGAAAAGTCTGGTGGCAAAGCGCGACATTCCTGCCCATACAAAGATTACCAGGACTTTTATTTGCCAGAAGAAACCCGGAACAGGTATTTCGCCTGTTTTGATCGATACTATTGTTGGGAAGGTTAGCCGCGTAAAAATTAGAAAAAACACCTTACTTCATATTAACCAATTTAAATAAAAAGGAATAAATATGAAACGTAAAATAATGGTAGTTATTATTAACCGTGCAAATTACGCAAGAATAAAATCTGTCCTCATCGCGATTAAAAATCACAAAGACCTGGAGTTAAGAATAGTAGTTGGAGCTTCAATGCTGCTTCCCAGATTTGGCGAAGCAGTTAATATTATGTTAAAGGATGGCTTTGTGATAGATGAAGAGATCAGGATAACTCTAGAAGGCGAAAATCCTATAACTATGGCTAAATCTACAGGGATAGGCTTGCTGGAATTGCCAACGCTTCTTGATAACCATAGGCCGGATGCGGTGATTACTATAGCTGATAGATACGAAACGCTTGCAACGGCAGTAGCAGCTTCCTATATGAACATTCCGCTTGTGCACACGCAAGGAGGAGAAACATCCGGCTCTATTGACCATAATGTGCGTAACGCAATAACAAAACTTGCGCACATACATTTAGTAACTAATGCCAAGTGCGCATCGAGACTAAAAAAAATGGGCGAAAACCCTAAACGAATTTTCATCACCGGATGTCCTTCCATGGACATAGCAAGCAAAGTAGGGAGTCAGCCCGATAGTTATATCAAAGATTATATTAAAAATCACAACTTTCCTGTAGACACTAATCAACCGTTTTTATTGGTAGTGCAGCATCCTGTTACTACCGAATATCAAGATGCATCTTTCCAGATAGGCGAGACCATGAAGGCATTGATTAAACTTAAGATGCCA
>JALOCC010000054.1 GCA_023227945.1 Candidatus Omnitrophota bacterium
GAAATTTTCTTGACGAAATGCCGTAAAAATATCTGGACGTGTAGTTCTTTAACTCTTTCTTCTTATGAAGAGAGAATAAATCAATATTCCTATGGAAGACACCCCTATGGATACTCCTATGAACACTATTTGGGTGAAAGTTCTTTCTTATATAATATGGAAGATTTTGCAGATACAATTGTAGATAATATTGACAAATGGGAATCCTGTTGGTATGATGTTGTCAAAACGGTTAAGTAAGGAAGTTTGTTTGTGAATTTACTTGAAGAAGTTAAGACCAGCGGGCAGGATTTTGAGTGGTATCCTACAACGGATGAAATGATTTCGGTCGTGGCTAAAAAGCTGTGTGAAATTTATGACCACAGCAAATTTTCATGCCTTGATGTCGGGGCTGGCGATGGACGTGTATTGTCTAAAATACATGAAGAATTTATTCGGGATTATGAAGAGTATTCAAAAGGGTATTACGGAATCAGCCAGAAATTCGCGATTGAAAAGTCATCCGTTCTGCTTCAGAACCTACCGGAAGACGTGATTATATTGGGAACTGAATTTAATAATCAGACGCTGATCGACAAAAATGTTGATGTCATTTTTTCGAATCCTCCGTATAGCGAATTTGAGTCATGGGCGAGCCGTATCATTCTAGAATCAAATTGTAACAATATCTTTCTTATTATTCCCCAGAGATGGAAAGACAGTGTTAAAATTAAGTTGGCTCTTGAAAAGAGAAATTCAGAAGCGGAAATTCTTTTTAGCGGAGATTTTCAGGACGCAGAAAGAAAGGCTCGCGCAAATATCGATATTCTTTACATTAACCTGAACGGGGGAAAATCTAGGGATCATGTTGACCCTTTTGATCTTTGGTTTAACGAAACATTTAAATTTTCTACCCCCGAAGTCATCAAAGAAGAAAAGAAAAAAGACAAGAAAGACGAACTCGTAGGAGGTAGGAATCAAATCGAAGTTCTGGTTGAACTCTATCTGAATGGGTTGTCAAAGCTTATTGAAAATTATCAGAATGTCAGCAAGATCGATCCTGAAATTCTTCGAGAAATCGGAGTTAATGTTTCCAATGTCAAAATAGCACTGAAAGAAAAAGTTAACGGTTTGAAGAAACATTACTGGGAGGAACTTTTTTCCCGTTTGGAATCTGTCACAAAGCGTTTGACTTCCAAGACCCGCAATGAAATGCTCTATAAAATGAATCAGTATACCGGCATCGATTTCACGACAGAAAACGTTTATGCTATTGTCATGTGGGCTCTTAAAAACGCCAACAAGTATATTGATTCTCAGCTTCTCGATGTTTATAAGGATATGACACGGGAAGAGAATGCACAGGCTTATAAAAGCAATGTTCATATGACCAAAGACACTTGGCGTTATTGCCGCAGTGGCGACGAAAGGGCGTCTCATTATAGTCTTGATTACCGCATTGTTCTTTGTCATTGGAGCGCACTTGAAAGTTATAGCCATCAGAGGCGTCTTTCCACTCGTACCGCCGGTATGATCAATGACATCTTCACGATTGCAAATAATCTTGGTTTCGATGTTATCAACGATAGTTACGAACGGGATTGGGAATATGGGCAGCTTGAAACCTTTTATTTCAAAACAGAAAAAAAAGACAAAGACTTCAAACAAGAAGTTTTCTGCACCATCCGAATTTATAAGAACGGAAATATTCATTTGAAATTCAATCAGAAGTTCATGAAAGCTATGAATATTGAGGCCGGTAGGCTTTTGGGCTGGTTGAAATCTTCGAAACAAGCAAGTGAAGAAATGAGAATTGACGAAGAAGAAGCAGAATCCCTGTTCTTGACAAATATCCAAATCAAGACCCTTCCTCTCCTAACTGCATAAAGGACAGTATGACAAAAGAAAAACTTCAAGAGGTTCTCCGAAGCGTCGAGGCACAAAAAAAGACGAGGAATTGCTAAAGACAGATTCCATCTATTGTTGTCAGAAACTTATGGAACATTATCAAGAAGCCTTAAGCTTTTTTGAAATCATGAAGGAATGTGGAAAATTTTCAGAAAAGGAAATTGAAGAAGAGAAGAAAATCCTTTCTGAAGTAGAAGATGCTATCATGTTCTATGGGTTCCGTTTTTTGCCTAAAGGGGATGGACAATGACGGAGTAGTTAGGTATATTGGAAACATGAAAACAAGCTACCAAGTCATCAGGACACTTACAGCAACGCTTGATTTGCCTCTTGGTCATTATGCCAAAAAAGAAGCAGAAGAACGTGTTTCCGAGATTTATTCCAAAGCGAGAGAAAATGAAAAGATTATTCGTCGGAAAATGAAGAAAGAACGGATTCCTCTTTATTTCGAAAAGCCTGAATATTTTGACATCTGCCAATATGTCTGTAAAACACTGTTTGTCAGAGGTATTAAGAAACTTGTTTTTAGAAGCCCGGATGTAGACCAGAGTGCAAGTGCCCATTATTTTAGGGGTGAAATCCATGTCAAGGATTGTAACGCCTGTCTGACGACAATTATTCATGAACTTACCCACCATATTGAAAGGTGTGAACATGCAAGGGGAGATCATGGCGATGCTTTTGTTGAATTCGAAAATCTTGTCTTTGAATCTTTTCTGTCTTGGTATTATTCCAACTCTCTTGACAAGATTCAAAAATTTTGGTAATGTATCAGTATTGAAAGCAACGAAAGGAATTTTTGACATGGACTATTATGAGAAGGTTGTAAACGCCATCCAAGAAATTAAAAAAATAGGGATGCAAACCATTTGCAAAGAAGTCATCTCCTTTAAGACTGGCGGTTCTACGGTTCAGGAAATGAATATTGTGAAAGTCTCTAAAAAATACGGATTGTCGATTTCAGCAATCGTTGACATTGTTCAGGATCTCGCGGTTTCTGGTTTGTCCTGTGGTTTATATGAAGAAAAGAATAACTAACAGTATAATACACTTTGATGGATAAAAATATGAACGTTTCAGATATTGACATTGGAGATTATTTTATTACTTCCGCCCTTCCTGCAAAACGGGCGTTTCGATACGGAATCCTTTGTAAAGAAAAGGAAGACCTTAAGATCATTTTTGAACGCTACACTAGCGGAGAAGAATTTGCACTGTTTATCAAAGACGGGCAAGTCGATACTGGAAACTGGGTAAAGACAAGCCTTAATGGTGAAGAGAAAGTAAAGGCGGTAATTTTTCGTCTTGATCACGCTCAAGAGACAGAAGAGCGTCTTCAGTGGGAAATTGATTCCGTGACTAATGACATCCACGATAATAAGAAAACCACAAATGATATTTTAAAGTCATTTATTGAAAGGGAATTGTAAAAATCCGATTCATATTCACAATGGCGGAAATCACGAATAAAAGGAATAATAATGCTAAATATTAAATTCGATAAAGTAGTAGAAACTCGTCTAGTTAAAACTGTTAATCGGTTTCCTTGTCTTGGACAAAATATTATTACAGGAGCTATTGTCGCTTTTTTTAGCGAAAGCAATGGAATTGTTGTTCAATTAGGCAATGATTTAATTTTCCATGTCGGAGATGTTCGTACTGATTGGCTTCCAGGATATTTTAGATACATGGATTCTGGAACATCATTAAATCTTACTATTACAAACGAATAAGGAGAATGAAAATGATTAGTGTTAAGACGAATGTTCAAGATGATGAGAATATTACTGTTGAAGATAAAAACAAATTTCCATGTATAGGTGTACTTATAAGTAATAGTGGTAAACGTATAGTAATGTTTATTACTGACACCGTAGGAATTGTTATAAAAGCTGATACTAATGTTTTAAAAGAAGGAGAGGTAAGAACAGATTGGCGTTCATCAGCATTCACATATATGCCAACAAATACTTCTGCAACAATCACTGTTACTAATGAGTAACAATCGAATTCGAATACAAGGAACAAAATGAATCCAATTCTCGTTAAGCTCGCAAAAATAAGCCCTAAAACATATGCAAAGCAAATTTTAGGGCGAAATTCTGAACTTCTTAAAAAGCTTATGCTTCTTAAGCCATATGTTGGAAATGGCAAAGAGATTCCTGATGATATTGCAAAGAAGGTTATCATGGAATCTAATTATGGTTGTCCTCACTGTGATCCTCGTGGTTGTACAGAGGTATGTCTTTGGAGAAAAGTTTCAGATGATATGTTCAGTGAATGTTTTCATATTCATTTTTCTTATGGAAAGCGAAAGGGAATTACACTTAGGGAAGTAAAAAGACTTGAATCAATATGTGTCAAATATTGGGATACTTCTGAAGAAATTGAACTTCATTCTGAGCACATCTCTCGCGAAGATTTCAATAAATGTGTTGATTTTGTAAAAGCACATATTGAATGGGCAAAGCTTCCAATTTGGGGTAGTGAATACAAAAAGGAATACGATGTGGAAAAAGTTCAAACTGTTATTAAATAACAGGAATAAAGAAACAACATCAGAAGAACAAATTAAGAAAGCACTTCGACAAGCAATATTATCGACGACAAGAATCAAAGCGGAATGCACAGAATTTGATTCTTCAGGTTCAACATTCGAAATAGATTGGTTGCCAGAAGTAAAAGAATGGGCAAAATTGTCTGACCTCGATTTGTCAAAATATGATCCGGAATCATATGTCCGTTTATAAGCTGTTGATGCAGGTATTCGGTCCTAAATATATGAAGCGTCAGATATAAGGACAGAAGAACTTTGGTTAATCTTTTGGAGAATAAAATGAAAGTTGATGAAGTAAAGAAATTGGATAATGATGTTTTAATCGGTCGTATCATTGAACTTGAATGTGCTGTCAAATGGCTGGTTAATGAAAAACTTAAGCTTTTCGGAGACCTGCAATATGGCAAAGGACAGATGCGCAATATTCTCGAAAAGGGTAGTCTTCCTGTAATCGAGACTTAGGAAAAATCGTAAATGAAAAATTTCTATTTGTTGTTCCTTGCCTGTGTGGCGATGGTATTTATCGTGGTTTTCGGGATAGGAATTGCTACGACTTATAATTCCCTTAAAGATCATGACCGTGTTTCTTCTTCAACACTTTCACAAACGCTTAAAACATTGGAACAAAACAGCAATGGGAAAACCAGTTGCGATGTCAAATGGGAAGACAAAAAGATGATTATCATATTCCATTTCGACGATATTACTAATTCCTTTTTTCGGGACTAAAGAGCCGACAATGAAAGTGAAATATTTTTGTGGATGTTACACCGATTCTTTTCCCCTATTTGGAGAACCAGATGAATGTTTTTCAGAAGGGGAAATAGAAGTAGATGAAGAAGAGTGGAAAGACGGATCTGTTACATTTAGATGTCCGTCTTGCGGACATCTGCTTTGTCAATTCGAAGGTCATTTCTATAAAGGTTAAAGGTTCTTTTCAAATAAATGAAAGCTTACAAACTCATAAGAATCAGGAAAGATGGAAGTTTTGGTCCTCTGTTCATCAATAGGAAACAGATAATTCAATTTGGAAAGTGGATGCCTTCGCAATGTATCCCAACAAAAGGATTTGCAGTAAGACCCGGTTGGCATTGCACATATAAACCCTATGCCCCGCATCTTAAAATGGTTTTAAAGACCGGTGAACGACGCGTTTGGTGTAGGGTTGAAATCAAAGGCATGACGGAAATCAAAAGGCCTATCAGCGAAGGAGGGACTCGGTATCTTGCTAAAAAGATCAAGTTCTTGAATTTGCTATAAGGTTTCCTGAAAAATTAAAAACGGTTGTCTATATCAGGACTGTACGTAAGTATAAGGTTAGGCTATTACCTTGATAACATAATGGCTAGTGTACCCTCTGGACATCGTAAACCCCTCTTAAACAGGGTCTAGGCGAGCCACAGGCGAAGGTCCGGAGCAAGACAGTGGATAACACCCCCTTGCTTAAAGATTGACAGAAACGCATTTTTGAAGCAATGTGGTTCATATGATAAAACATGTGAAACTAAAAAGGTTTGAAAAATACGGCATTGCCCGCGATGATAGATTTGAGACACTTCTATTGTGGGGATCTGTCAGGACTATTTCCAGGCCACTTTAGTCAGCCAAGTCTAGGCGCGAACGGGGTTTCGCCGGAGGACGAGGGAAATAGGGAATGTTGTGAAATTCAACATTCAGCTTGTGACACGACGGAACTGAGTAGACCTCTGCATCCCTGCTTTATTTTCGGGATAAATACCTGAACTAGCATAGGACATTGTTGAAAACCTTCCCCTAAGCTTATACGAATTAAGTATCTAAGCATGTGTCATATTCTGTTTTTTCAGAATATAGGAAAATAGGGTTTCATTCTTTATCTTTGCTTTAGATAAGGGGTGGAACCGTGTTCTCCAACTTCTCCTTGCTTGCCGAATGTCAATATCAGACTGGGAAATGATGATTCTCTTCCTTTTTTTTCTTTCGGCAATATATTTCTTATTCTTTTTTGGGGATATCGGTTTTAAAGCTTCTTTCTTATTGTCTTCTGATTTAGGTATTCCTTAAATACAGTAGGAAAGGATTAAAAAATAAGAAATGGAAAAGATATAAAACATATATACAGGAAGGAGAAAAGATAATGATCGAAGAATATGTCATCGCAAAAATATTAGAAATCAGAGAGAAAGAAGGAAACACATCTAGAAGCATTGTCAATCTTTGTGTAGAAGGAAGAACAGAAACTTCGGAACATTTCAAGAAATATGCAGATATGTTCAAGTCCGGGGATGAAGTAATTTGTGTTTGGAGACCTGAATTTAAGAAGATAACCCAAATGTGGTTTCCGAATTTATGGGTAAAGATAGCCAAACAGATAGAACCATATCCAACGGTTTTGTTAAAGACAACAAGTAAAAAAGGAAAAACATATTGGAGAAAAGCAAGGAAAGATTTGTTAGAAAAGAAGGAACAGAAGAAGATAAAAGTCAGTAATCTTATCATGTATTGATTTTTCATACGGACTTGACAAAACAAATTGGAAGCATTAAGCTTTATCTATGTTTCAAAAAAGGGAAGAAATGACAACAGAAAATGAACTTAAGATTTTAAGACACAGTTTAGGAACGGATTGGGAAGGAAATCTTACTTGGCATAGGAATTTTTATGATCCGGCGGGAGAAGATATCTCAATTTGTGAAAGTTTGCTTGCCAAAGGGTATATGACAAAGGAGAAGACCCCAACGGCGTTTATCGGGAACAACTTGTTTTATGTGACCGAAAAGGGTAAACAGTTTGTCAGAGAGAACGAACCCGTAAAAAAAGTTCTTACCAGAAGTCAGGAGCGGTATCGGAAATTTATAAGGGAAAACAGTTGTTTGGATTTCGGAGAATGGTTAAAGAAAGGTTGGTATAAATGAATTTTTTCATCTACGGTGGAACGATTGACGGAAAAAACAGCAGGGTTTCTGGCATTGTCGATAAAATCAAAACCGAATTATTGAATTACGGTAGCGGAATATCGATGAATGGACATTCTTTGAATACACCATCATTCATACAGGATTTATACAATTCAAATAAATGGATAGACACCATGATTTGGATGCCGGATATCAGAAATGAAGAACCCAAACATTATCCTGTCAAGAAGATTGGGGATGTTTTGATTTGTTCCAAGGTCATGCGGGAAGACTATACGCGATTTGATGCCGTAAGTCGCATTTTCAAAATGCAAGGGAATGCCGTTATCTGTATTTACAAAGACAAAAACCCTTTTAAATTTGAATTGATTGATGCCTTGGGAAACATTTGGTGCAATACCTCCGAAATCAGCGTTCTGTGCAAGGCTATCAATGACCTATATAAACAGACAAGGGAAAGCGTAAGACTCGGCTCAACGCATCTAAACGGCCTTGACGGCTATACCAGAGATAAAGAAAGCATCCGATATCTTATAAAAGCAAACAATATGATTAAAGAAAAGATTATGGAAAGCTGTGGAAACCGTTTTTTCGGAAATATAAGCACAAGGTGTCAGAATCTTTTCCCAAGCTGTTCGGGTACCGGTGTTGTTTTTGTCAGTCCGAGAAATTGTGATAAAACAGGTTTAACGGCTGAAGATATGGTTCCCTGTTATCTTGAAAACGATTTGGTTTATTATGGAGGGCAGATGAAACCAAGTGTTGATGCGCCGATACAGATTTCCCTTTATGTTCATTTGACGAAGATCAAATATATGATTCACGGACATGCATTTCTAAAACCGGGAAGTTATTCTTTTGATGTTTCTGAAACCAATGAATATCGGTTTTGCGGAGACTATAGGGAAAAAGATTTGATTTTGAAAGCAATACCGGAAGGATCGGAATACGGTGTTGTAAATCTTAAAAATCACGGATTCCTAATCTATTCTTCGACACAAGAACAACTGAATGAAATCTTGATTTCATCAGATTGGGAAATGAAAAAATGGTAGAATAAAAACAAGAATAAATTGTTAACATCATACGTGGATTACCGAAGGATGCAGTCAATCAGTGGGATAATTGAATGAATATACATCTATTTTGTCCTTCTGACGGTTACATGTTCAAAAAGGAGAAAGAAAATGAGTGAACAAAATATGGGATGGATATGTCCTAAGTGCGGAAGAGTAAACGCACCTTGGGTGAGCAGTTGTCCTTGCTATTGCGAAAAAACGAATGAACAAGAAACAAATTTTCCTGCTTATCCTAATAAAACTCCTTATCCCGTTCCAAGTTATCCATATGTAACTTTTTAGGAACGGGATCAAGAAAATATACAGGGACGAGATTTTCAGAATTGCGTCACAACCTTTGAAAAGGAGAATAATGATGGAAAACAGAGTCCTGACTTGCGTGTACTGCGGCCATGAATATCCGCAAGAAACTTCAGCGTGGGGAAGCGATGTCCTTACTGAACATATTAAAGTGTGCCAGAAACACCCGATGAGAAAAGCGGAAAATGATATTGCGCTTTTAAGAAAAGCTCTTATCGGTTTGGTTGGTGTGAATAAAAAGGAAGAACTTGAACAGATGGATGTCGCTATGCGTCTAATTCCAGCACCTGATGCTGATAAGATTGCCAGTTTGAATGCAATTCATGCATTGCTTGAAACGATGTAAAAGACATGACACTCGAAACTTACTTGGCAATCGCACTATTCAACATGGGGAAAGACGCCATGCAGACGTACGAGTCGGGGATTCCGTATCGTGCATGGGCTAGTCTCTTCTGGTCGCTGATTTGGCCTCTTACTGCGGTAATAATGATTATTGGAGTAATCTATCGACAACGCAAGTAGAATATCGGAAATGAGGCGCGGTGAACCGTTGGCTGGCGCGGTTAGCAATTGTTTTTAAAAAACGAAAGGAACGAGAAAATGGAAATAAGAACCGTGAAGGTATTGGAGATTATGGATAAGGATGTCAAAACGTTACGTAAAGATGAAAGCCCGTTGAGAGCTGTTCCCGCTGAACTTGAAATGCGGGCACACTTGATCGTTTATAAAGGGCGTGTGTTAAAGAACTCTCTAGGGGACGTGTTTTCTTCGTAGGACGGGATTCAGGTTTTTTGTGATGGAAGCCACCGGCCGAGTGAAATAAAGGTTCAGTGGGATGATTTATTGGTTCACATTTTAAAGGAGAAAGATCATGGTAACAGACAATCTGAAATTCCCACAGCAGACGACACCTGACAGTCTTGTTTCTTCTCTTATCGAAGAAGGTGATTCTGAAGGAAGTCAAGGTTCTGTTTCTTTGGATTCTTCTTGGGACGGAGACTTGGAACTGAACCAGTTTGAGATCGACGCTGAAAAATGGTTTGCGCCCGATGATCGAAAGACGTAGTAGGGTTTAATGACCCGACTAAACAGAAAATGGCCTTTTGAATGAATAAACGCCAACGAAAAAAGAAAATTTCGAAGTTCTTTTTAAAACTTCCACTAGACGCTTTTCTGTATCGAGAGAACATCTTTAATAACATTGTGCGTTTTGAACGTGAATTATTTCGAGCGATGTCTGTGCCAGCAGATCTACTTGTGCAGAGAACAGAAAATTCAGTGCGCGAAATGAAACATCTTTCGATTTTTTCCAACATGTGATGCCAGCCATGGCCTAAAGGGTGAAATGAAAGGAATGAACAAAATAGAAATGGATAAGGACGAGAAAATGCTGATGTTCTTTATTAGACATATAATAAAGGTCCAAAAGTGCAAGGAGTCCCATACGTGACATCCGCAAAAATTGGTGATGTTTGGTATCGTGTAGAAGATTACCTACAGGCTTCATGTTCCTGTGACCACTCCTGTTTGCACATGCCGTCTGTACGGCTCCATGTGCGTGAATTTTACGTTGCCAAAATTACCCCGAAAGGGGTGTGGCTGTCAAATGTTCCGCCCGCTGATGGGAATTATATTACGACCCTCGGAAATTTTGTCCGCTGGGTCGGGATATCTGCCAGAAAAAGCTTTGCTTGTCCGTCGATCAACGCCGCCCGCACTTCGTTTACCGCGAGAAAACAACGGCAGTTGAAGATACTGCGTGCCGCCGTGAGACGAGCAGAGGAGGCCCTTGCTGCCAACGACCAAGCTTCGTTTCGCGAGGAATGAACGTAAACCGGAGCGCCAACAAGGCGCTCCTCAATCAGGAGAAAAGACAATGAAGACAGACAAACAGATAGGACAAGAGCTCACACATCGTAGCCCAGCAAATAAGCTTGGCGTGCTTTGTTATCATACAAATAAGAACAGGACAATCGACAACGGCAAGTTGACTAACTTCTTCGAAAAAATCTTGCAGCCTGTGCATGACAGTATAGTCGCTGACTACGAGAGGGAGTTAGCGGGTTGTCGCAGTTGATTTTTCAAGAGAGTAAATTATCATAACCGCTTCAACGCTAATTTCTACGTTGGCAGTTAAGAAAAATAGCATTTATGATTCCATAAGAGGAATAGATAGAACATGATAAAAAAATTAAACGATTGATAAAACAGTGGACTAAAAGACTATACGCCGGTATTCCCTCAGAATTGTTGAGGTGTCCTTTTTGTGGTTTCAGCCGGCTCTTGGAACACGATGAACCATATCGTAGTTATGTTGAATGTGGTTGGTGCGGTGCAAGGACTGACGAATATTACAACCTTGAAGAGGCTCTCTGCGCATGGAACAGGAGATGTTCAACACCAACCAATGCTCTTTCAGAAATAAAAGAAGGTGAATAGAATGAGTGAAAAGAACGTAACGGGTTGTCAGGCTTCTGCCTTGGTTCGTTCAATGTCTCATAAAGATGTTGAAAGCGTGATTCTGCTTGTTTCAAGGATTTGTCAAGATGCTTCCTACGGTAGAGATCCATCGCTGTGTAAAGCTTCAAATCTTGTTTTACGTAAACTACGTGAATGTCTAAATCATAAAGACGATGAGAGGGAATCACCGTTGACAAAATCAATCCGTTGGAAAAATTTTTGGAAGTTAAAATGAAACGAATTTGTATTGGTGGAACTTTGAGTTGACAGAAAATTATTTACAGAATATTTAAAGATAGGATGAATTTATTTTGATATTTGTAAAATGTTTGCGTGAAGAATCTATAATGTGTTAGGAGAAGGAATGAAAGAAACGACAAATAGGATAAAATTGCTTCCAGGGCGAAAATCATATAGTCGTTTTTTGTCTAATGGAGGTAAGAAGAACTAACCGTTAAGAAAAAGTTTAAGATTTTTAAGGGAAGGGCACTTGACGGGAGGTAAAAAAAACTGTTAAAGTGTCTTTTGTTTTCTACGAGAAGAAGTTGGTTTTGGAGAGTTGGTAGAATTGGTAAATGCGCGGGCCTGGAAAGCCTGCGGGAATCAAAAACCCACGAGGGTTCGAACCCCTCACTCTCCTCCAGTTTTTGAAATTTGATATTAAGGAGGGTTGGGGGAATTGGTTGAACCCGGATGTCTCGAAAACATCTGAATCGGCTAACACCCGGTTCTGTCAGTTCGAATCTGACACCCTCTTGCTGTATCATATTGGAGTACCTTCTCGTGGTTTATGGTGTAGAGTCATAAGTGACTCTCGAAAGCTTCAATAATAGAATATCTTGTATTATCTTCAAGTAAGGTCTACAAGTTTGTTCTTTGAAATACTTCTGTTTAGAAGTATAGTAGAATAGGCCAAATTGGTAGGGCAGTTGACTGTTACTCAACCCAAGACAATCTTAACCGATTGTGTGTGCAGGTTCGAATCCTGCTTCTACTGCCATTTTTAAACAGCGCGTGGGTCAACTTGGTAGACCGCTTGATTCGGGTTCAAGAATTTGCTGGTTCAAATCCAGTCGCGCTGACCATTTTTGAACGGGTTAAAAGAAAATGAAAAATTCTTTGAAGACCCTATTGACAACATGCAATGTATTTAGTAAGATGTGCGGCGTTGAAAGGATAAGTAGGGAAACCCCAAAAATCCTGACGATAAATGTTCTTTGAGAAATGAATTGATTTTTCTGAATAGGTCAGAAGGAAGCGATGCTATGAAGGTGGCAACCTCATGGCTAAAACGCGACCAGACACGGTTCGATTCCGTGATTTAGAAAAAATCAGAAAAAATTTCTATAGGCACTTGACAGACGGCGGCGATTTTGCTAAAGTCTACGGTGTTGAAGAAAAAAGGCGAAAGCGGTTTGACACCGCGCCCTGCTGAAAAGTTCAGAAATGAGCTGGGGTATAATTGAAAACTGAATATGATTTACAAAAA